>DASXYT010000011.1:0-29430 GCA_036502345.1 Pseudonocardiaceae bacterium | reverse complement strand
GGACCCGTCGATGCCGCTCGATCCGGACGAGTGGCTGCGGCGCTTGCGCACCCTGCCACTGATGGACCAACCGGGTGAACGGTGGCGGTACGACCTGGCGTTCTCGGTACTGGGAGTGGTCATCGCCAGAGCGGCGGGCATGCCGCTGGCCGCTGTGCTCCAGGATCGGGTACTCGGGCCGCTGGGCATGGTGGACACCGGTTTCACCGTCCCGGCCGCCGATCTGCACCGACTGCCACCGGCCTACACCGCAGACGGCCAACTGTTCGATGGCTCACCGGACAGTCGATGGGCCAGGCCGCCCAGCTTCCCGGATGCCGCGGGTGGCCTGGTGTCCACAGTGGATGACATGTTGAGGTTCGCACGAATGCTCATGGCCGATGGCGACCCGGTGTTGTCCGGCCAGTCGGTCGCGGCCATGACGACGGACACGCTGACACCGGAACTGCGAGCGGCATCCGACGCGGCACCGATCTTCCTCGGCGACAGTGGCTGGGGACTCGGCGTCGGCGTCGAACCCAACCGATATGGCTGGGGCGGTGGACTGGGCACCCTCTGGTTCACCTACCCGGCCGACGACCTGGTCGCCGTTCTGATGACCCAGTGGATGCCGCCGCCCGCCGACATCTTCGAACAGTTCTTGACGGCCGTCGAGTCACGCAGGGGCTGAGCGGAACTCGACGCCGTCGAACGTGCCGGCACTGCGCCACTCGTCGATGTAGGTGAAGTAGGCCATCGGCCCCTGCGGGTGCCCGACCCGCAGCCGTGCCGCCGGTCCCGGGTCGATGCCCTCGTTGTTGTAGTAGCCGGGCGTGCAGTCCGGCGACCTCACCATGCCGATGCCGGACAGCAGCAGTTCGATCCAGGCGTCCTCGGCCTGCTTGCCGACCTCGACCTGGTCGAAACCGTTGTCCAGCGCGTGTTTGATCACTGTCGCGATCGTGCGGCCGGACTCGACCACGTTGTGCGGGACGTTGGAGATCAGGTTCGCGCCCTGCGTAGGCTGCACGATGAAGGCGTTCGGGAAGCCGTGCACGTGGATGCCGTGCAGGGTGCGCATGCCGTCGGCCCAGTACTCGGACAGCTTCACGCCGTCCCGGCCGGTCATGTCGTAGCCGGTCCTGCTGGTGTGGTCGGTGCCGACCTCGAAGCCGGACGCGTAGATGACACAGTCGACCTCGTACTCCACACCGTTCGCGACGACACCGTTCGCCGTGATCCGCTCGACGCCCCTGCCGTCGGTGTCGATCAGGTGTGTGCCCGGCACGTTGTAGGCCTGTAGGTACTCGTCGTGAAAACACGGCCGCTTGCACAACTGGCGGTACCAGGCCTTGAGTTTCGTCGCCGTGTCCGCGTCGTCGACAATGGTGTCCACACGGGCACGGATCTCCTCCATCTTCTCGAAGTCGGAGTCCTCGAAGGCCGCCAGCATTGTCGCCGGGGTGAGGCTTTCCGGTGGCAGCGCCATGATCTTGGCGCGCATCCGCCGCGCGATGTCGGTCCAGCCGTCCATCACCAGGTCCTCCGCCGCCATGCCCCGCGTCTGGTTGGCGGTGAAGTTCTCCAGCCAGCGCTGCTGCCAGCCGGGCGTCGCGATGTCGGCGAACCAGTCAGGGTCGGTCGGCTGGTTGTTCCGGACGTCGACCGAGGACGGTGTCCGCTGGAACACGAACAACTCGTCGCACGCCCGCGCCAGATGCGGCACACACTGCACAGCAGTGGCTCCGGTGCCGATGACGGCGACCCGCTTGTCGGCCAGCTTCGTCATCGGGGCGCCCGCCGGGTCACCGCCGGTGTACTCGTAGTCCCAACGGCTGGTGTGGAACGAATTGCCGAGGAACAGCGGGATACCGGGAATGCCGGGCAGTTTCGGCACGTGCAGCGGACCGGTGCCCATGGCGACGAACTGCGCCGTGAAGTTGTCGCCCCGATTGGTGCGGACGATCCAGCGGGACCGGGTGTCGTCCCATTCCAGATCCGTGACCTCGGTGTGGAACAGGGCGTCGTCATACAATCCGTAGTGCTTGCCGATGCGCTGGCAGTGTTCCAGGATCTCCGGGCCGTGCGCGTACTTCTCGGTCGGCATGTGACCGGTTTCTTCCAGCAGCGGCATGTACACGAACGCAGCCGTGTCGCACTGCGCGCCGGGATAGCGGTTCCAGTACCACGCACCGCCGAAGCCGCCACCCTTCTCGATGACGCACACGTCCTGGACGCCTGCCTCCTTCAGCCGCGCGCCGGTGACCAGGCCCGCGAAGCCGCCACCGATGAACACGACCGTCCGGTGGTCGGTGACCGGCTCGCGCTCCACCAGCGGGGTGTACGGATCGTCGAGGTAGTGCGCCAACTGGCCGGTGAGCCGCAGGTACTGGTCGTTGCCGTCCGGGCGGAGCCGCTTGTCGCGCTCCGCCAAGTACTTCCGCTGGATGGCTGCCTTGTCCATACCCGCTCCGAATGTACTTGTGCCACTGGCCAGTGCCATCATGTCACCCATGAGTGACACGGAGCAAGCGACGCCGCTCGCCGACCAGCAGCGCGACGTGGCCCGATCGCGGATCCTCCGTGCCGCCAGGATCGTGCTGGCCCAGCGTGGTTTCGCGGCCACGGTGGACGACGTGGCCGAGGCGGCAGGCGTCAACCGGCGCACCGTGTTCCGGCACTTCACCACCCGCGACGGCCTGTTCGCCGAGGCCATCAAGGAGGGCGTGCGCCGCTACACGCTGCAACTGCCGACCGCGCCGGAAGGCGACGACCTGCGAGCCTGGCTGGTGGACCTGCTGCTGGTCACGCACCGGCTCAACGCGGGCAACGGCCGGGTCTACTGGGAACTGGCCGCCGTCGAACCGGCCGAACTCTCCGGTGAACTGGCCGTCGCGGCGGCCGAGCGGCGGGAGAGCCGCAAACAGTTCGCGGTCGGCGTCACGTCCCGCATCTGGCAGGCCAGGGGCGGCCAGGGTCAGCCACCGATGTGGCTGACCGATGCCGTCGCCGTGCACCTGTCCGCCTTCACCACACAAGCCCTGGCCGGCGACTTCAACCGTACCCCGGACGAGGTGGCGAGGGTGTCGGCCCAGGTGCTGGAAGCGGCGTTCACCGCAGCGCTGACACCGGCCTGACCAGGAGGGCGGCCGAGGCCACCCGGCCGAGCGCGGCCAGGTAGGAACCGGCCACCAGGTGGTACGGGCTGTCCCGCAGATGGTCGTAGGCGTCCTCGGCCGGCCCAGGCCAGTCGTGCAGCCACGTCGTCCCTGCCGCGACGATCATGTCGGCCGCCTGTTCGAGCAGTGCGGCGACGCCGTGGAAACCGCCGTCCACCACCCAGTTCTCCGGCGGCCGGAAGCTGAGTACCTCGGGTGCCAACCCGGCGGCACCGGCAGCCGCCTCGGCCGCGAGTTCCGGAATCCGCCGCACCGCCGCCGTCCAGATGTCCACCGGCGGCAGGCCGAACACCGACATGGCGGCGTTCCCGGCCAGCCACGGCGCGTCGTCGGTCCGCTTGGCCAGGGCGGCGCAGCCGTCGGTGATCCGCTGCACGAGGCCCGGCAACGCGGCCAGATCGGCGGCGCGCACGTCGTCCGGCACCGCCTTGTCCATCCACACCGGACGGTGCGGGCGGGCCACGTCACCGGTCTCGGCCAGCTGCCACACGACGGCGTTGACCAGCAGTCGGGCCGTGTCGGTCACGTCGTCCATGGCCAGCGACGAGCCGAACTCCGGGTGTGAGCCGAACAGCACGACCCGGCCGGCGCCGTGCGGCCCCGCCACGATGTTGGCGACGCCGGCTCTGATGGCGTCGTCCACCAGGTACGGCCGGTGGCCGGCACCGAGGAAGTCCTCGGCAGGCGTGAAGTCGGCGGTGTGCCCGGTCACCCTGGCCAGCGCGTGGCCACCGGTGAACAGCGGCCCGTTGTAGTGGGTGATGCGGAACTCCGGCCCGATGCCCGCCATCACGGGGTGGTCGGGATCGGCGTTCTCGGCCACCAGCACGCCGATGCCGGGCGACTGGATGACGCCGAGCAGCGAGTCGCCGTCGTTCCACACCCGCGCGTCCAGCAGGCACAGGTCGGCCTGCTCGGGGCAGGTCTCCAGGAACCGCGCCGGCACGGTGGCCGCGTCGTAGCTGCCGGCGCACGAGCCGATGTACATGCCGCCCGCCTCGACGTACTCCCGGATCGCCCGGCAGCCCGCCCGACCCAGCGGTTCGAGTTGGCCCTGCATGGCCCGGTAGCCGCCGCCCGGCATCACGAAGGCGTCGAACGACTCCAGCGCGCCTGCCAGGATGTCCTGCGGGAACACGAACCTGGCTTCGTGCCCGGCCGCCGTCAGGATCGCGGCGTGGTTGAACGGTGATCCACCCGCGCCGTAGTAGGCGATTCGTGCCATCAGCTCTCCCCCACTCTGGCCGGCGTCGCTTCGGTGAACCAGTGTTCCGGCGCCCGCTCGCTGACGTGGCAGCGGGCCGAGACGCCGGACGGCCGGAGCGTCAACTCCGGGTTCGCGGTGAAACAGATGTCCTCGGCCAGCCAGCAGCGCTGCCGGAACCGGCAGCCCGGATCGTTCTCCGGCAGCGGCCGCGACTCACCGATGGTGATCGGCTCGAACGCCACAGAAGGATCGGCAGGCGGGATGGCTGTCAGCAGTGCCTTCGTGTACGGGTGCTGCGGCGCCGAGTACACCGTCTCCACAGGGCCCTCTTCGAGCAGTTCACCCTGGCACAGCACGGCGACCCGGTCACTGATCTGGTGCACGACGCCGAGGTCGTGCGAGATGAACAGGAACGCCACCGACGTCTCGCGCTGCAGTTCGGCCAGCAGGTCCAGGATCTGCGCCTGCACCGACACGTCCAGCGCGGACACCGGCTCGTCGGCCACGATCACCTTGGGCCGCAACGCGAGCGCGGTCGCGATGCCGACACGCTGCCGCAGGCCACCGGACAACTCGTGCGGATAGACCCGCCGGTACCTGGCCGGCAGCGCGACCCGCTCCATCAGCTCGGTCACCCGATCCCGCCGCTCGTCGGGCGTGCCGACCCGGTGGATGTCCAGCGGCTCACGGATGGTGTCCTCGACCCGCTGGCGCGGGTTCAGCGATGCGTACGGGTCCTGGAAGATCACCTGGATGTCCCGGGAGAGCGCCCGGCGCGCCCTGCCGGTCAGCTGGGTGATCTCCTGACCGTCGAACCGGATGGTGCCGCTGGTCGGCGGCGCGAGGCCGAGGATCATCCTGCCCAGCGTGCTCTTGCCGGAGCCGGACTCGCCGACCACGGCCACCGTCTGGCCGACGTTCACAGTGAGGCTGACGTCCCGCACGGCCACCACGTGCGGGGCGCCGGTGCGGTGGAACTCCTTGCGCAGGTTGGTCACGGTCAGCAGTGGTTCGGTCATGCGGTCACCTCGGCGCGCCGTGCCGGCAGGGAGGCCAGTAGGCGCTTCGTGTAGGCGTCCTTCGGCTTGGTCATCAGCTCGGCGACCGGACCACGTTCGACCACTGCCCCGCCGTTCATCACGATGACCTTGCTGCACAACTGGGCGACGACGCCGAGGTCGTGGGTGATCAGCACCATCGCGCTGGCCGAGTCGTCGATCAGGGTGCGCAGCAGTCGCAGCACTGCGGCCTGCACTGTGACGTCCAACGCCGAGGTCGGCTCGTCGGCGACCACCAGTTTCGGGTTCAGCGCCAGTGCCATCGCGATCACCACGCGCTGGTTCATGCCGCCGGACAGCTGGTGCGGGTAGGCCCGCAGCCGGGTCTCCGGCGACGGGATGCCGACCTTGCGCAGCCAGTCCACCGTCTCGGCCCGAGCCGCCGACCGGGACATCTTGCGGTGTCTGCGCAGCAATGCCGTCATCTGCGACCCGATGGTGAAGCACGGGTTCAGCGCGGTGGCCGCGTTCTGCATGATCGTGGACAGCTGGGTGCCGCGCAGCGGCCGCAGCCGCTTCTCGGTGGCGCCGAGCAGTTCCACGCCGTCGAAGCTCACGCTGCCGGTTGCTGTCGCACCTTCCGGCAGCAGGCCGAGCAGTGCGAGGCCCAGGGTGGTCTTGCCGGAACCCGACTCACCGACGACGCCGAGCACCTCGCCGGGGTCCAGGGTGAACTCCAGTTCCCGCACGGCCAACCGCTGCGCGCCGCCGTAGCGCACGTCCAGGTCGCGGACCGCCAGTAGTGCCGTCATCGCGCGATCGCCCGCTTCCTCGGGTCCAGCCAGTCCCGCAGGCCGTCACCGACCAGGGTGAACCCGACCACCATGATCAGGATCGCGATACCGGGATCGGCCACCACCCACGGCGATGACGACATGAAGTCCCGGCCGGTGGACAACATCAGACCGAGCGACGGCGTCGGCGGCTGCACGCCGAGCCCGATGAAGCTCAGCGCAGCCTCCAGCAGGACGGAGACACCCATCAGGATGGACGCCTGCACGATCACCGGTCCCATGCTGTTCGGCACGATGTGCCGGAACACCAGCCGCCAGTAGGACGCGCCCCGCGCTCTGGCCGCGTCCACGAAGCTGTCCCTGCTGGTCTCCAGCGCCGCGGCCCGCATCACCCTGGCCACGATCGGTGTGTAGACGATGCCGATCGCCAGCAGCAGCACCAGCGTGCCCGGCCCGAAGATGGCGACCACCACGATGGCCAGCAGCAGCGCGGGGAACGCCATCAGCACGTCGAGCAGCCGCATGATGATGCCGCCCAGCAGCGGCGAGCCGGTGGCCGCGACCAGTCCGATCGGGATGCCCAGGATCAGGGCCAGCGCGACCGAACCCGCCGACACCGCGAGCGAGATCCGGTAGCCCTGGGCGACCCTGGTCAGCAGGTCCCTGCCGAACTGGTCGGCACCGATCAGATAGGACCCGCCCGGCGAGGCCAGGGACGCGTTCGGGTGCAGTGCGGTGGCCTGGCCCGGCTTCAGCAGCGGTATCAGGATGCCGACCGCCAGCACGACGAAGATCAGGATCGCGCCCGCGGTGAGGCTCTTGTTGTGCGCCAGCATGCGCAGCGAGATGCCGCGCCGAGGCGGTGGACCGCCTGCCGTGTCGGCGGACGGTGTCAGGTCCGGCAGGGTCATCAGGCCGCCTTCCTGATCTTCGGGTTCAGTATCGCGTACAGCAGGTCGGCGATCAGGTTCACCAGGATGAAGGCGAGCACGAAGATCAGCACACACGTCTGCACGACCGGGTAGTTCCGGTTGAGCATCGCCTGCACGACCAGTTGCCCGACACCGGGAATCGAGAACAACTGCTCGACGACGACCGTGCCGCCGAGCAGGTAGCCGACCTGGAGCCCGGCCACGGTGACGATCGGTATGGCGGCGTTGCGCAGCGCGTACTTGAACACCACCGCCGCCGCGCTCATGCCGTTGGCCCGCGCGAACCGCACGTAGTCGGAGTGCAGCACGTCGAGCATGGCCGACCGCGTCACCCTGGCCAGCACGCCTGCCAGGCCGAGCGCGAGCGACACGGCCGGCAGTACCAGCGAGTGCAGGTTCAACGCGACCGATGTGCCCAGCGGCGCGAAGCCGGACGCCGGGAACATGCCGAGCACCAGCGAGAACAGCAGGATGCCCAGGATGCCGAACACGAAGTCCGGCACCGCGATGGTGATCACGCTGATCGCCTGGACGATGCCGTCCACCCAGCCGCCGCGCCGCACGGCCGCCATCACGCCGAGTGGCACCGCGACGACGACGGCCAGCACGAACGCGAACCCGGCCAGTTCCGCCGTGACCGGCAGGCGGTCGGCCATCTCGGACGTGATGGACTGGTTGGTGATGTAGTCGTGGCCGAAGTCGCCCCGCACCACACCGGACAGCCAGGACCCGAACTGCTGCCAGATCGGCCGGTCCAGGCCGAGGTCGATGCGGACCTGACGGATCTGGGCCGGCGTCGCGTTGGCGCCGAGAATGGCACCAGCAGGGTCACCGGGCACCAGCCGCAGGATCAGGAACACGATCACCGCTGTGCCGACCAGGATCGGAATCGTGAGCAGCAGACGACGCGTGATCATCCGACCACCTACCTCCTCCGAATGTCAGGCATGATGGCGCTTCGCTTTGGCCTCCCGCGCCGCCGGCACGTCAGGCCTTCCACATGTCCTCGACCCGAATCTCCAGCGACGGCAGGACCTCCGCACCGAATGTAGAGCCGTTGGTCCAGTACTGCTGCTGCTGGTTGGCCAGGAACATGAACGGCGACTCCTCGGCGAACGCGTTCACCAGTCCCGGGTAGACCTGCTTGCGCACCTTCTGGTCGGCCTCGAAGGTGAACTTCGTCAACTCGGAGTCCAGTCGCGCGCTCTTGTACGCGGCCAGGTTGAAGCCGGACGTCGAGTAGCCGAGCAGGTAGTAGGTCAGTGCGGGGTCCAGCGACGCGCTGAAGTACGTCATCGCCATGCCGTACTTCTGGCTGGCCATCAGGCCGAAGTACTGCGCCGAGGACGCCGTCTGCAGGTGCAGGTTGATGCCGATCTTGGCCAGTTGCGACTGGAGCACCTGGGCGATGGCCGTGTAGACGGGCACCTCCTGCTGCACGAGGACCGACACGTCGACGTTGGACACGCCTGCCTGGCTCATCAGCGACTTGGCCTTGTCCAGGTTCGGGCCGCCCTGGTAGGGGTTCTGGCCACTGTAGAACGGGTTGGGCGCCGACACCGCCTCGGTGGCCTCGGCCGCCGTGCCGAAGAACGCCAGCTTGACGATCTCCGAACGGTCGACGGCCCAGTTGACCGCCTGCCGGACCTTGATGTCGTTGAACGGCGCCGCCGTCGTGTTGAACAGTGCCAGGTAGGGGAAGTAGGCGCCCTTGCCGGTGTGCCGCAGGTTCCCCGAACTCTGCAGGCCGGCCGACTGCTGCGGCGGGACCGCCTGGATCCAGTCGAACTGCCCGGTCTGCAGGCCGGTCAGCCGCACGGTGTCGTCGCCGACCGACTGGAACGTGACCTGGTCCAGGTAGGGCCGGTCGGACTTGAAGTACTTGTCCCACCGGGACAGCGTGACGTGGCTGCCCTTCACCCAGTCGGTCAGCTTGTACGGGCCGGTGCCGATGGCTGTCTGCTTGGGATCACCGGAGTTGATGGCCTTCTCGTTGGTGATGTCCACCAGACTGGCCATGGTGGCCTCCATCGGCCCGTACGGCTTGGACAGGTGGATGCGGCAGGTGTGCGGGTCGACGACCTCGACGTCGGAGAAGAACGACAGGTACGGCCCGAGTGCCTTGGGCTTCATCCGCTGCACGGTGTAGGCCACGTCGGCCGCGGTGAACGGCTCGCCGTTGTGGAACACCGCGTTGTCCACCAGGTGGAACAGCCAGGTCTGCTCGTCCTCCTGCTGCCAGGAGTGGGCCAGGTTGGGCTTGAAGTTGAAGTTCGAGTCCACTTCGAGCAGTTCGCTGAAGATGTTCTGGTACACCTGCAGCGACGAGTACAGCTGGCCGTCCGCCGGGTCCATGTTCACCGGGTTGTCCTCAATGGCCAGTGTGGCGGAGCCGCCCTTGACGGGCTTGCCGCCGGTCGGCTTGGCACCACCGACCGATGTGGACGTACCGCCTGCGCAGGATTCGAGGATGGGCACCGCGAACGCCGCTGCGGCTGTCGCGCCCAACCCCTTGAGGAAGGTGCGCCTGCCGGTTCTTGGCATGGCCATGATCGCCTCCGGATCGGACGAGCCAGACCTGTGTCTGGCGTCGGTCAGGTGAACGGATGTGTGAGGCTCGCCCTACGCTGGGGACACTCGTCGTACGGAAAAGAGCTGGGCGGCGAACCGCTACTTGGTCGTTGCCGGACGAACCCGGTTCCTGTTCGGGTTCGCCTGCTTCCTGGTTGCCTTGGCGGCCGACGCGGTGCCGGTGGCACCGTCGCCGACCACGAGCCGTTGTCCCCTGGTCGCGGACTCCGGTTGGAACAGCGGGTACCGGTACTCGCGCTTGAGCGATTCGAGTACCACGTCGACCTCGATGTCCCGGACACCGCGCATGCTGCCCACGGTGTGCGTGACGAACTCGTAGAGTGCTTCCGTGTTCAGGAAGATGGCGTCACAGGTCAGGTCACTGTGGCCGGTGGTCGCGGAAACGTAGCGGACCTCGGACATGGTCGCCAGCGAGATCGCGATGGACTCGATCGCCGACGGCTCGACCCGCAGGTGCACGATGACCTCGAACTCGAAGCCGAGCGCTCCCGGATCCACCATCGCGACGAAGTACAGCCGATTCGACGACGCGAGCGCGTTCACCCGCCGCGCGATGGCGGTCTCGCTCAGGCCGAGGTCGTGCGACAGGTCGGCGTAACTGCGCCTGCCGTCCTGGCGCAGTGCGGCCAGCAGCCGCATGTCCATGTCGTCCAGCGGGCTGGTCCTGTCCGCTGCGAGCGTGACCGGTTCCGGCTCCACCACCGGATGTGCCCGTGGCGCCAGCAGTTCGTGGCTCCACTGGTCCTTGGTCTTGAAGCGCTTGAGTACGACGTCGGTCGTGGTGCTGAGCACCGAACCGGTGCGCGGCAGGTCGAACATCAGCACCTGGCTCAGGTAGCGCTGGTTCGGCGCGATCAGCTCGCACATCACGTCCCGGCTGCCGGTGAGCAGCGATGCGTAGCGAACGTCCTGCCGCTCGGACAGGTAGTGGGCCAGTTTGGCCGCCTCGCCGGGCACGGTGCGGAACTGCAACAGCACCGGTTGGCCGAAGCCGCAGCGCAATGGATCGGGGGCAGCGACGACGATCAGCGCGCCGGTCTCCCGAAGGCGTTGCGCGCGACGCAGTACGGTGGTCTCGGAGACACCGACGACACCGGCCAGCTGCGCCCATGATCCCCGGGGATCGGCCTGCAGGGCCGCGACAATCCGCCGGTCGACTTCGTCGAGCCGGATCGGCGGTGTCGCGTCGTTCATATCGGAACCTTTGCATGATTCCTGCATGATGTAAAGGCTGTGCGCTGGACTCCTGCGCCTGACCGGCGCGCAACATTCACGTAACCCAGGTGGCTCGATTCAGTGCGCTGCCAACGTGAGCACAGTGGACAGCAGCACGTTGGCACCGTTGCGCACAGCGGCGAACTCGGTGTGCTCGGCGGGTGAATGACTGCGGCCGTTCTTGCTCGGCACGAACACCATGCCGGTGGGCGCGATGTGTGCCATGTTCTGCGAGTCGTGCCCCGCGCCGGACGGCATCGCGACCTGGCTCAGGCCCAGTTCCACGGCAGCGTCCCGGATCACCGACTGGATCGGCCCAGCCAGCGGCATCGGGTCGATCGGCTCGTCCGGCCGCCACGCCACCGTGACGCCGGTGGCCGCGGCGGCACCGTCCGCCGCCCGCGCGATCTCCCGGGTCAGCGTGGCCAGCCGGTCCCGGTCCGGATCACGGAAGTCCAGCGTGACCGCGGCGACGCCGGGCACCACGTTCGCACCACCAGGCTCGACCCGCAGCAACCCGCAGGTCACCACCGAGTTCGGCCCGACAGTCGCCGCCACCTCGGGCAGTTGGGTGAGGAACGTGGCCGCGGCCAGCAGTGCGTCACTGCGCAACGGCATCGGCGTCGTGCCTGCGTGGTCGGCCCGGCCGGTGAACTCCACCACCGCACCACCGAGGCCGACGATGGACGTCACGACACCGATGTCGGTGCCGCTGGCCTCCAGCGTCGGTCCCTGCTCGATGTGCAGTTCGACGAACGCGTGCACGCTGCCCGGTTCGATCCTGGTCGCGGTCGGCTCGCCGGTGGCCCAGCCCCAGCCGGCCAGCGCGTCCACCAGCCGGTCGCCGTCCCGCCCGGTCAGCGCGGCCAACTGCTCGGCGGTGTAGCCGTGCGACAGGCCTCGGGAGCCGAGCAGGTGACCGTAGTTGCCCTCCTCGTCGGAGAACACCACAGCGCACAGCGGCCGACTCAACTCGACACCGGACTCGGCGATACGGCGCACACACTCCAGCGCAGCGACTGTGCCCAGCGCACCGTCGAACGCGCCGCCGTGGGGCACGGTGTCGATGTGCGAACCGGTCCACACGGGAGTGGCCGTCGAGGTGCTCGGCGCCTGCGCGACCATGTTGCCGAGGCCGTCCAGCCGCAGGTCGAGGCCTGCTTCTGCGCACCGGTCGGCGTACCACCTGCGGGCTGCGTCGTCCGCCGCCGAGTACGCGGTCCTGCTGATGCCACCCGTGTCCAGCGCGCCGATCCCGGCCAGGTCGGCCATGTCCCTGCGCAGTCGTTCCCCGTCGACCTGGAGGGTCATGACCGCACCTCGCTGGCGCTCGGCACGGCCCTGACCGGGAAGCCTGTGTTCTCTGATGACCTCGCAAGCTCGGTCATGCGGCGATCCGCTGACCTGCCAGGTACACGTCGCTGACGCGCCGCACCACGGAGATGTCCCGCAGCGGATCGTCGGGCAGCACCACGAAGTCGGCCCGCGCGCCCTCGCGCAGCACGCCGGTGTCCGGCTCGCCGATCAGTTCGCCGCCGTGCCGGGTGGCCGCCGTCAACGCGTCCAGCGGGGTCCAGCCGTGCTCGACCAGCCAGACCAGTTCGTAGCCGTAGAGCCCGTGCATCGAGTCGGTGCCCAGCGCGAACCGGATGCCCGCCGCCCTGATCCTGGCCGCGTTGCCGGCCGCGAACTCGCGTGCCTCCAGCACCTTCGCCATGATCTGCGGAACCTTGGCGTCACCCTGCTCGATCCCCTCGGGGTGGAACAGGATCGTGTTGGTCAGCACCAGCCACGTGTCGTGCTCGACCATCGCGGCGATGTTGTGCTCGTCCAGCAGCGCTCCGTGCTCGATCGAGAGCACACCGTTGGCCACGGCCAGGTCGACGCCGGGTCCGCCGTGCGCGTGCGAGGACACCCGCAGGCCCGCCTTGGCCGCCTCGTCCACAATGGCCGCGATCTCCTCGCCGGAGTAGTTCGACTCGGCCAGCGACGAGTTGACCGACGAGACACCGCCGGTGGTGAAGATCTTGATGTGGTCGGCGCCACGCTCGGCCCGTTTGCGCACCGCTTCGCGCAGCGGCCCGACACCGGCCACGCCGCCTGCGGCGCTGCCGTGGCCACCGGGTGGGCTCAGTCCCGGACCGGCCACCCGCAGTCGGGGGCCGACCACCTCGCCCTTGGCGATCGCGTCGCGGAACTCGTAGTCGATGTCGTGTTCCTCGGTCATGATCCGGGCCGTCGTCACGCCGGACAACAGCATCCGGCGCAGGTTCGGCACGCCGCGGATCGTCTGCCACGCGGCAGGTTTCACCAACTGACCGTGCTGGTCGCCCTCGCCGGGGCGGATCGTGATGTGGGTGTGCGCGTCAACGAAGCCGGGCACGACGACGACATCGCCGAGATCCTGGGTGCGCACGCCGTCGCCGGCGAGCGTGGCGGCGGGTCCGACGCCGGTCACCCTGCCATCGGCGACGAGTAGCCCGTCGCCGAACCGGATGCCGTCGCCGAGGCCGTCGAACACGCCTCGGCACTGGTAGAAGACCGGCCCGGTGGCCGAACGTTCAAGCGTCATCGTCAACTCCTCGGTCCACATGAGTCTTGCAGGCATCCAACGACTGAGCAATACTCCTCGACAGATGCCGTCTCAGATGGCACCCGACTTGCAAGAATCCCCGCAGAGATCAACAGATCGACTCCTGCACTGATCGAACTGAAGGGCGACGCCAGCATGAGCAACGCCGACTCCGACGAGTTCGCGGTGGAATTCCGCCCCACCCGGTACGACGGGTACACGTCGTTCTCCTACCTGAAGAAGGGCGAGGACTACGACGAGTTCGCGCTCGCCAAGGAGTTCGGCCGGGTACCGCTGCACGACATGGCACTGGACGAGCAGCAGATCGAGCGCACGAAGCGGCTGATCGACGAGAACATCATCATCAGCCTGCACGATCACCCGCAGATCTTCCCGGCCGACATGAACCAGGTCCGGGAGTACATCAGGACGGGGCGGGAGCACACCAGCTACGTCGGCCTGGCCCGGTCCGGCATGACAGCGGTGTTCGACAACATGATGGACGGCACCGCCTGCGTCACCAGCAAGTTCGGCTGGAAATGGGACGACATCATCTACGACCTGGGCATGCGCCGGTCGGACATCGCCCACCAGCGCTACGCCAGGATCGCCTACGGCCTGGACGACATCCGGGAGGCACACGAGAACGGCGAGGTCGCGATCGTGCTGTCGCTGGAGGCGGCGACCCCGATCGAGAACGAGGTCGACCGGATCGACATCCTCTACGGGTTGGGCATCCGGCAGATGGGCATCGCCTACTCGGAGGCCAACGGTCTGGGCTCCGGGTTGAAGGAGAGCGGCGACGGCGGCCTCACCGTGTTCGGGAAGCGCGCGGTGGCCAGGATGAACGCGCTCGGCATCGCGATCGACGTGTCGCACTCCGGTGACCAGACGTGCCTGGACACGTTCGAGCACTCCGACCGGCCGGTGCTCATCACGCACGCGGGTGCCCGCTCGGTCTGGCCGACGCCGAGGATGAAGCCGGACTCGGTGCTGCGCGCGTGTGCGGAGAGCGGCGGCGTGATCGGACTCGAAGCGGCGCCACACACATCGCTGTCGCCCGCTCACCCTCGGCACACCATCGAGTCCGTGATGGACCATTTCACGTACTGCGTCGAACTGATGGGCATCGAGCACGTCGCGTTCGGCCCGGACACGCTGTACGGCGACCACGTCGGACTGCACAAGATCTTCGCCGCGAACCTCGGCGTGCACCAGGCGCACAGCGGCCCGGAATACGAGCCGGTGGAATACGTGTCCGGCCTGGAGAATCCGACGGAGAACTTCTTCAACATCGTCGGCTGGTTGGTCAAGCACGGTTACAGCGACGAGGACATCATCGCGGTGACCGGTGGAAACATCATGCGAGTGCTGGAAAAGATCTGGTAGTCACCGTTTCGACATGAAGCAATGGCCCGCCACGGCCACCAGGACGAACGTCCGGTAGCCATGGCGGGCCTTTGTTGTCTGTTCAAGCATTGAGTTACAGTGATACTCGTCACACCTGCCTTTACAAGCTCACTACTTTCGGCGGTGTGCTGGCGAGTCGCCCAAAATCATCATTGCAGCGGACCCGACACCACAACGATCAAACCCGCGCAGCAGGGTGCGAATACCCCTGCGGTTTCAGAACACGCGGGTGCTGACCCCTGCCCATTTCCGGAGCGGGGCGAACGGGTTGTGTCCACAAATCTTTGTTTTAGAGAGGAACGCTGCACGATGTTTCATTCATCAGGCGGAGCAAGACGCCGTGCTGCCCGGATCGGTGTCATCGGAGTTGTTCTGACAGCGGCGGTCGCCGCCACTGTCGTGTCCACCGGCGCCGCGCAGGCCGCGACACAACCGATGGTCACGATCCCCGGCTCGGCCGCACCCACGTTCACCGGCGCGCAGCGGGCCAGCGCTGTGCCGTCAGCCCAACAGATCTCGGTGGGGGTCAGCCTGAACCTGCACAACACCGACCAGCTGGCGGCATTCAACGCATCGGTCAGCACGCGCGGCACCAAGGACTACGGCCACTACCTGACCCCGGCCCAGTTCGCCGCGGCGTACGGGCCGACCACGGCGGACGTGGACGCGGTGAGCAAGTTCCTCACGTCCAAGGGGCTGACCGTGACCACGGTCAGCGGCAACCGCCAGGTGGTGGACGCGTCCGGCCCGGCGGCCACGGTGGCGGCGGCATTCGGCACCACGATGAGCAACATCACCGTCGGCGGTAACACGTTCTTCGCCAACGACTCGGCGATCACCCTGCCGGCGAGCCTGGCACCCATCGTGTCGGGCGTCAGCGGCCTGACCAACATGACGGCCGGGCAGCCGGAGCGGTCGCCCGCCCCACCCACCAGGCCGCGCACCGGCCCGATCGGGGGCATGTCCCCCACCACCTACAACAACGTCTACCGCTACAACCAGGTCGGCACCAACGGCACGGGTGTGACCGTCGGGCTGTGGGAGTTCGACGGCTACTCGGCCACCGACCTGTCCACCTACAACACGCAGTACGGGCTGAGCGGTCCCGCTCCGACGACGGTGTCGGTGGACGGCGCGAACTACGACACCCATCCCGGTGCCGGGGAGAGTGAGGTCGAACTGGACAGCGAACTCATCCACGGGGTCGCGCCGCAGGCAAACCAGTTGATCTACGAGGCACCCAACACCGACAAGGGCCAGATCGACATGGCGAACCTGATCGTGTCGCAGGACCGGGTCTCGGTGGTCGACATCTCGTGGGGCCGCTGCGAGCAGGACAGCACGCCGACCACGATGACATCCACCGACAACGCGTTCAGCCAGGCCGTCGCCGAGGGCATCAGCATCTTCAGCGCCTCAGGTGACGACGGTTCGCGGGGCTGTATCCCGACGGCGTCCGGCGCCAAGGTGAAAGCGGTCGACTACCCGGCGTCCAGCCCGCTCGACACCAGCGTCGGCGGCACCAGGCTGACCGCGCCGGGCGGGGTCTACGCATCGGAGCGCGGCTGGCTGGGCAGCGGCGGCGGCATGTCGACGCGTTACCCCCGGCCGTCCTGGCAGGGCGGCATCCTGACCAACCGCACCGTGCCGGACGTGGCGTCGGAGGCCAACCCGAACACCGGCTACTCCATCTACACCGGTGGCAGATGGGGTGAGTTCGGCGGCACCAGCGCCGGCGCCACGATGTGGGCGGGCTTCACCGCGTTGTACGACAACAAGGCCAGGGTGGCCGGTGACCCCAACCTCGGCTTCGCGAACCCGGCGCTGTACCCGATCCTGAACGGGGACAGCTACGCCACCGACTTCCACGACATCACGGCAGGCACGAACCTCGACTTCACGGCGACACCCGGCTACGACGAGGTCACCGGCCTCGGCACACCCATCGCGGACACGCTGGCCGCGACGCTGCTCGGTTCCACCGGTGTCGGCAACGGGCTCACCGTGACCGACCCCGGCAACCTGACCGGCGACGTGGGCACCCCGGTCAACCTGCAACTGAACGCGAACGGAGGCACGACGCCCTACACCTGGTTCGTCTCCGGCCTGCCCGACGGGTTGACGGTCAGCGACAGCGGCCTGATCTCGGGCACGCCGACCACCGACGGCAACTTCGACGTCGTCGCGATCGTCGAGGACAGGGACGGCAACACAGCGTCGGCCGAGTTCGGCTGGACGATCGGGGAAGTGACCAACGGGTGCACGGCGCCGGGTCAGAAGCTGGGCAATCCAGGCTTCGAGTCCGGCAACATCGGCTGGTCGGCCGGCGTGGGTGTGATCGCGCAGAACGGTTCGCTGGGTGAGCCGCCCAACACCGGCACCTGGGACGCGTGGGAGGACGGCTACGGCGCCACCCACACCGACGTCGTCTCCCAGACGGTGAGCATCCCGGCCCACTGCGCGGCCACGTTGTCGTTCTTCCTGCACGTGGACTCGGCCGAGACCACCACGACGGGTGAGTTCGACATCCTGACCGTGTCCCTCAACGGCACGGCGGTCGCCACGTTCTCCAATGTGGACAAGGCAATCGGCTACACGGAGTACAGCTTCGACGTGTCCGCCTTCGCAGGTCAGACTGTCACTCTGGCCTTCACCGGCGTCGAGGACACATCGCAGCAGACATCGTTCGTACTCGACGACACGTCTCTCGCGGCGAGCGCGTAGGTCGGCAACCGGTGCTGGGGGCCTCGCTCCCAGCACCGGTGCGCGACACTGGTCCGCGTGAGCGAACCAATCGGGGGTATCGAACAGCGAGTCATCCACATCGCGGCGCCGGACCCCGCCTGGCCGCAGCGCTTCGGCGTCGAGCACGACCGGATCGTGGCGGCGCTGGGTAGCGTGGCCGGCCGCGTCGACCACATCGGTTCGACGTCCGTGCCGGGCCTGGCGGCCAAGCCGATCATCGACATCCAGATCAGCGTCGTCGACGTCGAGGACGAGCCGGCCTACGTGTCCTCTTTGGAGGCGGCTGGGTACCGGCTGCGCGTCCGCGAGCCCGGCCACCGGATGCTGCGTACGCCGGAGTTGGACGTCCATGTGCATGTCTGTAACGCTGGTAGCGCTTGGGAGCGGAGACACGTGCTGTTCCGGGACTGGCTGCGGCACGATGCCGCTGATCTGGCGGCGTACCAGGAGCTCAAGCAGCGGTTGGCAGAGCAGGAGTGGGCTGACATGAACGCTTATGCCGATGCGAAGGGGCCGTTGGTCGCGGAGATCAGTGAGCGGGCGGAGGCTTGGGCTCGGTCCACTGGCTGGACGCCTCAGACCTGAGTGCTCGAAGCGGCGTTGCGGAGTGGGTCTGGGCGACCGGGGGAAGTTGGCGCGGTGGACGCGAGCGAAGGCGGCTTGCGAACCCGAGTGGTGGGACGACCCAGACTCCCCCGCTTCCTCGCACGAAGCCGCACTTGACGCTGGAGCGGTGGTGTCAAGGGGGAACGCCGTCAGGGCGTTCATCGCCGAAGGCGACGCGAAGCGCCCTTTACTCCGCCGATCCAGCGTTGAACACTAGACGCGAGGGAGCGGGGGGAGCCAACCCCAACCGCGAACCGGCAGAGTCGGCACAGCCGGCCGGGCAAGCAAGTCTGATGCAGTAACGGGGCGGCCTCCGTCAGCCGCCCCGCCTGCGCCCGATGGCGCGACCGGGCTGTCTCGTGATGTCGAGATCGGCGGTGCCTGGTGCGGGCTACGACGGCCGCTGCCACTGCACTACCTACCTGCGCCGGCGCCCTCGAGGAGCGCTTCCATCTCGGGATACGACTTCAACCTGGTGTCCGCCGACAGGATGGCCTCGTGGATGGACTGCACCTCCCTGCACGGTTCGAGGCCGAGGTCGTCTACGACGCTCTGCCTCAACCGCCGGTACACGTCCAGTGCGTCGGACATTCTGCCGGACTGGTAGAACGCGATCATGAGCTTGGCGTGCAGGCTCTCGTGCATCGGATGGTTGATCACCAGCGAGGACAGCTCACCGATGACCTCACGGTGTCGGCCCAGCGCCAGTTCGGCGCCGATGCGCTGTTCCGTCGCGAGCATCCGCTTTTCCTGCAGGTGGGTCATTTTCGCCTGAATCAGACCCGCGGTGCGGGGCACCACGGGGACCCCGCCGCCCCACAGTTCCAGTGCCTGGTCGAACAAGTGCACCGCTTCGTCGTACTCCGCGTGGTGCACTGCGGTCGTGCCGCGGCGCACCAAGCACTCGAACTGACAGAGGTCGAGTGCTTCGTCGGGGACCTTGAGGACGTAGCCACCCGGTTCGGTGACCAGCCGCTCGTTCGTCACCCATGACGAACAGGTGCCCAGCGTGTCACACAGCCATCGCCTGATCTGGAAGATGTAGGTGTGAAGGGTGTTGTAGGCACTGTTGGGTGGCCGCACCCCCCACAGTTCTTCCAGGATGACCGATGTCGGGACAACCTCGTTCGCGTTGAGCATGAGCAGCGACAGGATCGTTCGCGGTTTCCTGGCGGTGAGGCTGTAATGACGGCCGTCACGATCGATGCCGACCGTGCCGAGTATCTTGTAGAGTATCTGCTGATTTTCCACTTCTAGCATTCCCCCTTTCCCAGGATATGTTTGTCATCTACCCGGAACAGCACCAACCCTACGCCCGCGTCCAGACCCGGGGTAGCACTCAATACGGAATTAAAGATGTTTTAACCCCCATCGGTGTAGGTAACCGAGGACGATCAAGAACAAAAGAAGACTGGCCGTATCCCGATGTAAAAACGGGATACGGCCAGTCAAAAACTGTCCAAATAACAATTAACGGAAGTCGGCCACGTGGTCCATGGCCCAGCGTGCGAAGGACGTCGCCGACCGGCCCGTGACCTGCTCGACCGTTGCCAGTACCGGGCCCGGGTCCTCGACCTGCCTGTGCAGGCCGGCCAGCAGCATGTCGGCGAACGACTCGGGGATCGATTTGATCATCATCTCGCGAGCCTGTTCCGGGGTCACTTCCTGGAACGTGATATCGCGACCGATCGCGTCGCCGATCAGGCGCACCTGGTCGAACTGGGTGACCAGGCCCGGCCCGGTCAGATCGTATTTCTTGCCGGAATGCCCGGAGTGCAACAGGGCAGCCGAGGAAACGGCGGCGATATCCGCTTCATGAATGAGCGCCCTGGCCGACCTGCCATAAGGAGAACGGACCACACCTTCGTTACGAATTGCGTCGCCCCACCGCCACAGCAGATTCGTGGCGAATCCGGTCGGGCGGATGAACGTCCAGTCCAGGCCACGCTCCGCCACCGCCCGCTCGACCGCCAGGTGGTGCCGCGAACTCGGGTTGTCCGGGTCCTCCACGATGGACAACGAGGACAGTACGACAACCCTGCTGACCTGCGCCCGTGCCAGGATCTCGGCGACCGCCGTGGCGGTCTCGGACACCGGGAACAGGAACACCCGGTCGGCGCCCTTCACCGCGGGCACGATCGAGTCCGGCTCCTTCAGGTCACCGGCCAGCACGGCGACGTCGGCCGGGAACCCGGCACTCTCCGGCTTTCTGGTGACGACGCGGACCTCCTCGCCCTCAGCCAGCAACTGCTCGACGACGTGGCGGCCGATCTGGCCCGTCGCACCTGTGACAAGGGTCGTCATCGCGTGGTCTCCTCCTGGCTCGAGGTCAGTACGCCTGCGCGAGGACCTTCCGCACCGTGGTGCCGTCCTCGATGGCCCGCAGGATGGCGTCGGCGACGTCGGCACGGGCGATCTTCCAGCCGCCGGGCACGTGCTCGTCGACGACAAGACGGTACTGACCGGTGTGTGGGCCGTCGGTCATCCTGGCGGCCTGGATGACCGTCCAGTCCAGGTCGCTGGCCGCGATCTCGATCTCCATGTTCCGTACGTCGGTGAAGGGGATCCGCAGTATCGGCCGCAGCAGCAACTGGACCGCTCTGCGCGGCAGCCGATCGCCCTTGCCGGGGGTGTGTGCCGAGTTGCCGACCGCGACCAGGCGGCGCGCCCCGTTCTCCTTCATGGCGAGGATGATGCTGCGCACGCCGTCCCGGCACACGTTCGGCTGGGCGGCCGTGCTCTCACCGAGCGCGCTGATGACCGCGTCGGCGCCGGCCACCGGGCCCGCGATCTCCGTTGGGGCGAAGACGTCGGCGCGGACCACGGTGAGGTGCTGGTCGACGATGTCGATGCGGGCCGGATCCCGCACGACGGCTGTGATGTCGTGTCCCTTGGCGAGGGCCTGACGGATGCAGTGCTGCCCGGTTCGCCCGGAGGCACCGAAGACGACAAGTTTCATGGCTACCTCCTCAGCTCAGTGCGCTGCCGCGCGGGCCTGCGGCCGGATGGTGAGCATGGCGACGATCAGCCCCGCGAACGCGATGACGGCGGCCAACAGCAGTGCGCTGCCGTAGGCGTGCGACACCACGGCCGCGGCAGGCTTGGCCGTTGCCGCTCCGGTGATCCCCACGGCCACACTGACCATGGCGGCCAGGCCGAACGCGCCACCGACCTGCTGGCAGGTGTTCAGCACACCCGTCGCCATACCGGTGTCCCTCGGCGACACACGGGAGATCGCGGTGACCGTCACCGGGACCACCATGCCGCCGTAGCCCGCCGCGACCAGGATCAGCGCCGGCACCACACGGGTGGCGTAGGACGTGGCCGGCGACAGGAACGACGCGTACAGCAGGCCGCCGGACAGGAGAATGCCCCCGACCAGCAGCAGTGGGCGTGGCCCGATCTTGGCCAACAGTCGCCCAGCCACCTGGGCTGCGGCCACCACCACGATCGGTGCCGGCAGCAGCGCCACACCGGTGGCCAGCGAGTTGTAGTGCAGCACTTCCTGCAGGAACTTGCTCAGGAAGTAGTAGAACCCGATGTTCACCGAGTTGTTCAGGAACTGCACGACGAACGCGCCGGACCGGTTGCGGTCGTGGAACAGGCGGAGCGAGATCAGTGGCTGCTCGCGCTTGGCCTGGATGATCACGAAGGCGACCAGGAACACGACGGCCACCACGAACGACGCGATCGTGCTGACCGCCGTCCAGCCACTGGACGACGCGGTGACAGCGCCGTTGACCAGTGCAACGGCACCGATCGTCACGGTCACGCCGCCGAGGATGTCCAGCTTGCGGCCCCTGGCCAGGGCAGGTTCCGCGATCACGACGGCGGCGCCGATGAACACCAGCACGCCGAGTGGCACGTTGACGAAGAACACCGACCGCCAGGTCAGCAGTTTCGTCAGCACACCACCGAGAATCACACCTGCCGCGGACGCCGCGCCTGCCGTGGCACTGAAGATGCCGAACGCCTTGTTGCGCGACGGGCCGTCGGTGAACGTCGTTGCGACGAGCGCGAAAGCGTTCGGCGACAACAGGGCGGCACCGATCCCCTGCCCGGCACGGCTGGCGATCAGCCAGGCAGGGCTCTGGGCGAGACCGCCGAGAAGTGAGCAGACCACGAACACGGTGGTGCCGATCTGGAACATCCGCCGCCGCCCGAACAGGTCGCCGAGGCGACCACCGAGCAGCAGCAGGCCACCGAAGGGCAGCGCGTACGCGTTCACGACCCATTGCAGGCCGGCCGGCGAGAACGCCATCTGGTGTTCGATGCTCGGCACGGCAACGGTGATGATCGAGATATCCAGTGCTACCAGGAACTGGGCTCCTGCCAGCACGGCGAGAACGAGCCCAAGATTGCGTGCTCCGGTCGACTGACCGCCGCGTGGAGACTGGGCCTGGTCCGTCGCTGACATGGTTCCTCCAGGAGGAGTGGTCGCTCGGCAGGAGACACCATCGTATCTTATTTGACCGATCAAAGCGAACGTCGGTGTCTCTTAAGGTTGCCATACGTCGGCTGAGCTGCGATATCGCACGACCTGGGTGTGGACACCGCGACGGCCGCCCACTTAACGGAGATGCCCGGCGGGGATGCCACCCAAACTGGCCTCCCGCCGGGCATCCCGGGCGCCCAGGCTCGTCACCTGGCACTGTGGTCCGACCTCGGTCGGTGTTCACGTCATGTTCATTTCACAGCTTCACTTCGAGAGCGCGCGGAGGCCTGCGAACCACGCCGCAACACCGACGACGACCCGCACGTAGTCCAGCTGGACGCGCTGTTTGGCGACGGCCTCGACCTCCGCGTCCGGGATCGCGCCCACCTCCTGCAACTTGTGCAGCGTGGGCACGTAGTACGTGGCCGTCGCGACGGAGATGCCGGCCATCGTGGCCGACGAGCCGAGCCACCAACGCCGCCGCGCACCGGAGGAACGCAGTGCCGCCACGAGATTGACCGCGGTCAGCGGCAGCACGAGCGGCCCGACCAGCGCCCAGAACCTCTTGCCCGAGATGGCGTGCCCTGACTTCTCCATCGCTTCGGCGATCTCCTTGCCGGTGCGCTTGCCCGCCCACTGCGGAATGATCACCCGTAGTTCGAACAGTCCGGCGCCGAGCGCGAGACCGGTAACCGCGAGGAAGGATTGCAGCAGGCCGTTCTCGGCGCCCACCGCCAATCCACGTCGCGTCGACTTTACTTCCGACTTACTCATTATTAATTCCTCGCCTCTTTGGTTACCCGCGATCCGGCGAGTGCTTTGTACTGGAGATCCAATGCCCTGTCAAGTGACGCAATCTAGGCCTTGACCTGCGCCTCATCCGTGTAGGCGACCCGGCAGAAGATCGGCTGCGGCCGGGACAGCTCCCTGCACTCGTCGAAGTGCTGCTGCACCTCGGGCCGGTTGTGCATGGCCCGGAAGTCAGCTTCACTACGCCATTGTGCGTAGTTGATGACGTACTTCCCGTCGGTGCTGACGTGGATGTTCGCCGACACGTAGCCAGGCAGCTTCTTGATGATCTCGGTCGCGTCAGCGATCACGTCGTACACCCGCTGCTGGTTCTGCGGATCGACAGGGAATACATTTATCAGCGTGAAGACATCGTTTTCCGTCGAAATAGTCGCCATGGTTTCGCTCCTTACCTCGATCAGGATGGACAGAGTGCCCGGACAGCCGAGACAACTGACTCCGCACGAACCAGCACATCCCGTTCCAGATGTGCGGCACTGGGAATGATGCTCGACGCCGAATGCACCAGATGTACTCGGTCGCGCAGCGCACCCCAGTGCCGCTGGTAGATCCGCTGGGCGACATCGGCGCCCCAGGTGCCGCCCGCGACACCCTCCTCGACCACCACGACCCGGCCGGCCGCCGCGATGTGCGGTGCGATGGCGTCGATGTCCAACGGGTACAGCCTGCTCGGCACCAGCAGGTGACACATGATCTCCGACTCGACCACCAGCGTGCGGGCGGCGGCCAGGGCCAGCGGCGCCGTGCCACCGGTCGCGATCACCAGGCAGTCCGGATCCGCCGTCACGCCCTTCGGCCGGGCCCGACCGTAGTCGTCGTGCTCACCGAGGAAGTCGAACTCGAACATGTCGTCGTGCTCGGTCGTCCACCTGCGTTGCCCGTACAGCGTCTTGTCCTCGAACAACACACAGGGCTCCCGGGTGGTCAGCATCCGGTCGAACACGGCCGCGTTGTCGTGCAACGGCGTCATCTCGAACAACGACAGGTTCGGGATGCCGAGAAAGTGCTTCTGCACGGACTGGCTGTGCGTCGGCCCGTAGCCGCGGTGGCCGCCGACCGGGCAGCGCACGACGAGTTGCATCGGCACCGTCGAGCCGTACATCGACACCGACTTCGCGCCGAAGTTGCACAACTGGTCGAACGCCAGCAGCACGAAGTCACCGAACATGATCTCCACGATGACCTTGTTGCCGCACAACGCGAGACCGTTGGCCACGCCGAGGAACCCGTTCTCGCTCAACGGCGTTGTCAGCACCCGGTCCGGGTACTTGGTGCTCAGCCCCTTGGCGGCCTTGAAGGCACCGCCGTAGGGGTCGAGCAGGTCCTCGCCGATCAGGTAGGTGTCGTCGTGCGCCGCGAACAGCGTGTGCAGCGCCGCGTTCAGGTTCTCCACCATGCGTTCGGCCCTGGGAAGTTCGATACCGGGAAGTTCGAGACCGGGCATCACGACTCCCATGACGACGGCGGTCGGGCGTCGACCTCGGCGACGACGGCGGCGACGGCGTGCCGCTGCCGCTGGTCGGCCTCGGCGAACTGCTCGGGAAAGGACTCGGCATACCGCTGGTACCAGTCCCTGGCCCGCAGATCGGTCAGTTCCCGCTCGGTCCTGGTGTCATCGCCCTTGCTGTGCGGCCCGATCCTCGGCACCGCGAACTCCAACACCAGCGGCCGGGGGTGCTCCCGCACGCCGGCCAGCGCAGGCTCGACCGCGTCCCGGATGACGTTCACGTCGACCGAGTCGACATACCGGTGGTCACAGCCGAACGCGGCGGCACGGGCCGCGATGGTGCCGGCCATCTGCAGGTCGGTCGGCGTGGACTGGGCGATCTGGTTGTGCTCCACCACGACCACCAGCGGCACCCGCCACAACTGGGCCATATTGAGTGCCTCGTAGACCGCGCCCTCACCCCACGTGCCGTCGCCGACGTGCACCACGGCCACCGTGCCCGGCTCGTGCCGCTTCAGGTGCAGCCCGACACCGACGGCGACCGGCAGGCTCTCGCCCTGGACGCCGGTGGACAGGTAGCGCCCACGCAGGATGTGCTGGCTGCCGCCGACTCCCCTGCACACTGCGCCCTGCCGGCCCATGATCTCGGCGAGCAGGCCCGCCGGGTCCTCGAACCTGGCCAGGTAGTGGCCGTGTCCCCGGTGGTTGCTGAACACGTGGTCGTCAGGCCGCAGCAGTGCGCGGAGTGCCACCGGCACGTACTCCTGGCCGAGGCAGGTGTGGGTGGTTCCGTTGAGTTTGCCCTCCGAGAACAACTCCAGCAGGCTCGTCTCGAAATGGCGGATGAGCAGCAGCATCGCCAGGTCCGACTCGGCGAGTTCGGACAGCGGCTGGTAGCGCTGCTCGGTGCGCGTTGCTGTCACGAAACAGCTCCCGTCAGCTTCGGGCGGCGACCAGCACTCGGAACGGGATACCGGGCACCGTGGAGATCGTGGGCAGGCTGAAGCCTGCGCCCTCGAAGATGTTCCGGTAGCTCGCCTCCGAATGGACCTCGCCCTCGTAGGTCCACGCCAGCATCAGCACCGAGAACAGGTGCGGTGCCGGATCGTCCTGCGGCAACGCGTCCGACGTGGTGAATCCGACGACGCCGAGCCTGCCGTCCGGCTTCAGCACCGATGCCGCCCGCTTGACCAGTGCCGCCGCCCGCTCCTCGGAGAAGTGGTGCAGCACGTTCGTGATCAGCACCAGGTCGTACGGCCCGCCCAGCGGGATGTCGAACATGTCGCCGGTGATCAGGTGGGTCCGGTCCCGCACGCCCATCCGCTCGGCGTGCGACGCGGCCACCTCCAGCACGTTCTGCCAGTCCAGGGACCACACCTGGGCCTGCTGGTAGCGCTGCGCGACGGTGTAGCCGTACACGCCGTGCCCGCACGCCATGTCCAGCACGTCGAGTTGTTCACGGTCGGCGGCCCACGGCTCGATCGCGTCCGCCAGCACGTCCGCGGTCGGCTTCGCGACCAGTGGCATGTGGTCGGCGAACGCCTCCCAGTATTCGTACTCCGGAGTTTCCGCGTGCACGTCGTCCACGGTGCCGCCCTTGCGCACGGCTGCCGCGAAGTGCTTCAGCGAATCCCACTCGTAGTCGCTGGCGAAGACGTGCACCATGTCCCCGACGAAAGCGTCGCTCTTGCGCACCAGCAGTTCGTCGGCGCCCCTTGCCAGCCAGTAGTGGCTGCCGTCGGTCTCGATCACCCGGAGCGCGGCCAGCGCGTTGAGCAGAATCTTCGTGCCGCGCGGGTCACTGTCGATGGCGAGGCTCGCGGCGGCCACGTCCATGGTCCCCGCCTCCGCGAGGTGGTCGAACAGGTCGAGCTGCATGCCGGTCTTGATCAGGCTTGTCTCCTTGTAGGCCTGCATCATCTGCAGCAGGCGTGGGCGAGTCAGGGTGGGGGAACCAGTGTCAGCCACGATCGCCTCTCTCCTTCATCATTTCCTGACCATGTTCGTTCGACTTATGTCAATCAGTATTGAGCACGGCCATTGAACGGCGGGTGAGCCCACCTTGGGCGAGCCTGTTGTCCCTGTTCAGTCCATCTTTACCGGTCGTGACGGGCGGCCGGTAACACATTACGCTCAGGCCAACGCACACATTTCGAATCGTCGACATCCGACAGATCATTTCGAACATCACAAAG
Organism: Pseudonocardiaceae bacterium; assembly: GCA_036502345.1. Classification (GTDB taxonomy): domain Bacteria; phylum Actinomycetota; class Actinomycetes; order Mycobacteriales; family Pseudonocardiaceae; genus DATEPR01. Next base: position 2,314 of record DASXYT010000011.1, on the reverse strand, counting down.
GTGGCTGCGGTGAACGTTTCACGTACCAGCAGGCTGTTCACCTCCGAATCCGTGACGGAGGGACATCCGGACAAGATGTGCGACGCGATCAGCGACTCGGTGCTGGACGCGTTGCTGGCCGCCGACCCGAGGGCCAGGGTCGCCGTCGAGACACTGGTGACCACGGGCCAGGTGCACGTGGCGGGCGAGGTGACCACAGAGGCCTATGTGGACATTCCGGCGATCGTGCGGGAGCGGATCCTGGACATCGGCTACGACTCGTCGGCCAAGGGCTTCGACGGCAACTCCTGCGGTGTGAACGTGGCGCTGGGTTCGCAGTCGCCGGACATCGCGCAGGGCGTCGACACGGCGTACGAGTCGCGGGTCGAACTGACCGACGACGAGATCGACCTGCAGGGCGCCGGCGACCAGGGGCTGATGTTCGGCTACGCGTGCTCGGACACGCCGGAACTGATGCCGCTGCCGATCGCGCTGGCCCACCGGCTGGCCCGAGGGCTGACCGCGGCCCGCAAGGAAGGGGCCATCCCCTACCTGCGGCCGGACGGCAAGACCCAGGTCACCATCGAGTACGCCGACGACCGGCCGGTCCGCCTGGACACCGTGGTGGTGTCCAGCCAGCACGCCGACGGCATCAACCTCGACGCGATGCTCGCCGTCGACGTCGCCGACCAGGTGGTCGTGCCGGAACTGGCCGATCTGGACATCGACACGAACGGCTTCCGGCTGCTGGTGAACCCCACGGGCCGGTTCGTCATCGGTGGCCCGATGGGTGACGCGGGCCTGACCGGTCGCAAGATCATCGTGGACACCTACGGCGGCATGGCCCGGCACGGCGGTGGCGCGTTCTCCGGCAAGGACCCGTCGAAGGTGGACCGCTCCGCGGCCTACGCGATGCGCTGGGTGGCCAAGAACGCCGTGGCCGCCGGCCTGGCGGAGCGGATCGAGGTGCAGGTCGCCTACGCCATCGGCAAAGCGGCGCCGGTCGGCCTGTTCGTGGAGACGTTCGGCACCGAGGCCGTCGACCCGGCAGCCATCCAGCAGGCGATTCTCGACGTGTTCGACCTGCGGCCCGCCGCGATCATCAGGGATCTCGACCTGCTGCGCCCGATCTACGCGCAGACCGCCGCCTACGGGCACTTCGGCCGCGACGACATCGCGCTGCCGTGGGAGCGGACCGACCGCGCGGACGACCTCAAGTCGGCCGCCTTCTGAAGACGGGGTGGTGCACGTGCGGATCGCAGTGACCGGATCCATCGCGACCGATCATCTGATGGTGTTCCCCGGCACGTTCAGCGAACAGCTGGTCGCCGACAAGCTGGACAAGGTGTCGCTGTCCTTCCTGGTGGACGAGTTGGAGGTGCGCAGGGGCGGGGTGGCCGCGAACATCGCGTTCGGGCTCGGCTGCCTCGGCACGGCGCCCGTGCTGGTCGGGTCGGTGGGAGCGGACTTCTCCGACTACCGGGCCTGGCTGGCCGAGCACGGCGTGGACACCGGCGCGGTACGGGTGTGCACGGCGAAGCACACGGCCAGATTCCTGTGCACCACGGACTCGGCGGAGAACCAGATCGCGTCGTTCTATGCGGGCGCGATGGCCGACGCGCGGCACATCGAACTGGTCGCGGCCGGGCCGTTCGACCTGGTCGTGGTCTCGCCGAACGACCCGGCGGCCATGGTCCGGCACACCGAGGAGTGCCGCGAGCTCGGCTACCCGTTCGCCGCCGACCCGTCCCAGCAGCTGGCCAGGCTGGACTGTGCCCAGGTGCGCGGCCTGGTGACCGGCGCGCAGTACCTGTTCACCAACGAGTACGAGGCCGAACTGCTGCTGTGCACCACCGGCTGGTCCCGCGAGGAGGTGCTCGGCCAGGTCGACATGTGGCTCACGACGTGCGGCGCCGACGGCGTCGAGATCCACCGGGCGGACGCCGAGCCACTGGTCGTGGCCGCGGTGCCACCCAAGGACATCGCCGATCCGACCGGCATCGGCGACGGCTTCCGGGCCGGGTTCCTGTGGGGCCAGCACGCCGGGCTGAGTCTCCAGCGGTCGGCGCAGGTCGGCTGCACGCTGGCCAGCGTCGTGCTGGAGACCGTCGGCAGCCAGACCTACGCCCTGGACCGGGGCGACTTCTCGCAGCGCGTCGCCCGCACCTACGGCGAGTCGGCAGCCGCAGACATCGAATGCCGACTCCGGATCCCGTGAGGCAGCCGTGACAGCGAACTTCCTGGACGTACTCGCCGAGCGGGCGCTCGTCGCGGACGGCGCGATGGGCACGATGCTCCAGTCCCAGGACCTCGGCCTGGACGACTTCGACGGGCT
>DASXYT010000010.1:0-6784 GCA_036502345.1 Pseudonocardiaceae bacterium | reverse complement strand
GTCCAGCAGCTTCTCCTGGTCGGCGCGCCACGACTCGACGTCGAAGTACAGCAGTGGAAGCACGGTCGCCGTGGTCAGCATCGGGCCGAGCCGCGCGAGCGTCTCCGCCTTCGAGCCGAACGCGGCATGCCGGGTCATCGTGCCGCTCCGAGGGTGTCCCGCTGGCCACGCTGGAAGATCGTGTCGACAGCGGGCAGCTCCGGGTGGTCGCCAAGGCGCTCCGCCAGCCTGCCGACGCCGTCGAGCAGCGATGTGGTCGGCCGGTAGCCAAGATCGCGCAGCTTTCCGATGTCGGCGACCATCCGGTAGGTGTCGTCGGTGATCGACTCGTCGCTGTCCAGTACGGCCGGCCGTCCGGTTGCCGCGCCGACCACGTCGGCCAGTTCGCGCAGCGACGTCTCTGTCCCGGAACCGAGGTTGTACACCTCACCCTCCGCACCCCGGGTGGCCAGGAACAACAGCCCCCGGACGAGATCGTCCACGGCGCAGAAGTCACGCGTCTTGCGGTCGATGTCACCCGTGGCCCGGATCGGCAGGTCGTTCAGGTGCCACCGGAGGAACTGCGAGACCTCTCCCCCGGCCCGGCGAGGGTCCTCCCCCGCCCCGTACACCGTGAACGCGCGCCCGATCGTGGCCGGCAGCCCCAGCGCGTGCCCGAACGCGCTCACCACGTGCTCGCCGGACAGTTTGGAAGCGGCGTAGGGCAGGAACGGCCCGACGGGGTGCGTCTCGCTCACCGGGCAGGTCCTCGGTACGCCGTAGACCATGGCGGTGGACAGGTACACCAGTCGGCGGATGGACGATCCGGCGAGCGCCTCACACAGGTTGAACGTGCCTTCTGCGTTGGTCTCGAAGTCGAACCGGGGCCGGTCGATGGACAACGTGCCGCTCGGGTTGCCGGCAAGATGAATCACCAGATCGGCAGCACGCAGCTCGGACGTCACGCCCCGCATGTCGCGAATATCCGCCTGACAGTAGGAGACGTTGGGCCGGTTGGTGTCGGATGGCCGTGCCACGTCCAGCACCAACACCGACTTCCCGATGCTGGCAAGTGTGGAAACCATGTGCCGCCCGACAAAGCCCAGCCCTCCTGTGACGACAATACGATTGTAGATTTCAAGATCGGTAGTGATATCCGAGACGCCAGCAGAGATATCGGCACCTGTCGACCGCACAGTCGATCTCCTCTCGTCCACTTGGCCAGAAGACTGATCTTCGTCGAGCATTGATCACGGAGGGCGTCACGGCATCCGCTCACCGTCATGGTTTGACCGTGGCGGCGAAGAGGTAAACCACATCGCTGTGGCAAGGACCTGCCTTGCGCGGCCCGGCTGGCAACTTGGTGACACACGAGAGGGGGCACGATGACGATGCACCCATCGCTCGACGCGCTTGGTCTCACCGAAGCGGAATGGCTCTCCTATCGACTTTGGCTCCGAAATCCCGCATGGAACACGAGCAGAATGGGTAAGGAGATCGGAATCACCGACGATGAGGCCGGCGTATGCCGGGAAACATTACTGTGCAAGGGTTTGGTCGTCGTGGACCAAGCCGAACCGGAACGCCTGCTGCCCGTCGGATCAGCGGACGTCGTCGAGGGACTGCTCGCCAAGGCCGAGGCCAACGCGGCGACGCGGCGGGTCGAGGTGCTCAAGGCTCGTGATGAACTGGCCGCGTTTCTCGCTTTCCACCTGTCGGAACGGGTGGAAGCACCCGCAATGGAGATCGAACGGGTACACAGCCAACCGGGCATCATTCCGCGGATCGACGAACTGGTCCGTACGGCGGAGCGCGAGATACTCGTGGCGCACACGAAACAACCACCGTGCTGCGCGATCATGGGCTCCTGCCGGGTGTTACGGCCGACAACCCTCGAACGGAAAGTAAATGTACGTGCGATGTATGAGCATGAAAAGGTGGCAGATGCCGTGGCACTCACCCAACTGGCCAGGCTGACCGACAATGGCGCGCAGCTGAGGACCATCGGACAGGCCACCGGTTGGAGCATGGTGTTCGACCGGGCGACAGGCATCGTGCCCGGTCGGGACGGCACAGTTCTGGTGATCCACAACGACGACATCGTCACCGCCCTGACGGATTCCTTCGAGTATTCCTGGTCCTCGGCCCAACCGTTGCGGTCAGCCGTGGTGGCGACCTCAGAGGATCAGCCGGACAGAACGGTCGCCGAACGAGATCGGCTGCTGCTGACGCTCCTCGGTCTCGGGCTCAAGGACGACGCCATCGCACACCAGATGGGCGTATCGGTCCGCTCGGTGCGGCGGCACGTGTCCACGTTGCTCGCGACGCTCGACGTGACCAGCAGGTTCCAGGCAGGCGTGCAGGCCGCGCGACGGGGGTGGCTGTGAACGGGAAGGAGGCGGCAGTCGTGCAACCGTGGCGACCGAACGTCCGACTGGCCATCGGCTTCGCGGAGCCGTGCCGGGCAGGCGTGCGCAACCTGCAGCCGATGGTCGACGATGTGGTGGAGCACGCAGCCGGGCGAGGCGTCCGACTGTTGGACACGGCCGACGCTTACGCGCCGGACGACGAGTCGTTCGGCCTCGGCGAGATCGTGGCGCTGCGTGCGGTCAACCGGCTTCGCCCGTCGATCCGCCCGACGATCATGACCAAGGGTGGCCACACGCGGACGCCCGGCGGCGGCTGGTCGACCGACGGTGGATTCGAGTACCTGCGGTCGGCCTGTTACGCCTCACTGGAGCGGCTCGGGCAGGAAGCGCTGGACCTGTACACCTTCCATCGACCCGACCCCGGCGTCGACTTCGAGGAGTCACTGGCGGCGTTGCAGGCGCTGGTCGCCGAGGGCGCCGTGCGGACGGTCGCGCTGTCCAACGTCTCGGAACCCCAGATCACCAGGGGTAGGGCGGTGCTCGGCAGCGCACTCGTCGCGGTCCAGAACGAACTCTCGGTGCTCAATCCGACGGCACTGCCCGAGGTCCGTGCCTGTGAGCGATGGGGACTGACGTTCTTCGCGTGGTCCCCGCTCGGTGGCATCGGTGGTCGAGATCGCCTGGCCGCCACGGTCTCCCGTCGCGTAGGCGGACTCGGCCGGCACACCGCGCAACAGTGGGCACTGGCCTGGCTGGTGTCGGTGAGCAGGTCGATCGTGCCGGTGGTCGGTGTCAGCAGGCGGGAGTCGGTGGACGCCAGCCTGGCCGCTCTGCGGCTCGACATGTCGGCCGCGGACTGCGCTGCCCTCGGCATCAGGCAGGACTGGTCATGACCCCGGGCGGGTGATCCGAACGGTCACCTGGTTGTCGTTGAAGGTGTAGGCGACGTACTCGAACTCGACGCCGGTGCGCTCGACGTACTCCGACCAGGCGCGGTACTCGTGCCGCTTCCAGCCGGGATAGTTGAAGAACTCATCGAAGTGCACGATGCTGCCCGCGCGCAGCCGAGGCCCGCACAGGTCGAGCACCGTCCTGGCCGAGCTGTAGAGGTCGCTGTCCACGTGCAGGAAGTCGACGTGGCCCTGGTGCTGATCGAGGAACCCGGGCAGGCTGTCGGCGAACAGGCCGATGACCAGTTCGGCGCCGGGTACGTCCGGTAGGTCGTCGCGGGCGAACGCCCCGGCCGGCAGGCCGTTGAGCCACGCCTCGGGCAGGCCGTCGAAGGAGTCGAAGCCGTAGACCTCCTCGCCGCCTCGGGCGTCCGCGATCCTGCGCAGCGTGTTGCCCGACGCGACGCCGAACTCCAGTGCCATTCCGCCGTGCGGCGCAAGGGAAAGTGCGTAGTCGAGTGTCTCGGGAGGACTGGCGAAGTGCGGGTTGCCGACCAGATGCTCGCGGGCGAAGACATTGCTCTCCAACGCCGCGTCCCGATCGCCCGCGTAGATGATGTCGCGACGGTTGCGGATCTCGAACTCCACGATCCGGTCGACGAGGCGGTCGCCCTGCCGGACGATCTCCTCACGCAGTTCGGCGGACATCCGGTTCAGCTGACCGGTGCCAGGACCCTGCACTGTCGAGGCCAGCCGGAACAGGACCCTGCCCAGGCCCCGCCTCAGCGTCCTCGTTGCGGACGAACGGTTCTCCGTGGGGTTCATCACGGGAAGGTACCTCACGAGTCGCGCGTCTCGACGTGACCTCCGCAGACCCTTGACGGCCTTCAGCTCCGGTCTTGTATCATCCTGTTGATACAAGACCGGAGGTTGTGGCGTGCCATTGGACAACAAGATCACCGTTGCCGTCGTCATGTTCGGCGTTGGCCTGCTGCTGCTCTTCCTGCTGTGGCCAGGACAGCGCCAGGGCGTGCGGCTGCTGCGTCGGTGGGGCATCGCCGAGCCGACCGAGCAGGACGTGGCCGACGCCGTGCGCTACCTCCGCCGTCGGCGCTTCTGGTACCCCTGGTTGTTCCTGGTCATACCCACTGTCGCGCCCAACGGCGGCGGCGATACCGCGTGGGGGGTGGTGGGCACCGTGCTGTTCGGCGGCCTGCTCGCCGAGATCCTCGCTCAGCGCCCGGCCCGTGGACCACAACGCTCGGCTTCGTTGGCACAGCGCGGAATCCTCGACTTCGTGCCGCGCTGGGCACTGATCGTGTTCGGCATCGCCACCGTGGCCGCTGTCCTGCGACTGGCCACCCTGGGTCAGTGGCTGGTACTGGCCGCTGCGCTCGTGGCGACCACCCTGGCATGGCTGATCGTGTTCCTGGCCGTGCGCCGACCCTCGATCGGCCGGCCCGAGGTCGATTTCGCCTTGCGCACCCGCAGCGCGCGAGTCGCCGTCGGCCTCGGCATCGCCGCCCCTGCCTCGCTCGCAGGCGAGGTGTCGAATCTGGCCGGGGCACTGTTCCTGGTGCTCAGCGTGGTCGCCTTCATCGCCATCGCCCAGCCCGATCGGCCCCACAGCCTGGCCAGCACGGGCTGAGCCCCGTGTCCCTACAAGTTGTCGTCGACAACGACAGCGGACTCGCGCCCTGGCGACAGGTGCACGACCAGATCGTCCGGCTGATCATCAGCGGCGCCCTGCGGGCCGGTTCCCGGCTGCCGCCGATCCGTCAACTGTCCCGTGACCTCGGCCTGGCCGCCGGCACCATCGCCCGGGTGTACCGGGAGTTGGAGACCGCGGGCTGGGTGACCACAGCCAGGGCTCGGGGCACGGTGGTCGCCGAGCCGACCGCGCACCCCGACCCAGCCATGGTGCTACGTGCCGCCGCGACCGAATTCGCCGCGCTGGCCCGGGATCTGGGCGCGGACGCCGACACCGCGGCCAAGGCCGTGCTGGACGCCTACCCCGATCGGCTCGGCAGCCACACCCGATAAGCGACGATCACGCCGCGACGCTGCTGTGCGGGTCGATGACGTACTTCTTGGCGGCACCACGGTCGAAGTCGTGGTAACCCTCCGCAGCCTCGTCCAGGTTGATCTTGGTCGCGTTGACGGCCTTGGCGATCTCAGCCTTGCCACTGAGGATCACGTTCATCAACTGCCGGTTGTACCGCTTCACCGGGCACTGACCTGTGGTGAAGGAGTGCGACTTCGCCCAGCCGAGGCCGAGCCGCAGGCCGATCTGCCCGACCTTCGCGTTCTCGTCGATCCCACCGGGGTCGCCGGTGACGTACAGGCCCGGGATGCCCATCGCGGCACCCGCCCTGGCCACGGTCATCATGTCGTTCAGCACGGTCGCCGGTGCTTCGGCGGCATCGGCTCCGTGACCCCGCGCCTCGAAGCCGACCGCGTCGACAGCGGCATCCACCTCGGGCTCGCCGAGAATCTGCTCGATCATGTCCTGGAGGCTGGCGTCCTGGGTCAGGTCGACGGTCTCACAGCCGAAACTGCGGGCCTGTTGCAGACGTTCGGCGTTCATGTCACCCACGATGACGGCCGCCGCACCGAGCAGTTGCGCCGAGTACGCCGCGGCGAGCCCGACCGGGCCGGCACCTGCCACATAGACGGTCGAACCGGTGGTCACGCCCGCGGTGAACGCGCCGTGATAGCCGGTCGGGAAGATGTCGGACAGCATCGTCAGATCCATGATCTTCGCCATGGCCTGGTCGCGGTCGGGGAACTTCAGCAGGTTGAAGTCGGCGAAGGGCACCATCACGTACTCGGCCTGCCCACCGATCCAGCCGCCCATGTCCACGTATCCGTAGGCGGCGCCGGCACGGGCCGGGTTGACGTTGAGGCAGACGCCGGTCTTGCCCTCGTTGCACATCCTGCAGCGCCCGCAGGCGATGTTGAACGGCACCGAGCAGAGGTCACCGGGTTTGACGAACAGCACGTCATCGCCTGTCTCGACCACCTCGCCGAGGATCTCGTGCCCGAGGGTCTGGCCGACCGGTGCGGTGGTGCGGCCACGAACCATGTGTTGGTCGCTGCCACAGATGTTCGTCGTCACGATCTTCAGGATTACCGCGTGTGGCGCCTGCTGCTTGATCCCCAGCCCGTTCGTCACGTCAGCGGGTAATTCGAGCTTGGGGTAGTCAATCGTCTCGACGCCCACGTTCCCGGCGCCCTGATAGACGACCACACGATTTCCAGTCATGTTCGAGCTTCCTTCCGTTGCGTCCCTTGGTATCCTGAGGAGACGGTCGAGGGACCGGCCCGAGGATGAGTGGGCATCGCGGTCCAGACGCCTCCAACGCAGGAAGCGGTTGCTGTGACTGAGAATCACAGCCGCACTACGACCGAGCGTAGACCGGCCTCCACCAGGTCGCAACCGAAGTCTGTTGACCAAGGGCTGCCGTTGGGCCGGCGCGGCAGGCCGTTGCCGCGCGGTTCCGCGTCCGCAACCTGAGTCCGATGAGGACACTCACGAGCACGCCC
>DASXYT010000009.1:0-11494 GCA_036502345.1 Pseudonocardiaceae bacterium | reverse complement strand
GCCGGCCCGAGCCTCTCAAGCAGAAGTGCGTCTCGGGTGAGGTCGCGGCGGATCAGGCGTGCGCAGCTGTTCCCCGCGGCGAGATCGAGCACGGTCGCTTCGAAGCCGAGCTGGCGTCGACATCCGGGAACCCCGACCTTGAGGACCGACGGGGCCCCGTCGGCGAGCGTGGCTTCGACGACCAATGCGGCGTGTCCCCCGCGCATCGTCGCGCCGATTGTCAGCGACCAGTCCTGGGCCAAGGAGTCCAGGACCGACGGTAGACCGTCGAGCCATGCCGCGTGCCCGTCGGCAAGCGCCCTGCTTCGGACTTCATCGGGAACGTCGAGTGCCATCCGATTCGTTGTACCCCAAGATCCTGTCTGCCGGTTACGGCACCGGCTGCGGGCACGCGCACGCCGCGGCAGCGACGCGCCCATCAACCAACGCTGGGGCAAGTCTCGCCCGATGTTGTCCACACCGGACCCGGCCCCCGCCTGAAACCCTTTACCAGCAGGCTCTTAGTTCAGAGGCGCTGCCAGTTCCGCGTGGTTGCCGTCCGGGTCGAGCACGATCGCGTACCGCTGGCCCCAGAAGGCGTCCCACGGCTTCTTGTACTGCTGGTAGCCCGATCCACCCAACTCGTCGAACAACGCGTCGACCGCGGCCGGCGACTCACACATGAAGGCGATCGAGATCCGGTGCCCGCCGGTCGGGGCGGTCCATTCGGGATCGAACGACTTGATGGTGTCGGCCGAATCCCACGCGATCGTGGCGCCACCTGGCACCTCGAACTGGACGTGCGGCTCCTGGTCGGCCGACGCCGGGATGTCCAGGCCGAGCCGCCGGTAGAAGGCGAGTGAACGCGGGACGTCCTCGACGACAAGACCGAAGAAGGCGAGACGAACAGCCATGGTGACCATCCTTTCCACTGGATTGTCAGGTCACCGTAGTTGGCCACACCGACAGCCTCAGCGCTGCTCGGCCAGTCGGACACGCACATATTTGGGCAGGCCGTCCACCACCCGGTCGTACGAGTGTTCGACCATGTCGCGCACTTCGTCCTCGGGCACCGTGCCGTCCAGCAGCACGGTGTTCCAGTGCTTCTTGTTGGTGTGGTACCCCTCGCTCACGGCGGGAAACTGCGCGCGCAACTCCAGCGCCAGGCTGGGATCACACTTCAGGGTGACCCTCGGGTTGTCGTCCTCCGGATGGAGAATGGCGAACACCTTGCCCGCCACCTTGTAGACGCTGACCCCTGGGCCGAACGGTTCCTCCTCAAGCACCTCGGGCAGCGCCAGTGCGTGGTCATTGATTTCCTGCGGCGTCATGGCGGCCAACCTACTGGCCCGAACCGACAATCCGCCCGATCAGCGTGGTGAAGTCGCCGAACACGGGGGTCGGCACCGCCGGGTCCTTCGCCTGGTCGTCCCAGCGGCGCACGGCCACCGCGTCGACGTGGTGCGGTGAAGCCTCGAACGCCGCGGTCTCCTGCTCGGACATCGGCCCGCCCTGCAGGCCGAGCGTGTACACCGACGCGGGCGACAGGGCGTCGGCGTAGCCGGGGTCGACAGCGCACAGGTAGCGCTTGGCGGCCACGTGCAGCCGAACCGGTTCGGTCACCGACGGCGGGAACCACCTGGCCAGCCAGTCGGCACCGGCGTCGTCGTGGTGGTTGTCGGTGCCGCTCATCAGCTCGTTGCCGGAGATCGGGCCGGTCAGGTGCCCGACGTCGTGCAACAGCGCGGCGGCCACCAGGTGGTCCGGCGCGCCGGCAGCGGCGGCCAGCGCGCCGGTCTGCAGCATGTGCTCGGCGACGGTGACCGACTCACCGAGGTAGTCGGCGGCGCCCTCACCGGCGAACAGCGCCGCCAGCACGTCGGCGGCGGAAGTCTCCCTGGTCAGCACCGCGAACGTGCTGGCCAGGCCGTCGATGTCGGCGTAGCAGCCCTGCAGGTGCCGCTCACCGGCCGAGGCGAACGCCGTCCTCGCGTGCAGCACTCTCGTGTTGTCGAAGACCAGGCAGTCACCAGGGCCGAGCCGGACGGTGAGCGTGAGCTCCGGCCGCAGCAGTACCTGCGCGAATGCCCGATACGCGGCGTAGAACCGCGCCGTGCCGGCGTGTACCGGGACCGGCTGGAGTGAGCGGTTGTTGAACCGGATCTCGCGGATCCGGGCGTACGGGTCGAGGCCGATCATCGGCCGGGTGGCGCGCAGCACGGCGTCGGCCGACGAGAACGCGAACGTGACGGGGGTCGACGCGAGCGTGTCGAACGCCTCGGGGTCCTCGGCCCGCAGGATCGCGGCGGCGTGGAAACCGTCCACCAGACCGGAGTCGCCGCCCTCGGCGGCGTTGCTCAGGCAGTGCAGCAGTTGCAGTGTCGGCACCGGGTCGCGGTAGGGATTGTCGGTGTGCGGCGTGATCGGCAGCGCGGTGAAGGCGAGATTCACCGGACTGTCCTCGACGCGCACGTCGAACAGCTCGCCGTAGTTGGTCACGCGCACAAAACCGAGGCCAGCCGCCACGTCCAACACCTGCCGGTCGCGTACCGGAACACCGTGCAGCAGCACGAAACCGGTACGCAGCACAGAGGACAGCGCGGTGATCCGGACGTCGGGATCACCCAGGTAGGCCGTCCAGTCCACAGTCGGCGGGGCACCGAGTTCGGCTCGGGTCCAGGTGCGCTTCGCGTCCTCGGCCCGGTCGTCGGCCGGTGGACCGTCGATGGCCGCGAGGCCACGCGGCAGCACGCCGACGTGGCCGTCGGAGAATCGCACCCGTACGTCGGTCCCGCTGTCCCACTCGTCCTCGACGGCGAGGTGTTCCGGCAGGTCGGTGACGCCGAACAGCTTCTGGCCGCTGCCCGGGTGCCGGCACTCGGGGCAGTGGCAGTTGTCCCGCAGCCAGATCGCCGGCGCCCGCATGTTTCGCTCCCGACGTAGACAGTCCGTCGAGGATGACCGGGCCGCCTGACCAGCGCATGGACCACTGTTGAACATCGGGGGAACCACAACCGGTCCTGCCGGTCGGCAATCCAAACCGGGCATCCAGCCGTAGTCACACAAGGGCCACCCGACGTCGTCGTGGCTTTACTGGGGTGAGCACTCACTCCATGCTTCGACACGCGGGTCCCCCACCGACCGAAGGGCAGCAGCCACATGAGCGGATCAGTCGCCTCCCCCGGCGTTCCACGGCTGGTGGACAGCCACCCGCTCGACGCGGCGGAAGCCTGGGACCGGCTGCTCCGCGTCCGCACGACGGGCGACGCCGAGGATGCGGGCCTGGTCCGGGACGACAGCGGCTGGCGGTGGCGGCAGGACGCGTCACCGGAGGCGGATCACCTGGCCGAGCTGTACACGCCGCTGTGCCTGGCAGGGCCGAACTACGCCTACGGGCAGCTCGGCACCAGCCTGGACGGCGGCATCGCGACCCGCACCGGCGACGCGATCTACGTGACCGGCGAGGAGGACCGGCTGCACCTGCATCGCCTGCGCGCGCTGGCCGACGCCGTCGTCGTGGGTGTGGACACCGTGCGTACCGACAATCCCCGGCTCACCGTGCGGGCCTGCTCCGGCGACAACCCGGTCCGGGTGGTGCTGGACCACCGTGGCCGGGTGGACCGGGACCGGCACGTGTTCACCGACGGGGCCGCGCCGACGCTGTGGGTGCTCGGTTGTGCCGACGACGACACCGACCAGCACGTCGCCGACACGGACGGCGTCGAAGTCGTCCGGCTGCCCTGTGACGACGACGGCATCGCACCCCGGATGCTGCTGGACGCGCTGGCCGAGCGCGGTCTCGGCAGGGTGCTGATCGAGGGCGGCGGTGTCACGGTGTCGCGGTTCCTGGCCGCAGGCACGCTGGACCGGATGTATCTCACCATCGCGCCGCTGATCCTCGGCGACGGCGTGCCCGGCATCCGGTTCCCCGGCACCGCCAGCATGGGTGACGCGTTACGTGCGCCCGTTCGCCGGTACATGCTCGGCGACGACACCCTCTTCGAGCTCAACCTTCGAGCGAGCTGACCGGAGCCCGGTCACGTAGCGGACCAGCAGCACCACGGCGCCGGGCAGGCTCCCGACGAACGTCAGCACCCCGTAGACGACGGCGATGGTCAGCCCCTGCGTCGCGCCGAGCCCCGCCGCCGCGAACGCCAGCACGGCGACGCTCTCCCTCGGCCCCCAGCCGCCGATGTTCAACGGCAGCCCACTGGCCAGCAGCGCCAGCACGATCGGCGCCAGCAACTGGCCGAGGCCGGCGTGCGAACCCGCGGTGCGCGCCGAGACGAGGAACAGCACGAGGTGGCCGAGCAGCACGAGAGCGGACAACAGCACGACGGCGGGCCACGTGTCCCTGGTCAGCAGGCCTGCCCGGATGTCGGTGAGGGTCGTGGTCACCGCGCGGCGCCACTTCGACGTACTCCGACCCCACTTGAGCGTCACCACGAACGCGACGATCAGCACGACCAACACGCCGGACAGGATGGCTGCGGCAGGCGAGGTCACGATGGCGTGCGCCACCGACGAAGCGGCATCCGGCTGGACGAGCAACACCACCAGCCCGAGCCCGAACAGCACCACCTGGCCACCGGTTCGCTCCAGCACCACGGCCCGCACGCCCCGACCGACATCGCCGGTGTTCTGCCCGTGCCGCACAGCGCGCTGGACGTCGCCGAGCACGCCGGTGGGCAGCACGACGTTGAGGAACAGCGCCCGGTAGTAGTCGGCGACCGCCCTGCGCAGCGACAGTTCGAGACCGAGATGGTGGGCGACGACGCGCCAGCGCAGCGCACTGAGCACGGTGGTCAGCAGGCCGACGCCGAGCGCGGCGAGCACCGACGGGATGGTCACGTCGCCGAGGCCGTGCAGGAACGGGCCGGTGCCGACCCGCCACACGAGCACCGCGATCAGCAGGATCGGGATGATCACGCGCAGCCACGGCCACGCCCGCTTCACGGCATCGCTCTTCATCGCGTCGCCCCCGGGATCGCCAGGAGGTCGCTGTGGTGCACGACGACCCGCAGTTCACCGGCGGCGCAGGCGGCCAGTCGACGGTCCAGGTACTCGGCGGCGCGCTCGGCGAGGTCCGGCTGTTGCGCGCGGGCCGCGTCCACCCAGCCGGTCAGCCATTCCGCCGTCAGCGCCGTCTGGTCGGCCCCGAGCAGCCATGGGCTCGGGCTGGTGTGGACCGTGGCGCCACGGCGGCGGAACGCTGCCGCCGTCACCGCTGGAGCGTCCGGCCCGAGCAGCCTGCGGCCGCCGGTGGTGCGGCGCTGGTGCGCGTTGAACGCTGCGGCGATCTCGGCGTCCATCGGGTCGCCCGGCGCGATGTTGACCTTGCCGAGCACGGAGACGGTGAACAGCGCCGGCACGCCTGCGCAGGCATCGGCGAGACCGTCGATCTCGTCCTCGGTGAACAGATCCAGCAGCGCTGATGCCGTGACCAGTGACGTTCCGGCGAGATCGGCGGCCCGGATGCCGGTGACGTCGGCGGCGAGTGCGGCCACCGTGACCTGGCTGCCGTCGGCTGCAGGGCCGATCCCGGTGACGATGTCCAACAGGTCGGGATCGCGGTCCTGCATCACCCAGTGCTGCGGGCCCGGCAGCAGGCAGGCCAGCCAGCGGCCCATCGAGCCCGTGCCGCAGCCGAGGTCCCTGATCACCAGTTCAGCCGAGGCCGGCAGGTGCGGGCGCAGCGGCGCCAGCAGTTCGGTGGCGCGGGCCTGCGCGTCGGCGGTCTCGCGCAGCGCGAGCCAGTCGGGAGTGACCCTGATGACGTCCGCGGTGCTCATAGCTCCTCCTCGCTGGCGCTCGTCGGACGCATTCGCGGAGGCGCTGTGTTGATTGATTCGCTCGCAAGCTCGCTCATACCGCCCCCAGCACACTGGCCAGCGTCCTGGACGTCTCGGCCCAGCCGCCGACGGCGGCCCGCCGGTGCAGCGCGGCGGCCCGCAACTCGTGGCGCAGGTCCCGCTCACTGAGCCACCGGCGCAGCGCGGCGGACAGCGCCGGCACGTCGCCCGGTGGCACCAGGAGCCCGGGCACCGTGCCGTCCTTGGCGTGGCCGAGGGTGTCCGGCAGTGCGCCGACTGCCGTTGTCAGCACGGGAATCCCACGCGCCAGCGCCTCGGTCAGCACCATGCCGAACGTCTCGGTGCGAGAGGCCAGCACGAGCAGGTCGGCCGCCGAGTACAGCCCGTTCAGCCGGTCGCCGGCACTGGGACCGAGCAGCCGCACCCGGTCGCCGAGCGAATGCCGCTCGATCAGGTCGCGCACATGGTCGACGTACTCGGGATTGCGCCGCAGGGCGCCCACCAGCACACAGTTCCACGGCAGGTCCGCGACGCCGGCCAGCGCCTCCACCAGCAGGTCCTGGCCCTTGCCAGGAGTCACGGCCGCGACACACAGCAGCCGGGAGGCGCCGTCGGTGCCAGGTGCCACCGGTGCCGGGTCGGTCCCCGGCGCGACGGCGTACACCTTCTCCCTGGCCAGGTCGTGGTGGGCGACCAGGCGTCGGGCTGCCCACGGACTCGTCGCCACGACGGCGGTCGCGGCGTGCAGCGTGGCCCGTTCCCTGGCGTCCAGGTCCTTGGCCAGCGCGGGCATCAGCCCTGGCTCGTCGGCCAGCGGCATGTGCACGAGCACCACCAGCCGCAACCGACGCGCCTCCGGGACGACGACCTCCGGCACCCCGCACACGACGAGCCCGTCCATCAGCACGACGGCGCCGTCGGGCAAGGCGTCCAGCGAACGCGCCAACGCGACCCGCGCGGCGACGTCGGGCAGGGGCCACGACCCGGCGACCGGGATCTGGTTGACCGACCAGCCGATCGAGGCGAGACCCGCACAAACCCGGCGGTCGTAGGTGTTGCCGCCGCTGGGCACGGCGTCGTCGTCGACGTCGGCGGGCACGACGACGTACACCGTCCAGAGGGCGGTGCCGACGGTGTCCACGGTTCTCATAGCTGACGCTCGAAACTCGCCCACGCGACGTGCGATTCGTGCAGCGTCACGGTGATCCAGGCCAGGCCACGGGCACCCTCGCCGAGCGCGCCGGCATGCACCCGGTCGGCCAGCCGGTCGGCGATGACCTTCGCCAGGAACTCGGTGGACGTGTTCACGCCCGCGAACTCGGGCAGGTCGTCCAGGTTGCGGTAGTTGAGGTCGGCCAGCACGGCGCCGAGTTCGGTGGTGGCCAGGCCGATGTCGACGACGATGTTGTCCGCATCCAACTCGGTACGCCGAAATGTCGCGTCCACCACGAAAGTGGCACCGTGCAACCGCTGCGCCGGGCCGAAGACCTCACCGCGAAAGCTGTGCGCCACCATCACGTGGTCGCGGACTGACACGCTGAACAACGGATCGACCTCCCTGCCACTGTGTCACCGGAGCCCCGGCTAGGGGCTGTAGTGGATACGGTGGCAGAGCGCAAAAAGCTCTTCGTTGGTCAATCTGTGCAGTACGTCGGGCAGTTCGGCGAACTCGCTCTGGCCCGTGATCAGCACATCGAAAGCCGGGTTGGCCAGCAGATCCAGGGCCAGCGACAGCCGATCGGCGAACGTCCGCCTGGACCGCCGAGCCGGCGCGACAGCACCCACCTGGCTGGCCCGAATGCCCAGTCTGCGGGAATGGAACGCCTCGCCGAGCGACACGGTGACCCGCCGGTCGCCGTACCAGCTCAGCTCGACGACCTCACCTTCCGGCGCCAGCAGTTCCAGCGACCTGGCCAGCCCTGCTTCCGTGGCACTGGCGTGTATCACCAGGTCACACTCCCCCGTCGCCCGATCGGGGGTGGCGAAGCCGACGCCGAACGCGTCGGCGATCTCGGCCCGCCTCGGGTCGACGTCGACCAGTTGCACCCTGGCGCCGGGCAGCCCGGCCAGCACGCCGGCCACGCAGCAGCCGACCATGCCCCCGCCGACCACGGCGATCCGGTCGCCGATCAGCGGGGCGGCGTCCCACAGCGCGTTCACCGCGGTCTCCACCGTGCCGGCCAGCACAGCACGTTCCGGTGGCACCGTGTCCGGCACCGGGGTCACGGCGCTCGCCGGCACGACATAGCGGGTCTGGTGCGGATACAGGCAGAACACCGTTCTACCGAGCAGGTCGGCCGGGCCGTGCTCGACGACACCGACGTTGAGGTAGCCGTACTTCACCGGACCAGGGAAGTCACCGTCCTGGAACGGCGCCCGCATCACGTCGTACTGACTCGCCGGAACGCCGCCACGGAACACGAGAGTCTCGGTTCCCCGGCTGACACCGGAATAGAGAGTGCGCACGATCACATCGTTCGGTCCAGGCTCGGACAGTGTGATCGGCCGTATCTCACCCTGTCCGGGATTTCGGAGCCAGAAGGCGCGGTCGGCATGCTCCATCAGCAACTCCATGCGTGGGACGGGACGTTACGAGTCCCGCCGTCGAGGGCGATCGGCGCCGGTAACGTACCGGAGACCGGTAGCCCCGACTCGGCTGGTGGAGGCACCGTGACCACGCGAAACCTCTGCGGCTTCACGATACCGGCAGTCGAGTTGAGCGTGGCGGCGGTTGTTCAGTTCAGCCTGCTCGTGTCACTGTCGGTGACCGTTGGCCTGCATCCGGTCGGCTGGCTGGTCGGTGTGGCGTTCGGTATCGGCACCTGGCTGCTGCTGGTGGTCGGCATGCGCGGCGCCCGCTCCCTCGGCGCGGCCAACATCGTCACGCTGGCCAGGACGATCCTCATCGGCGGCGTCACCGCACTCGTCACGGACTCGATCAACCATCACGTACCGATGGTCGTCGTCATCGCGCTCGCCTCGGTGGCGCTCGCGCTGGACGCCGTCGACGGGTACGTCGCCAGGAACACCGGCACGACGACCCGGCTCGGCGCGCGCTTCGACATGGAAGCCGACGCGTTCCTCATCCTGGTACTCAGCGGATATGTCGCGTTGACCCTCGGTCCGTGGGTGCTGGCGATCGGCCTGATGCGGTACGCCTTCGTCGCGGTCGGCCGGCTGCTGCCGTGGCTGCGGGCGTCCCTGCCACCGACGTTCCCGCGCAAGGTGGTGGCCGCGACCCAGGGCATCGTGCTCGCCGTGGTGGGCACCGGGTTCCTGCCGACACCGGTCGCGGTGCTGCTGGTCGCGTTGGCGTTGGCCGCGCTCGTATGGTCCTTCGGGCGGGACATCGCCTGGCTGTGGCGCCGAAAGTAAACTTCGGGCCGTGGAAACCTGGGACGCGATCACGTCGCGACGGAATGTCCGTACCTACGACGACCGGCCGATCTCCGACGAACACCTGAACCGGATCCTGGAGGCGGGCCGCCGTACCCCGTCGTCGAAGAACACCCAGCCGTGGGACTTCGTGCTGGTCACCGACCGGGACCGGTTGGTCCGGCTGGCCACGGTGTGGCAGGGCGCAGGACATGTCGCGGGCTCGGCTGCCACGATCGCGCTGATCGCCCCGGTGACCGAGAGTGGTCCGCAGCGCGCCGAGTACGACCTCGGCCAGGCCACGATGGCGATGATGCTGGCAGCGGCCGACCTGGGCATCGGCTCCGGCCACACCGCGGTCGGCGACCAGGATCTC
The DNA here is from genome assembly GCA_036502345.1 of Pseudonocardiaceae bacterium. Classification (GTDB taxonomy): domain Bacteria; phylum Actinomycetota; class Actinomycetes; order Mycobacteriales; family Pseudonocardiaceae; genus DATEPR01. Next base: position 1,951 of record DASXYT010000009.1, on the reverse strand, counting down.
GCACGTGAACTGCTCGGCCTGCCGGCCGACCGCCGTTGCGCCTACCTCGTCGCCCTGGGCTACCCGGCCGACCGGCCGCTGGCACCGATCCGCAACCCGGATCGCCGCCAGTTCGACGACGTCGTCCACCGTGAAAGCTGGTAGGAATACAGCCCTCCCGTACCGGGTAGTCCTACCGGGACGAACCACACGAGGCACGGGAGGCAGCGATGCCGCAGCAGGAGTGGAACGACAAGCGGGAACGGCAGTACGAGCACATCAAGTCCGGCGCGAAACAGCACGGCGCGAGCGAGGGCCGCGCCGAGGAGATCGCCGCCAGGACGGTGAACAAGAATCGCGCACGCTCGGGCGAGTCGAAGCAGGCCAGCAAGACGTCGCTGCAGGACATGTCGTCGCAGCGGCGCGGTGGCCTGCGATCGCACAAGGGGTCGGGTGGCCCGACCAAGGATCAGCTGTACAACGAGGCCAAACAGCGCAACATCAAGGGCCGCTCTTCGATGACGAAGAAGGAACTGGAGAAGGCGCTGGGCCGCTGATCGCCCGCAGGGCAATACTGGGTCGGTGAGCGCGCGGGTCAGGCTGGTCGTCCGGGTCGAGGGCGTCGTGCAGGGCGTCGGTTTTCGCCCGTTCGTGTACTCCCTCGGCACCCGGCTCGGTCTGTCCGGCCAGGTCGGCAACGACGTCGACGGCGTGTTCGTCGACGTCGAGGGGCCAGCGGCCGATGTGCAGCGATTCCTGCTCGCGCTGGAGCGCGACGCCCCGCCCCTGGCCGCTGTCGAGCGGGTCACGTCGGCACCCGCCGAGCCGACCGGCATCGCTGGTTTCACGATCGCGGCCAGCGATCCGTCCGGCCGACGGCACACCCTGGTGTCCGCCGACAGTGCCACCTGCGCCGACTGCCTGGCCGAAGTCGCCGATCCGGCCGATCGCAGGTTCGGCTACCCGTTCGTCAACTGCACGAACTGCGGGCCACGCTTCACCATCGTGCGCGACGTGCCCTACGACCGTCCACTCACGACGATGGCCGACTTCGCCATGTGCGCCGCGTGCGCGGCCGAGTACCACGACCCGAGCGATCGCCGCTTCCACGCCCAGCCGACGTGCTGCCCGGCCTGTGGCCCACAGCTGAGCATGTCCATCGCGGATGCCGCGGCACTACTCCATGCCGGAAATGTCCTCGCGATCAAGGGCCTTGGCGGCTACCACCTCGCCGTGCTGGCCACCGACGAGACAGCTGCTAGCACGCTGCGGCAGCGGAAACACCGTGAGGACAAGCCGTTCGCCGTGATGGTGTCCACTCCGGACGATGCGACGACACTGGTCTCGCTCGACGAGACCGGCAGAGCGCTGCTCACCGACCGCCGCCGCCCGATCGTCCTGCTCCCCCGGTTGCCCGACGCGCCGGTGGCGGCATCCGTCGCGCCGGGCAACCGCCAGTTGGGCGTCATGCTGCCCTACACGCCGCTGCACCACCTGCTGCTCGCCGAGGTGGCAGCGCCGATCGTGCTGACGAGTGGCAACGCGTCGGACGAGCCGATCGCCTACCGGGATGCCGACGCATTCGATCGACTGGCCGGCATCGCTGACGCGTTCCTCACCCACGACCGGCCCATCCACATCCGGACCGACGACTCCGTCGTGCGGCCGTTCCTCGGCAAGGGCACCGTGCTGCGCCGCTCCCGAGGCTACGTGCCGGAACCGGTGCCGCTGCCGTGGTCAGCCCCTCGGTCGCTGCTGGCCTGCGGAGCCGAACTGAAGAACACGTTCTGCCTCGCACAGGGCCGGCATGCCTTCGTCTCCCACCACATCGGGGATCTGGAGAACTACGAGACACTGCTGTCGTTCACCGACGGGATCGAACACTTCGGCCGGCTGTTCGGGATCGTCCCGGAACTGGTCGCGCACGACCTGCACCCGGAGTACCTGTCCACCAAGCACGCCAAGCAGATCG
>DASXYT010000008.1:0-39403 GCA_036502345.1 Pseudonocardiaceae bacterium | reverse complement strand
TTCTGCCGTAGGCCCGGGTGGGAGGCCCGGAACAGGCGGCGACCTGTGTTCGAGCCGTATGTCCGGACATACGGCTCGAACACAGGTCGCCGCCTGTTCCGGGCCTCCCACCCGGGCCTACGGCAGAAGATTACCTATCAGCCGAGAGCGGGTACGCGGGGCGTATAGCGGCTCATCAGGCTCGCGTTGGCCTCGTCACCGCCCGGCACGTTGGAACTGCGCCACAACGGCAGTGCCACTCCCTCCTTGGCACTGACGTCGATCAGCCGGACCAGCACCAGGTTCCACAGGAACGCGTTGACCACGGTGGAGATCGGCGCGGCGACGGGGGCGTCCGGCGGGTACGTCGAGTCGCCGGGCGGCACGAGGGTGTCCAGCACGACGCTCGCCTGTTCGGCCAGCGTGCTGGTGGATCGCCGTGGTGCCACGGCACTGGCCGGACCGGACGTGACCGCGACCGCGCTTCGGCCCGCTGCTCGGACCAGGCCTGCCAGTTCCACCGGGTACGGGTTCACGCCGGACGTGGAGAACACCACGAGGACGTCCCGCTCACCCAACGGCTCCGGGCCGAGCACGTCGGCGGCCAGGCCGGAGCGCCGTTCGGCCTTGGTGCTGCTGACCGCGCCGTGCATCGGCAGTAGATCGGGGTGGTACAGCGGCCGTACGCAGGCCAGGCCGCCTGCCCGGTAGAACGTCTCGGCGACGGCGGCCAGCGAGTGGCCGGCGCCCGCGGTGAGCACCATGCCGTCCGCGCGCACGCAGGCCAGCAGCAGATCGGCCACCTCGGCGACGGATGCCGCGTTGTGCTCGGCCACGCCGTGCAGGTGTGCGGCCACAGCGGTCTCGTAGGCAGTGGGGTCGGTGGTCGTCATGATCCGGGTGCGCTCCTCGCCGGGCTGAGCCGAGCAAATCGTCCCGATTGGTCTATACCACCGCGGGATACGAGGTCAAGGCTTGAGGCGGTCCAGATCCTCCGGGCGGTCCACGTCCGTGCCGGTCGCCACGTCACCGCACGGCACGTCCAGCACGTCGTGGGAGCGCAGGTAGTCCCGCGCACCGACATCACCGACCGCGGACGCGATCACACCGGCCCAGTGCGCCGCGCCGATCAGCACGGGATGGCCCGCGACGCCGTCGTAGCTGGCCCTGGCCAGCACGTCAGGCCCCGCCGACGCGACCACCCTGGCCACCGCCGTAGCGGTCACCCCGGGCACGTCCACCGGCAGCACGACGGCCGCTGTGGCTCCCGAATCGGCCAGCGCGCCGAGCCCGACCCGGACCGAGGCGCCCATGCCTTCCGGCCAGTCCGGGTTCTCCACCACCTGGTAGCCGGACAGGTCCGCCTCGGCCCGCACGTCGGCCGACCGCGCGCCGAGCACCACCAGCACCGGATCACACCCGCCAGCCGCCAGCACGGCGGCCGCCGACTCGACGAACAACCTGCCGCCGTGCCGCACCAACGCCTTCGGCATGCCCATCCGGCGACCGGCCCCCGCGGCCAGCAGGATGCCGGCCACCCGGTCAGCCATCGGTGTCGCCGTAGTCGGACAGGTGAGCCAGCAGCACGTCGGTGATCAGGCCGCCCGCCTCCTCGCACAGCCAGTGCGACAGGTCCTCCAGCATGGCGAACCGGTACGGGCCGGTGACGTACTTCTCGGTGGCCAACGCGGCCGTCGAGCCGACGGCGACATCCTCGGTGCCCCACAGGTACAGCGTCGGCACGTCGACCGGGCCGACGTCCATTGCGGACAGTTTGGTCGCGCGGTACCAGTTCAGTGCCGCGGTCAGCGCGCCCGGCTCGCTCAGCCGCTGGACGTACTCCTCGATCCTGGTGCGCGGCACCTTCCGGTCGAACAACCGCCACAGCCCGGCGGCGTCATCGGCCAGCAGGCGCCGTTCCGCGGTGTTCTGCTGCCGGAACACCTGGATGTAGGCCGACCGCTGCGCCTGGTCCTCGTCCTCACGGATCGCGGTGCTGAACGGCGTCGGGTGCGGCACTGACAGCGTGGTGAGCGTGCGCAGCCGGTCCGGGCGCTCGGCAGCGGCCGTCCAGGCCACCACGGCACCCCAGTCGTGGCCGACCAGGTCGAAGGTGGGCCAGCCGAGGATGTCTGCGATCCGGAACACGTCGGCGACCAGTTCGTCCAGCCGGTACTCCTCGACGGCTGCCGGCCGCACGCCGGGGGAGTAGCCGCGCTGGTCCGGCGCGACCGCGTAGTAGCCGGCCGCGCCGAGCGCACCCAACTGGTGGTCCCACTGGCAGGCCGCCTCGGGGAAACCATGGAGCAGCAACACTGGCCGCCCGTCGAACGGGCCGGCGACCAGTGCGTCGAAAGTGCCGGCGTCGGTCGGAATCCGCAGGTGTTCGGTCACGACCCGACTTTAGCGATGTGCGGTGTCAGGCCCGGGCGCGCAACGCGTCGAGTGCCCGGTCCGCGTGCACACTCATCCGCACCTCGCTCTTGACCACGTCGAGGATCTTGCGGTCGGTGTCGATGACGAAGGTCATCCTGCGGGTGGCCAGCATGGCGATCTTGCGCCGCACACCGAACTGGGTGGCGACAGCGCCGTCCGGGTCGGAGAGCAGCGGGAAGTCGAAGGAGTTCTTGGCGGAGAACTCGGCCTGCTTGGCCACCTCGTCCGGGCTGATGCCGACCCGCTGGGCGCCTGCCTCGGCGAACTCCTTGGCCAGGTCGCGGAAGTGGCAGCTCTCCGCGGTGCACCCGGCGGTCATCGCGGCCGGGTAGAAGAACAGGACAACAGGGCCGTTGGCCAGCAGTTCGGTGAGCGAGCGCTGCACGCCCTGCTCGTCGGGCAGCTGGAAGTCGGGGGCGATATCTCCCGCTTGCATCAGTGGTGGTCCTCTCCGGACGGGGTGCTCACCAGCCTACTTCGCAGCGGGGGGATCGGTTGGCTTGGTCAACTGTGTGACGAGTTGGTCGAGCCCGGGCAGGGCCAGCATGATCGCGTCCCGGTCCTCCGGTGGCAGCCGGTCCAGCGCGCTGCCGATCCGGCGCTCGTGGGCGGCCTGCCACTCGACCAGCTGGCGGTGTCCTGCCTCGGTCAGCGACACCTTGGCCACCCTGCGGTCGGCAGGGTCGGTCTCCCTGGAGGCCAGACCGGCCTCGACCAGCTGCTGGACCAGCCCGCTGACCGTGTTCGGGGCCAGCCGCTGCAACGTGGCCAGCCTGCCGATCTTGGCGGGCGCGTGGTCGGCGAGCGCCATCAGCAGCTCCACCTGGGCCATCGGCAGCGACTCCCACGGGTAGTCGGTGCGGATGCTGGTGCGCAGTGCTCTACGCAGCCGGGTCACCACGTCGGTGAGGAGCTGGGCGTCGCTCGTTGTCGCGCGCTGAGCCCGTTCGGGCAGTTGGCCGGCCTGCGTCATGTTGTCAGCGTAATGGGCGGTCACGAGTTGTCCCGGAGTTCGGAACTGTTGCCCACGAAGTACATCGGACACCGACAGGTCAGGCCGGACGTGGCCGACGCCCCAAGAGCCGGTTGACGTCGGTGTCCACCATTGGTTCGCCGATCGCGGCGCCGCTGCCGTAGTGCAGGCCGATGTCCCGCAGCCGGTCGGCCACCGCGATGGTGTCCACGCCGTCGGCGATCAGCTGCACGTCCAGCCGCCCGGTCAGCTCGACCAGTTGCCGCAGGCTGTGTTCGAACGGCGAGTCGTGGTCGTCCGCGGCGTCGGCGAACGCCCTGATCACGCCGGGCGCGACGGTCACCCCGTCCACCGGCAGGGTGCGCAGGTCGACCAGCCCGGTGTTGCCGGCGCCGAACCCGTGCACCACGGCGCGCACGTTGATGTCGCGCAGCGTCTCCAGGTTCTCCAGCGGCTCACCGTGGTCGTCCACCACGACACTGGCCGGCATGCTCAGCCGGAGCTTGGCGGGCGGGGCCTTCGTCTGGTCGAGCAGGTCCCTGATGATCTGCACCAGGTCCTGTTCGCGGGCCATCCTGGAGGTCAGGCTCACGGCGACCGGCAGGGCCGCGTCGCCGAACACGCCCTGCCACTCGGACAGCTGTAGGCAGGCCTGCTCCAGCATCCACCGTCCCATGGGGACGATGAACCCGGTTTCCTCAGCCATGTCAAGAAAGTCGGCCGGGTGCAGTAGGCCGTGTGTCGGGTGGTGCCAGTGCAGCAGTGCGCGCAGCCCGACCGTGCTGCCGTCGGCCAGGTTGTGCACCGGTTGGTAGGACACCCGGAACTGGCCGGTCTCCAGCGCGCCGGGGATGGCCGCGCCGAGTTGGAACTGAGCCCGGTACTCCTTGTCGAGTTCCGCGTCGAACAGCTCCCACTGGGCCTTGCCGTTCTGCTTGGCCCGGTGCACCGTGATCTCGGCCGCCCGCACCAGGTCCGCGGCCGTCAGCCCGGCAGTCGGGCGTTCCACGATGCCGACGCTGGCACTGACCGCGACCCCGTCGTCGCCGTCCTCGTAGACCGGCTCCGCCAGCTCCCGCAACGCCTCGGCGATGCGCTCGCTGATGGCGAAACTGCCGTTGGTACCGGTGAGCAGGACACCGAAGCCGTCACCGCCGATCCTGGCCACCAGCGCGGACGGCTCGGGGAACGCGGCACTCAGCGTCGTGGCCACCCGCTTGAGCACCCGGTCGCCGGTGGTGTGGTCCACGCCGTCGTTGATGATCTTGAAGCCGTCCAGGTCGACGTAGCACAGCGCGATGTTCTCGTCCGGCTCGGCCTGCAGCAGGGCACTGTCCAGCTGGGACATGAAGTGGGTGCGGTTGGGCAGCTTGGTGAGCTGGTCCTCCAGCGACATGCTCAACTGCCGCTCCCGCAGCAGGTGCAGGTCGGTGATGTTCTCCACGACGGCCACCGCGTAGGCGGGCTCCTCGGCGATGTCCCGCACCAGTGACAGGGACAGCCGGGTCCACACCGGTTCGCCGTCCTGGCCGACGAAGCTGACGTCGCCGACGAACTTGTCGTGCTCGCCATGTGCCACATGGCCGAACGCCGCCTGCACCTGGCCCGCGTAGGCCGGGGTGACCCGGATGCCGAGCGGTTGGCCGAGCAACTGGTCCTCGGACAGCGTCAGGATCTCGCACAGGGCCGGATTGACCGTCTGAAGCGTGCCGTCCAGATCGGTGATCGCGATGCCGGCCGCGGTGGAGTGGAACACCGCCTGCCACCTGGCTTCGGTGGCCCGCCTGGCCCGCTCGGCGACGTCCCTGGCCCGGAACACCGCCTTCTTGATCATCTCCTGGTCGTCGAACAGCCGATCCCGAAGGGCCACCACGTATCCGGACACCAACGAGCCGGTGATCGCCGTGAGCCGGGTCTGCCAGTGCTGGTTGAACTGCAGCCCCGCGGCGCCGAGCAACTCGTCGCCGAGCAGCCGGACCGTGCCGTCCAGCGCGTCGCTTCCGGTCAGGTTGATACCGACCAGTTCGGCGCCCGTCTCGGCAGCGGCAGCCGGGTTGAACGGCTCGGCGCGCAGCAGATCGACCAGGGCTTCGGTGACATCCAGCAGGAACGCCTCGATGTCCGCTCTGGACAGGCCGAGATGGCTGGTGGCGAGCGCGATGGCGGTCCAACTTCTGGCCAGGCGGGCCCTGTTCTCGTGCGCGCTCGGTGCCCGTTCGGGTGGCACATCAGCCACGTGGACCCACTTGCCGGCTGGGGAAGTCAGTTGCCGGAGATGCGGAAATCGACGTGCACCGAGTCGAGGAAATGGTGCAGCGCCGCCCGTCCTCATGGATCGGCCGTGTGACGCCATTGCCGGCTGATGCCCAGCTCGGGCGGTCCCGCACCACGGTCGCCTCCGGGGTTTGACTGGATGTGCCGAGTGTAGGGATCAACCTACTGCTGGCATATCCAGCAGAGAAAATGCGGGACCTAACTGAGGGCAGTTTACTCCATACGAGTGAACGGATAGTGCTGTGATACCGGGGTTCTCGGGCTGACCGGCCGACCGGGTTCCACTTTCGGGTTGTTCTGTCTGGTTCCGGCCGGGGTGTTATGTGACCGACATGGGCATCCAGACGGTTCAGCTCTGGCGGGCTTCCGGCTTACCCTGGTGAGCGGCGAAGGGCAGGGTTGCTCACGGGCACCGAAGGAGTGGAGGCGCGGGGATGCGGCATCAGGCCGAGTATGTCGGTGGTCCGCTGGACGGCCGGTGTGAGCCGCTGCCACCCACGAAGTCCTTCGTGGGCAACATCGTGACGCACATCTTCCTGCACGGTGGACCCAAGATCGAGACCCGCTACCAGTTGGACCGCACCGAGGAAGGGCGCTGGGTCTATCGCCTGGTCGGCGAGACCGGCTAGCTGCCTCACGGTTGATCTTGTGGTGGCCAACGGTGCTGGCCGGACCGCCAGTTACGCGCGGGTAGCCAAGTGTCATCTGTGAAGGGGACCAGGGCTCCGGGGCATTGCCGGACGGCACTGCCGACATCGAGCATCGAGGGCGCGCGAGCCCGGTGTCGAAACGGAGGTCCTCATGAGTCATTCGGTGTTGCGTCAACGTCCGGTCCGACGATGGGTCGGTCCGCTGGTCGTACTGGCCGTGTCGGTGGCCACAGCGTTGTCGGTGGCGGCGGCACCTGCCCTGGCCGCTCCCGTCGCCCCAGCTTCCCGGCCCGCGGCACCGGTTGCCGGCCTTGCGGTGGGCTTCGGCTGTGCGGCGCACACCGGCGCCCAGGTGCACTGCCTCGGCGAGATGCGTGCCAAGCGCACCGCCAAGGGCGGCCTGGCACCGCAGTTGATGGCCGGCCCCACCGGTTTCGGCCCGCCTGACCTCCAGTCGGCCTACAAGGTCGCAGGCCTGAAGTCGGGTGGCCGCACCGTTGCCATTGTGGACGCGTTCGATGACCCCAAGGCGGAGGCCGATCTCGGCGTCTACCGCGCGCAGTACGGCCTGCCGCCCTGCACCACAGCCAGCGGCTGCTTCAAGAAGGTCAATGGCAACGGCGCCACCAGTCCGCTGCCCGCCGCCGACGCCGGCTGGGCCGAGGAGGAGAGCCTCGATCTGGACATGGTCTCGTCCGTCTGTCCGGACTGCCACATCACGCTGGTCGAGGCCGCAGGCGCCGACGACACGTCGTTGGACACCGCCGAGGACACCGCTGCGGCGACCCACCCGGCCGCCATCTCCAACAGCTGGGGCGGCGCAGAGGACAGCACCATCACGGCCGACGACGCCCACTTCAACCACCCCGGCATCGCCATCACCGCGAGCTCCGGTGACTCCGGCTTCGGTGTGATCTGGCCCGCATCGTCGCCGGACGTGACCGCGGTCGGCGGCACGTCGCTCGCCAGGGCCACGAACGCCCGAGGCTGGACCGAGACCGCGTGGTCGGGCGCTGGTTCGGGCTGCTCGGCGTTCGAGGCGAAGCCTGCCTGGCAGGCCGACACCGGCTGCGTGAAGCGGACCGTCGCCGATGTGTCCGCGGTGGCCGACCCGAACACCGGTGTCGCCGTCTACGACACGTACAACACCTGTGGCTCCAGTTCGTTGTGCGACGTGCTGATCGAACTCGGCCTCGTCACGGGTGCCGATGGCTGGGTGCAGGTCGGTGGCACCAGCGCGGCGTCGCCGATCATCGCCAGCGTCTACGCGCTGGCCGGCAACGCGGTCACCGGCGGGGCGTTCCCGTACAGCCACACGGCGTCGCTGTTCGACGTCACGTCGGGGTCCAACGGCAACTGCGGCGGCGCTTACCTGTGCACCGCGGGCACCGGCTACGACGGCCCCACCGGGCTGGGCAGCCCGAACGGCATCGGCGCGTTCTGAGCCGACCGGGGGTTGCTCAGGTGCGGAGGCCGTGGAACGCCACAGCCACCACGGCGTCGGCGACGTCGTCCCTGCTCAGCCCCCGGTCCGGCCGGTACCACTCGACCAGTGAGTTGACCATGCCGAACAGCAGTCGCGCTGTCACGGCGGCGTCCACGTCCGGCCGGATGCCGCCCTCCGCGACCGCCTGTCGGACCAGATCGGCGACGATCTGGTCGAACTCCCTGCGCCTGGCCAACGCTGCCCGTTCCACCTCGGTGTTGCCGCGCACGCGCAGCAGCAGCGTGACGAACGGCAGTTCGGTGACCAGCACGTCGACGCTGCGCCGGACCAGGTGCTCGAGACGCTCGGTGGCCGAGTCCCCCCTCGGCTCGGCCACCGCGGCGAACAGCCCGTCCAGTGCCCTGTCCATGGCCAGCCGGAGCAGTTCGGCCTTGCCGGGCACATGGTGGTAGATGGCCGACTTGGTGATGCCCAACCGGGCGGCCAGATCCTCCATACTGGTGCCGTCGTAGCCGCGCTCGTTGAACACCGTGACGGCGACCTGTAGCAGCGACTCCCGGTCGTAGCCGGGACGACCGCGCCGGACCGCATCCTGACCGAACATTCGGTCGATAATCCTGGACCGGTCGGTCGAGCACAACCGGCCGCGGCGTTGCGTCCGGTTAGGGTGGCCGACATGTCCGACGACGACGGATCGAACAACAACGAGAGCATGGGCACGGTACTGCTCGCCGCCGCCGTCAACCTCGCCATCGCGGCGGCGAAAGCGGTCGGCGGTGTGTTGTCCGGGTCATCGGCGATGCTGTCCGAGGCGGCCCACTCGGTGGCCGACACGGTGACCGAGGTGCTGTTGCTCACCGCTCTGCGGCGCAGTGCCCGGCCCGCGGACTCACGGCACCCGCTCGGCTATGGGCCGGAGCGCTATTTCTGGGCATTCCTCGCATCGGTGGCCACATTTATCGGTGGCGCCGTGTTCGCGGTCACCGACGGCATCCGCACCCTGCTCAACGGTGAGGACAAGGGCAGCCCGTTGGTGTCGTACATCGTCCTTGGTATCGCGTTCCTGCTGGAGGGCACGTCACTGATCAGAGGCGTGCGGCAGAGCAAACGCGAAGCAGGCCGCTGGAAGATTCCGCTGTTGACCTACATCAGACACACGCCGGACACCACTGTGAAGGCCGTGGTGTTCGAGGACACCGCGGCGCTGGTCGGGCTGACCCTGGCGGCGGGCGGCCTGATCGGTGACCAGGTGACCGGTTTGGACGTCTACGACGGGATTTCGTCCATCCTGATCGGCGTTTCGCTGGCTTTTGTCGCGTTCACTCTCGGCCGGGACAACATGTCGCTGCTGATCGGCAGGTCGGTGCCCAACCGGATACTGGAGGCGATCCGCGAGGAGATCATGGCGCCCGGCGTCGTGGAGGCCGTCGGCGACCTCGCGGCCATCCTGCTCGGCCCGGACGAGATCATGGTGGCAGCGAAGGTGGACTTCGTGGACAAGGCGTCGGCCGCCGACGTCGAGGACGCGGCGGAAGAGGTCGAGCGCAGGCTCGTCAGCCGGTTCCCGGACATCAAGCAGGTCTTCCTGGACCCGACGGCAAATCTCCGCGCCTCCACGCAGGACGGCACGATCGCACCGTCCGAGGTGGACGGTCGGTAGCTCAGCCGACCCTGACCATCCGGTCGAACACGACATCCTGGGCGGTGCGCAGCGCGGTGGCGATGGCGCCGGCGAGCACCGCGTCCTCGCCCAGTTTCGTCGCCACGATCCTGGGCACCAGCGGGATCGTCCTGCCCAGCAGGCGTTCCATGGGTTCCTGCAACAGGTCGGTGTTGGTGGTGCCGACGCCACCTCCGAGCACCACGAGTTCCGGGTCGATCACCGCGGCCACCGACGCGACGACGAACGCCAGCCGACCGGCCTCCTCGTGCACGGCACGCAGGGCGCGCTCGTCGCCGTCGCGGGCGAGCCGGAACACGTCCTTCGCCGTGCGCACCCCGGCCAGGCCGTTGGCCGTCGCGATCTCCACGATCGACCTCGCCGCGGCCGCCGCCTCCAACATGCCCTGCCTCGGCTTGGCGTAGGTCGCGTCCGGCTGTCCGTCCGCTGGCCAGCCGAAAGGCAGATAGCCGACCTCGCCGGCCGCGCCGTGCGCGCCGCGGAACAGCGTGCCGTCCACCACGATGCCCAGGCCGATGCCGGTACCCACGGTCAGGCAGACGAAGGTGCCGACACCCTGCGCGGCACCTGCCTCGTACTCGCCGATCGCGGCCAGGTTGGCGTCGTTCTCCACCACGATGGCCGGACCGAGCGCGGCGGAGAGGTCGTCCAGCAGGCCCTTGCGCTCCCAGCCGGGCAGATTCGGCACGCGGCCGAACGACCGCGAGTGCCGGTTCAGCACACCGGGGCTGCCGACCACGGTGGCGACGAGGTCGTCCTCGCACAGTCCGGCCAGTGTGACCGCCCGGTCCGCGGTGTCCGCAACCGTGCGCACCAGCGCGTTGGCCGAGCGGCTGCGGTTGCGTTCGTCCAGTTTTGCCACGACCGTGCCGGCCAGGTCCGCGACGGCGACCCGGACGAGTTCCCTGCCGATGTCGATGCCGAGCACGTGACCGGCTGCCGGGTTGGCCTCGTAGACCACGGCGGAACGGCCGGGCCCGGAGAACGTACGGCCGACGCTGCGCACCAGGCCGTGCTGTTCGAGGTCGAGCAGCGCCTGGCCGACGGTGGGCTTGGACAGGCCGGTGTCCTTGGCGATGCCCGGCCGGGTGGCCGGGCCGTGGTGGCGTAGGCGGTCCAGGACCGCTCGCTGGTTGAGGCCCCGCATGCCGGCCGGCGTGCCGACCGGGGGCACTCTGCTTTCGGTCACAGCACCCTGCCTTAGTCACGAGTTACGGCAAGTTTACGTCCGGTGTCTCGCGGATTCCCACGCCCCGCGTGGGGTGTGACCAGGTAACCTCGACACGTCCGATGTCTGGGAAGGATGTCCGTGGCCATCACCGACGAGGCGATCGAGAAGATCAAGGAAATGATCGTCAGCGGTGCCCTGCGCCCCGGTGATCGCCTGCCCAGGGAGGCCGACCTCGCCGAGCGCCTCGGGCTGTCCCGCAACTCGCTGCGGGAGGCGGTGAAGGCGCTGTCGCTGATCCACGTGCTCGACGTGCGGCAGGGCGACGGGACGTACGTGACCAGTCTGGAACCGTCGGTCCTGCTGGAAGCGATGGCCTTCGTGATCGACTTCCACCGGGACGACACGGTGCTGGAGTTCCTTGAGGTGCGGCGGATCCTGGAACCGGCCGCGACCGCGATGGCGGCCACCAGGATGACCGAGGCCGAGACAGCCGAACTGCGTGACCTGCTGGCCAAACTGGGGGCGGACCCGTCGGTCGAGGAACTGGTCGCCAACGACCTGGAGTTCCACCGGCGGATCGCCGTCGGCTCCGGCAACCAGGTGTTGTGCTCCCTGGTCGAAGGCCTGTCCGGGCCGACGCAGCGAGCGAGGATCTGGCGTGGCCTGACCCAGGAGGCCGCCGTGGCCCGCACCCTCGCCGAACACCACGCCATCTGCGACGCCATCGCGGCGGGCCAACCGGACGTGGCCAGGGCGTGGGCAACGGTGCACGTGGCCGGAGTCGAGCAGTGGCTCCGCGAAGCCCTGACCGCCACCCCAGCGGGCTGAGCTCGACCGGCTGCGGCGGACCCGTTGCTGTTTCGCGTGTTTGGCTTGGTGCCTCCACTCCCTCGCCCTTGATCGTTCGACGTCAGGGGCCGGAGTCAAGTGCGGCTGAGGACGAGGGAGCGAAGGAGATCTAGCGATCCGGCCTGCCCAGCGCCGGCGCTGGGCAAAGCTGACCGTCCGGCGCCAGCCTGCGGCGGCCGACAGTGGCGGAGGAACGCCCGTTGCCTGCGCCCATTTGCCTCTCGGAAAGAGGGGCCGGGCGTCGTCAGAGCGGCGTCAGCCGAGGAAGCGGCCGACCGCGACGAAGGCGGCGAGCAGCAGCAGGAGCAGGTTGGCCGGCAACGGTTGGCGTTCGTTGCGGATCAGATGTACGCGGAGCGCGCCGATCTGCACGACGGCCAGGCCGATCGCGGCGATCGGGGTGAGGATCGAGGCGATCCCGGTCAGCCAGGGCAGGATCACCCCGAGCGCGCCGAGGATCTCGACCAGGCCGACCCCCTTCACCCGGGCGTCCGAGGAGTCCTTCATCCAGTCGAAGTTGCCCGACGCGACCAGCTGCTCGCGCGGCCGCACGATCTTGAGCCCGCCTGCGGCCAGGTAGACCAGTGCGAGCAGACCCTGCACGATCCACAGTGCGATGTTCACCGTGTTCCCCAATCCTGACGGCCTGTGCCTAGCCTGATGATCTGTGCGCATGGGGTCGGCCACAAAAGGCACATCGATGTATGCGTCCAGCAAAGGAGCCTGGCGTATGGCGGAGGTCACACCGAAGACGGATGGTCCGCTGCGGATCCGCGACGGTGGCGCGGTCCGGGAGGTGCTGGACCGGATCGGCGACAAATGGAGTCTGCTGGTGATCGGCACCCTGCGCGCCGGGCCGCTGCGGTTCGGCGAGCTGGAGCAAGCCATCGCCGGCATCTCGCAGCGAATGCTCACGCTGACGGTCAAACACCTGGTGGAGGACGGTCTGGTTGCACGCACCGCCTATGCCGAGGTGCCGCCGAGGGTCGAGTACGAGCTGACCGAGCTGGGTCGGACGCTGGTGCCGCTGGTGATGGCGCTCGCCGAGTGGGCAATGGCCAACCATGAGCAGATCAACGCCAACCGATCACAGGGGCGGCCTTAGCGGGGCTGCTGGCCGCCGTTGCGGTCGGGCAGGCCGTAGTCGGGTAGCCGGTGCGATAACTCCGATCGGTCGCCGACCGGGTCGCCCGCCGCCGCGAACTTGGCGTAGATCCGGCTCAAGTGGACCCGCACCGTGCTCACGCTGATGCCCAGCCGACGCGCCGTCGCCTCCAGCGTGCTGCCCGTGCCGTAGAGGGACAGCACCTCCAGCTCCCGCTGGGTCAACCGGGGCGGTTCCAGGCTGATGATGAACGCCAACTCCTGGGTCAGCGCCCGCTCGCCCGAGTGCACCGTGCGGATCGCGTCGGCCAGGGTGGCCTGGTCGCCACCCTTGATCAGGTAGCCGGACGCGCCTGCCCGGATGGTGGCGCGCACGTGCTGCCGTTCGCCGTGGACGGACACCACGAGCACCTTGACCCCGGTGGCGCACAGCGTTGTCACGTTGTCCTCTGGCGGCTTGCCGTCGCCCAGCATCAGGTCCAGCAGCACGACGTCCACCTGCGTGCCGGCGGTCAGGTACTCGCTGACATTCGTGCTCGTGGCGACCAGTTCCAGGTCCGGGACCGGGTCGATCAGCGCCCGCTGGCCGAGCAGCACCATCGGATCGTTGTCGATCGCGGCGACCCGGATCATCGCTGCCACCTCAGTTCCACCCGTGTGCCCTGGCCGAGCATGCTGTCCACGGCGGCATCGCCGCCCACGTCGACCATCCGGCCGGTGATCGAGTCGGACAGCCCTCGGCCGTGCCGCGTGTTCGCCGGGTCGAAGCCCTTGCCCTGGTCGACGATCGTCACGGTCACAGCGTGACCGTTCTCGCCGCCGTCCGCTCGGGCAGTCAGCCACGCGCGGTCGGTGCCGGCGTGCGCCGCGATGTTGTTCAGGGCTTCCCTGCTCGCTCCGCTCAACGCCTCCACGACGGCGGGCGGCAGGTCGGCTGGCAGGTCGGAGAACTGGTAGTGCACCCGCAGGCCGTGCACGGCGTAGTCGCTGCCGGCCTTGGTCAGTGCGATGGACAGATCGGTGAGCGTGCTCATCGGGTCGTCGGAGATGAGGCCGCGCAACAGGTTCGCGCTCACCGCGCACTGCCGGCGGACCTCCTCGTCGTGGTGGTCGAGGCCGCCGGACGCGATGGCGGTCAGGATGGACAGCGGGCCGTCGTGCAGGGCCCGGTAGCGCCGGATCTGCTCGCGCAGGTAACGCACCCGCTCCTGGCTGCGTGCCCTCGCGTCGGCAGCCTGGGCCTGCAATTCGGACACCTCCCGGTTGGCTTCCTCTGCCCTGTCGTCGGCGGCCAGCAGCCGGGACGAGATGAGATGGCTGACCATGGCCGCACCGGCCAGCCACAGGATGTCGGTGATCGTGGCGCCGATGTCGGCCCGGAAGTCGATCATCGTCGGAATCTCCGCGACAACGTGCGCGGCACCCAGCACCGCGCACGCCACGAGCAGCTTCCGGACACCGGTGTTCATGGCGACGCCGACGGCCGCGATCTCCATCGCCGCCTCCAGGTCGGAGCCGTCGACCGAGTTGAAGTACGACGGGTGCACCGCAAGGCTGATCAGCAGGATGCACGCCGAGACCACGACGACATCGGTGGTGATCGCCCAGCCGGGCACCCTGCCCTCGCGCCACACGGCCAGCACGAACACGGTTCCCCAGGCCGTGAGCAGCAGGTACACGAGTATGGCGAGCCATGGCACCGCGTAGGAGCCGAGGCGGACCCCGGACGCGATGGCCACTGCGATCGGCGGCACGGCCACGAGGCGCAGAAACACCACGACACCCGCCAGGACCTTGCGGGTGTCGTGGTGCCTCGTTGCCCCATCCAGCGCGCGCTGCCCTCTGCCGGCCCCCATGCCGTCATTCTCGGACTGCACGCGCTCAGCATGCCCCCATCTGGGTGGGGCGCGCTCGTCGCACTGGTGCGACCTTCCGATCGCGATTAATCTTCGGCAAGCTGACCGCTGTTTGGGGGATCAGCGCATCGTTTTTTCCGAGTAATCGCGGTCAGACCTAGTCGGGGTAGGTCTCCTTGGAGCGACCCATGACACAGCTCGGCCTGCGGTCACGCAGGCGCACCGGTGCTTACGGTGCAGAAACACCGCCGACCGATCAGCCGGCCGCCGAGGGGTCGGCCGGCACCCTGATCGCCGCGGTGGTGTTGCAGGCAGGGCAGGCCCTGATGTGGATGTTCATCGGCCTGCTCGTCGGTATGGGGGACGGGGATGTCGGCAGCGGCCAGCCGGTGAAGGTCGTGCTCGTCATCGCGGCCATCCTGGCGTTCGCGGTCGGCGCCTTCGTGCTGGCCCTGGCCGCCGGCACGCTGGGCAGGTCGGACGCGTGCCGGATCGCCAGCGTGGTGTTCCAGGTCGTGTCCGGCGTGGTCGTCATCGGTGGTGCGATCGACCTGGTCGACCACCGCACCGGCGCCGGCATGGCGATCACGCTGGACCCGACGACCGGCCCCGCGTTCCTGGTCAGCCCGGGATTCATCGCGGTCATGCTGGCCAGTTGCGTCGCCGTCGTGGTGCTGCTGCTGTGCCGGCAGTCGTCGTGGGCGACCCGGTACCGCTGGGTCAGGCCGGCAGCCGGTACCACCCGGTTGCCGTCCCCCTGAACACCGCGGCGGTCTCGCCCTCGGTCAACCCGGCGCACAGCGCACGGGCCAGCCCGAGTACGTCCGGGTAGCCGGCGGCCAGTTCGCAGACCGGCCAGTCGGAACCGAACATCACCCGATCGGGGCCGAACGCGGCCAGCACCACGTCGGCGTACGGCTGGATGTCGGCCGCCCGGTACCCGGGTGCGGCTTCGGTGACCAGACCTGACAGCTTGCACGCCACGTTCGGCAGTTCAGCCAGGCCGCCGATCAGCCCGGCCCACGGTTCCGGCCCGCCGGTCGCGATCGGTGGCTTGGCCGCGTGGTCCAGCACGAACCGGCAGTCCGGCACCTGCCGCGCGAGGCTGATCGCGGCCGGCAACTGGCCGGGCAGCACGAGCAGGTCGTACGCCAGTCCGGCCTCGGCCACGGCGGCCACCCCGGCCGCCACGTCCGACCGGACCAGCCATGCCGGGTCCGGCTCGTCCTGGGCATGGTGCCGGATGCCGGTCAACAGGTCGCCGCCCGGCCCGGCACGCAGCCGGGCCACGGTGTCCGGCAGCGCCGGATCGGTCAGGTCGACCCAGCCCACGACCCCGGCCACGAGATCCCGGTTGGCGTCCGCGACGGCAAGGAACTCCTCGGTCTCGGCGACGTCCGGCACGGTCTGCACCAGCACGGTCCGCGACACGCCGACGACACCGGTGTGGCCACGCAACTCGGCCAGGTCGTAGCGGCGGCGGATCGGTGCCATGTCGTCGCCTGCCAGCCACGGGTAGTCCCGCCGCGTCGGGTCGAGCAGGTGATGGTGCGCGTCGACGACGTTCATCGAGCCACCCCGACGGGTGCGTCGGCCCGCAACAGACCGGCCGCGACCAGTTCGTGCCACACGTCGTCCGGCACCGGCTGGTCGAACAGTGCCACGTTGCGGGCCACCTCGGCGGCCGACCGCGCGCCGATGCACACCGTGGTCACGACTGGATGCAGTGTCGGGAACCACGCGGCCACCTGGGGGAGCGTGGCGCCGTGTCGCGCACACACGTCCGCGATCCGGTTCGCCCGCTCGACCAGCGCGCGGTCCGCCGGCAGGTAGTCGTAGTACGAATTCAGTCGTGGCCGCGCGGTGGCCAGGATGCCCGAATTGAACACACCCGCCGCGACCACGGACACGTCACGGCGTCGGCAGGCCGGCAGCAGATCGTCCATTCCGGACTGATCCAGCAGTGTGTACCGACCGGCCAGCAACACGATGTCCAGATCGCTGTGCTCCACGAACTTCGTCAGCATCCGCGACTGGTTCATGCCGGCGCCGAACCTGCCGATCACTCCTTGGTCGCGCAGTTCGGACAGCGCTGGCAGTGCTCCGTCCAACGCGGCTTCGTAGTGCTCGTCCGGGTCGTGCACGAACACGATGTCGATCCGGTCGGTGCCCAGCCGCGCCATGCTGGCCTCCAGCGAGCGCAGCACGCCGTCCCGGCTGTAGTCGCGCACCCTGCGTAGATCGGCCGGCACGTCGAAACCTTCGTCGTCCCGTCGGCCGGCACCGGCCGGGTCAGCCACCAGCAGCCGCCCGACCTTCGTGGACAGCACCAGATCGGCACGCGGGAACCCGGCGATGGCCGCGCCGAGCCGCCGTTCGGACAGGCCCAGTCCGTAGTGCGGCGCCGTGTCGAAGTACCGCACGCCGGCAGCCAGCGCCGCCTCGACGGTGGCCGTCGCGGCGTCGTCACTGATCGCCCCGTACAGGTTGCCGATGCCGGCCGCGCCGAACGCGAACGGCCCGGTGTCCACTGTGCTCACTGCGGTCGCAGCCGGAGGCCTTGCATACCACCGTCGACGGCGACCGACGTGCCGGTGGTGGCCGCGGTGAGTGGACTGGCGAGATAGCAGATCGTGGCCGCCACCTCGTCGGCCGACACGAGCCGTCCGCTCGGCTGCCTCGCGTTCAACGCGGCCAGTTCGGCTGCCGGGTCGTCGGCGGCGTCCAGCAGCCTGCGCACCCACGGCGTGTCGGCGGTGCCGGGGTTGACGCAGTTGACGCGGATGCCCTCGCGGACGTGATCGGCGGCCATGCTCAGGGTCAGCGAGTACACGGCGCCCTTGGACGCGCCGTACAGCGCCCGATTGGGCAGGCCGGCGGTGGCCGCGATGGAGCAGGTGTTCACGATCGCCGGGTGCCGGCCTGCCGCCGCCGACTCACGCAGCAGCGGCAACGCGGCCCTGGCCATCCGGACCATGCCGAGCACGTTGACCTCGAACACCCGGTGCCACTCGGCGATGTCATTGTCCTCCACGGTGCCCTGCGCGCCGATGCCGGCGTTGTTCACCACGATGTCGATGCCGCCGAGGCGCTGCGCCGCGTCGGCGACGGCGTCGGCCACCGAGTCGTCAGCGACGTCCGCCGTGATGCCGATCAGCGCTGCCGGCACCGCGCCGGGGTCGAGGTCCAGGCAGGCCACCGTGGCACCTCGGGTCGCGAGCATGATCGCCGTGGCGAGCCCGATGCCGGAGCCGCCGCCGGTCACCACGACCCGCTGCCCGTCGAATTCGTTCGTCACTGCGCATTCCTCCAGACCGGCCCGGACGGGAACAGGTGATCGGCGATCGAGTCCGGGTGCAACCGCGCCGAGAAACCGGGCATGGTCGGCGCCGCGTACCGCCCTCCGCTGACCACCACCGGGTCGACGAAGTGCTCGTGCAGGTGGTCCACATACTCGATCACGCGGTTCTCGGTGGTCGCACTGACCGCCAGGTAGTCGAACATCGCGAGGTGCTGGACCAGTTCGCACAGCCCGACGCCACCAGCGTGTGGACACACCGGCACGCCGAACTTGGCTGCCAGCAACAGGATCGCGATGTTCTCGTTCACACCGGCAACTCTGGCGGCGTCGATCTGCAGGATGTCGATCGAGCCCGCCTGCAGCAGTTGCTTGACGATGATCCGGTTCTGCACGTGCTCGCCGGTGGCCACCTTGATCGGCGAGATCGCCCTGCGGATCGCGGCGTGGCCGAGCACGTCGTCCGGCGACGTCGGCTCCTCCACCCACCACGGATCGAACGGCGCCAACCGGTCGATCGCGGCGATCGCGGTGCCGACGTCCCACCGCTGGTTCGCGTCCACCGCGATCCGGACGTCCGGCCCGACCGCGTCCCTGGCCAGCCCGAGCCTGCGCACGTCGTCCTCGGTGTTCGCGCCGACCTTCAGCTTGATCAGGTCGAAACCGTCGCCGACGGCCTCCTTGCTCAACCGGACCAGCTTGTCGTCGGAGTAGCCGAGCCAGCCGGGGGACGTGGCGTAGGCGGGGTAGCCGGCCGCCAGCAGATCGGCCTCCCGCTCCGCCCTGCCGGCCCGCGTGGCGGCCAGCATGTCCAGCGCCTCGTCCGGCATGAGCACGTCGGTGAGGTAGCGGAAGTCGACCAGGTCGACCAGTTCGGCAGGGCTCAGATCGGCGAGCAGTCGCCACAGCGGCTTGCCCTCCCGCTTCGCCCGCAGATCCCACAGCGCGTTGACCACAGCGGAGATCGCCATGTGCAGGACGCCCTTCTCCGGGCCGAGCCACCGCAGTTGCGGATCGTGCACCAGCAGCCGCCAGGTGCCACCCATGTCGGCGAGGGTGTCCGCCACCGGCCTGCCGACCAGGAACGGTGCCAGCGCCCTGATCGCGGCGACCTGCACATCGTTGCCCCGGCCGATGGTGAACGCGAACCCGTGACCGGACAGGCCGTCGTCGGCGTCGGTCCGGACCACCACATAGGCGGCCGAGTAGTCCGGGTCCGGGTTCATCGCGTCCGACCCGTCCAGCTCACGGGAGGTGGGGAACCGGACGTCGTAGGTGTCCAGGGCAACGATGCGACCGGTCATCGGTCAGGCCTGGCCGAAGGTCTGGCGCTGGCTGCCCAAACCGGTGATCGAACACTCCACGACATCGCCGGCCCGCAGGAACGGCTTGGGCTCGGGCATGCCGAGGGCCACGCCTGCCGGTGTGCCGGTGCTGATCACGTCGCCGGGGTACAGGACCATGAACTGGCTGAGGTAGTGCACGATCTCGGCCACCCCGAAGACCATGTCCTCGGTGCTGCCGTTCTGCCGGAGGTCGCCGTTGACCGACAGCGTCAGGCCCAGCGCCTGCGGGTCGGGCACCTCGTCGGCGGTGACCAGCCAAGGGCCGAAGGGGAAGAACGTCTCGGAGTTCTTGCCCTTGTCCCACGTGCCGCCGCGCTCGATCTGGAACTCACGCTCGGACACGTCGTTGGCCACGGCGTAGCCGGCCACGTGGGCCAGCGCGTCGGCGGGGGAGCCGAGGTACCTGGCCGTCGTGCCGATGACGACGGCGAGTTCCACCTCGTAGTCGGTCTTGTTGCTGTGCCGGGGAATCAGGACCTCGTCGGTCGGCCCGACAACCGTGTCCGGCGCCTTCATGAACAGCACCGGCTCGGTCGGCACGGCCATCCCGGACTCCTGGGCGTGGTCCCGGTAGTTCACGCCGATGCAGACGATCTTGCCCGGCCGCGCCACGGGCGGTCCGAACCGGCCGGCCGGTTCGGCCACCGGCGGAAGTGTGTCGATGCGGTCCCGCACCTCGGCGATCCCGCCGCCGGCCAGGAACGCGCCGTCCAGCTCTGGGGTGACTGCCGAGATGTCCAGCCAACGGCCGTCTGCCGCCTGTGCGGCGGGGCGCTCCTGGCCGTGGGCGCCAATCCGGGCCAACTTCACTCGTACCTCCGGAAACATCCGATGTATGGGATGTCTACCAGGCATCGGATGAATCTGGTAGCCATCCCGCTGACCTGCGCTTCAGCAGGCTAGTCGCCCGGTCCTGGGTAGGGTTGCCGGACACCGACGGGAGGGTTCCGGGCAATGCGCAGCGTGGAGACGGTGTTGTTCCTCGTCGTGGTCGCCACCGTCGTCGCCACGTTCGCCCGCAGGCTGCGGGTGCCCGCGCCGTCGCTGCTGGTGGTCGCGGGCGTACTGGTCGGCCTGCTGCCGGGGGTGCCGACCGTGCGTGTCACGCCGGAGATCGTCAGCCTGGTCGTGCTGCCGCCGCTGCTCTACGCGGCTGGCAAGGAACTGCCGTGGCGGGACCTGCGGGCGGTCTGGCGACCGGTCACCGCGCTGGCCGTCGGCCTGGTGCTGGCGTCGGCGGCGGCTGTCGCTGCCGTCGTCGTCGCGGTCACCGGCCTGTCGGTCGGCATGGCGCTGGTCCTGGGCACCGTGCTGGCCAGTACCGACCCGGTCGCCGTCACCGCGTTGGGTCGCAAGCTGTCGCTGCCGCCCAGGGTGCAGGCCCTGGTGCAGGCGGAGAGCCTGTTCAACGACGCGACCAGCCTGCTGCTGTTCCGGGTCGCACTGTCCATCGCGGTCACCGTAGGCGCGGTCTCCTGGGGCCACGTGGCCGGCGACTTCGTGCTGCTGGCCGGTGGTGGCGTCCTGGTCGGCGCCGTGGTCGCCGCGGGTGTCGTGCTCATTCGGCGGCGCACCACCGATCCGGTGCTGGAGACCGTGATCGCCCTGGTCACGCCGTATGCGACCTACGTGCTCGCGGAGGCGCTGCACGGGTCCGGCGTGACCGCGGTGGTGGTGGCGGGCGTGGCTGTCGGCACCCAGACCTCGCGGCTGACCAGCCCACACACCCGGCTCCAACTGGGCGCGGTCTACCAGACGGTCGTGTTCCTGCTGGAGAGCGTCGTCTTCGGCCTGATCGGGCTCGAACTGCCCACCCTGGTCCGCGCGCTGTCCGGACGGGGACCAGGGTGGCTGCTCCAGGCGCTCGCCATCACGGCGACGCTGATCGTGGTGCGCGTGCTGTGGGTGTTCCCGCTGGCCGCGTTGCTGCGGCGGCGCGGTGGTCGTGGCAGGCCGTCCTGGCAGGTGCCCACCGTGGTGTCCTGGGCGGGCGCCAGGGGAGTGGTGCCGCTGGCCGCGTCGCTGTCCATCCCGCTGGCCACCGACGCCGGCACCCCGCTGCCGGGCCGCGATCTCGTGTTGCTGCTGTCCACCGCCGTCATCGTGATCACGCTGGTGGTGCAGGGCTTCACGCTGGCTCCGCTGGTCCGCAGGTCTGGCATTGCCATCGCACCGGCCGACGTCCGGCACGAGGACACGGTCGCCAGGCTGCACGTGGCACAGGCCGGGCTGGACCACCTGACGCAACTGGCCGATCTCGAACTGGCTCCGGACGTGGTGATCGACCAGTTGCGCCGCAGGCTGCAGGCCAGGATCGACCGGATCGAGACCGACAGGGCTGCGGCCATTAACCACGCGGACATCGACGACCCGGCCGACACCGGCGTGGTCGCCTACCGGGCGCTGCGCCGCGACGTGTTGTCCGTGCAGCGCGGTGAACTGGACCGGCTGTACGAGGCCGGCACGATCAGCGACGCCACCCGGCGGCGGGTGGAACGCGGCCTCGACCTGGAGGACGCCGGCCTCGGCGACGAGATCTGATCACGCCGCCAACTCGGCCGCCCGCGTGTCGATGAAGCCGAGGAACCGCCGCCACACGTCGGCGCAGGCGTCCGCGTGCTGCTCGGCCAGGGCCTGGTCGAAGAAGCCGTGCGGCGCGCCGGGGTAGGTGACGATGTCGTGCGGCACGGCTGCCTCGGTGAGCGCGGAGTCGAACCTGGCCACCGTCTCCTGCGGGATGCCGTCGTCCGCACCGCCGAACAGGCCGAGGATGGGCGCCGCCAGTTCCGGTGCCCGCTGGATCGGCCCTGGCGCGTTCCCGATCGTGTCCGGCGCGCCGCAGCAGCCGATCGCGCCGGCAAGGCCGAACGCCGGGTCCGCGGTGAGGAATGCGAACCGGCCGCCGAGGCAGAATCCGACGGTGATCACGGCGGCGCAGCCGCCATCGCGCAGCGCGGCGATTCCGGTGGCGAAATCCGCGTAGAGGCAGTTGCGGCGCAACCGGCCCAGGTGTGGCAGGACCGGGAAATCATCCGGTCGGTCCCTGGCCACGCCGTCACTTCGGCCGAAATAGTCGATGGCCACCGTGGTGTGGCCGTGTTCGGCGAACCGGACGGCGAGTTGGTCGTAGAAGGCCCGCAGGCCGCGATTGTCCGGCAGCAGCAACACACCGATGCCGGACGCGTTGTCCGTGGGGGTGGCCCGGAAGGCGGCGAAGCGGGCACCGTCGGTCGAGCGCAGCGTGAGCGGCTCGGTACTGGTCGAGGTGATCGGCGGCGGGCCGGCAGGCGGCCGGGCGGAATCGTCATAACACACGAGAAATACCGTAGCCCAGGTTTTCCCTATCATATCACAAATACATATTTACCAAAAGATGCCGCCGATAAGAATGCGATTACGATCCGCGCGGCGCGCCGGGTCGTGTCGGTAGGCCTCATACCATTGTCCGTGTGCCGCCACCCCAACGCATAGGCCCACCACCCCGCCGCTTCGTCGTCTGCGGGGACAACCCGCTCGCCTACCGGCTGGTGAACGAACTGGTCATCCGGTTCGGCGCGGAGGTCACGGTGATCCTGCCGCGCCGGGACCGGAACCAGGGACCGCTGCTGGCCCAACTGCCCGGGGTCATGTTGGTCGAGTCGGCGCTGCCCGACGATTCGGCGTTGCGCAACGCGGGCATCGCCGACGCGCACGCGCTGGCCGTCGTGAACCAGGACGACGTCGGCAACATCCACGCCGCGCTGCGCGCCCACGACCTCAACCCGGATCTCCGCATGGTGATCCGAATGTTCAATACCAGCCTTGGTTTCCGGATCCGCACGCTGTTCACGGATTGTGCCGTGCTGTCCGACTCGGCGATGGCCGCGCCGTCGTTCGTGGCCGCGGCGCTAGGCGAAGTTGCGCCCAGCCATGTCCGACTGCCGGGCCGGACGCTCTACGTCGCACGGAGTGCCGACGTACCGGACAGCAGGGTGGTGTGCGGGCTGGCCGACACGTCCGGCGGCATGACCCGGCTGCTGCCCGACGACCACGCCCGCGCCGATCTGGTGCTGGCGCTGGCCGACGACGCACACGCCGGACCACTGGACGGGCAGCGGCGACGCAGGGCGTCCCCGGCGCTGCGGCGGATCCGGTTCCTGTTGGGCAGCGGTCTGGTGCGGCTGGTGATGGCCCTGGTGACGCTGATCGTGCTCGGGTTCGTGCTGATGGCGACCGCCGGGCACGCGGGCTGGGGCGGCGCGGTGTACCAGACGCTGCTGGACGCGGCAGGCGACGCGATCCCCGACCGCGCGCTGCGGCCGTTCGGGAAGATCGTGCAACTGGTCATCACGCTGTCCGGGCTCGCGTTGATCCCGGTGGCCACGGCGGTCGTGGTGGACGGCCTGGTCAGGGCGCGACTGGCCGACCCCGCGCCGGACCCTTCGATGTTCGGTGATCACGTTGTGGTGGTCGGCCTCGGCAACGTCGGCACCAGGGTGGTGGCGCAGTTGCACGATCTGGGCGTCCCGGTGATCTGCGTGGACGCCGACGAGAACGCGCGCGGGGTGTCGCTGGCCAGGCGGCTCGGCGTGCCGGTGGTGTTCGGCGACGCCACCAGGGACGACACGCTGCGGGCCGTGTCGGTGGCCAACGCCCGGGCGCTGCTGCTGTTGACCAGCAGCGACGTGGCGAACCTGGAGGCGGCGCTGCAGGGCAGGACGCACCGCGAGGACCTGCGGGTGGTGCTGCGCCTGTTCGACGACGATCTCGCGGAACGGGTGGAGCGCGGTCTCGGCATCGCCATCTCGCGCAGCGTGTCCCGGCTGGCCGCCGCGTCCTTCGCCGCCGCCATGGTGGAACGGCAGGTGATCGGCACGATGTCGATCGGCCGCGCCGCGATCATGATCATCGAAGTGCCGGTGGCCGCCGGCTCACCGCTGGACGGCCAGCCGGTCGGCACAGCGGATGAACCGGACGAGGCGCGGGTGATCGCACTGCAGCACCGAGGTGTCGGTGATCTCGACTGGCGGCCGCCCGCGAATCACGAGTTGCGGGCGCACGACCGGCTGATCGTGGTGGCGACGCGAGCCGGACTGGGCAACATGCTGGCGAAGACGATCGCACCGGTCCCGCAGGAGGACGCCGGCTGAACGGCACCGAACCGTGGCACCCTCGGCCGTGGACGAACCGGAGTGCCACTCGAATGGTCCACGGCGGTGTCACCAGTTGAAACAGCCGTACCGGAGCACTACTCAGCGCATCGCCGCACGGCACTCCCGCAAATGTGTAACCAACGCCACTGTCGCGGGCCGGGTGAGTGTCACGTCGATCCGGTCGTGCGGGTCTTCGCCCAGGTGGAGGTACAACCGCATGGGGCGGCCGTTTGGTGGGCAACTGTGCCGCCGCTCGCTGTGCGGGATGATCGCCGGCTCCGGATTCGGGGCGGCGCCGAGCAGCCGTTGGCCGTGTTCGTGCTCACAGTGCACGGCGCAAACACCCATCTCGTCCAGGGCATCGATCAGTCGGTCGGTGGCCGAGGTGTCCAGGGCGACTGAGAAGCGGGACACGGACGCGAGCCGAATCCACAGTCGTTGATGGGTCTCGTCAAGTTCGACCAAGCTCGTGCATATACTCCGGTCGGCCAGGTATCCGGCGAACCTGCGGCACGTGGACAGGTCCCGACCGTCCAGAATGGCCACTGATCCTCCTTCCGATTCGATTCGCTTGGTGATGTCTCGTTGCGCTACACGGTTCTGACCGGAATGGTCCCGCTCTCTGTTCTCACTGGACAGTCAGAACCGCGAAAAGTTCGAGAATCCACGCGATCGAGTGAACATTCCTGGGATGGTGGCAATGACGGACCGTTTCTACTCGACCATGCGCATGCGTTACGTCGGCCGAGTGCTCAGCGAGTGGCGGGGCAGGGCCGCGCTCACGGGCGATGTCGTGGCCGAGCGTCTCAACTGGGCCAGGTCGAAGATCAGCAAGCTGGAGAACGCCAGTCAGACGATCACGCCGGCGGACGTGATCAGCATGGCCGTCGTGTATGGGGTCTCCGAGGTCGAGCGGGACGAACTGGTGGGGGAGGTACAACACGCGACCGAACGTGGTTGGTGGCTTTCTTACGGAGATGCGGTCACCGCCAAGCAGTTCGACCGGTACGTCGACTTCGAGTCCGAAGCTGTGTCATTGGTCAACTTTGAAATTGATCTTGTTCCCGGCCTCCTGCAGACCGAGGACTATGTGCGAGCAATCGCACACGCGTTCACTCCGTCGGCCGACGAAGCGCAGATCCAACACCGCGTCGAGCTGCGGAAGCGCCGTCAGGCCAGGCTGTTCGCTGATCAACCAATCGAGTTCGACGCCGTGGTCAACGAGGTCGCGCTGCGGCAACTCGTCGGTGGCAGAGACGTTATGCGCACCCAGTTGAAACACCTTGGTCGGATCGCTCACCTGCCGAACGTCTCGATTCGGATGATCCCGTTCGGTGGTGGCGCGTACCCGGCGATGGGGCGCCCGTTCGTGATCCTCAGCTTCGATCGTCCTGAGTGGTTGGATGTGGCGTACCAGGAAAATCTGAACAGCTGCATCTATGTCGAGGATCCGGATGAGGTTGCGCAATACACTGCCGGCTACACCGGCTTGTGCGAGCGGGCCCTGAGCAAGGAAGACACCCTGCTCGCTATCGAGAACCTCGCCGGCGCGTTGTGATCTGAGATTTGCGATTCTACTGTCAGCAAAGAGAAAGTGGACGACATGCAGGCAACGGACCTGTCCGGTGCGGTGTGGCGCAGGAGCAGCTACAGCGGCGGCGACAACGGATCCCAGTGCGTGGAGGTGGCTGTACTTGCCGACCGCGCAGGGGTGCGCGATTCCAAGATGGCTGCTGCCCCCGCACTGGCCTTCCCGGTCGCGACGCTGACCGCGTTCGTCGCGGCGGCGCGACGAGGCGACCTGTACCAGCGCTGAGCGCCCGGGAGGGCCGGCCAGGGCGGCCGGCCCTCCCGCGTTGTTGCCGCTTTACGTTTTCTTGTCGTGGTCGTCTGGCGTTGGATGGGGTCATGGACACCATCCAGGAGTTGGACCGCCGCGCGGTCGAGGTGAGCAGGGGACTCGTCCGGAATGTCACGACCGCACAGTTGGGTCTGCCCACCCCGTGCGTGGAATGGGATCTTGGTGCGCTGCTGGCGCACATGACCGTCCAGCACCACGGTTTCGCCAGGGCCGTCGCAGGTGAGCGCACCGAACTCGCCGACTGGCAACCGGCTCCCGTCACCGAGGACATGGCGGCCGCGTACTGCTCGGCGGTGGACGTCGTGATCGCCGCGTTCGGTGCGCCGGGAGCAGAAAACGGGCGAGCCTACCTGCCGGAGATCAGGGGCGGCATCACGGTGCCGGCCGGTATGGCGATGGGTTTCCACTTCGTCGACTACGTGGTGCACAGCTGGGACGTGGCCGTGTCGCTCGGCCTGCCCGTCGAGTTCGACGACGACGTCCTGGCAGCGGCGCTGCGAGTGGCGGGCCAGGTGCCCGACGACGAGGCGAGCAGGGGACCGGGCACCGCGTTCGCCAGCAGCCTGGCCGTGCCGGACGACGCAGGCCCGCTGGACCGGGTGTTGACCATGCTCGGCCGGTCCCCGGGTTGGCCCAGCCAGCTCCCGACCGCGTGACTCTGCGCACCCGGAGGGCTGCCAGGTAGGGCCTGGTGACTAGCATCGGGGCTTGTCGGCGCTCCAGCACGCGACGCGCTGACAAGCCCCTGAACGAGGAGAGGTCGTGGCACAGGTGCCCGTCAACGTCGCCGTCACCGGTGCGGCCGGTCAGATCGGTTACGCACTGCTGTTCCGTATCGCCTCCGGGCAGTTGCTCGGCCCCGACACCGAGGTCAAGCTGCACCTGCTGGAGATCCCGCAGGCGGTCCGTGCCGCCGAGGGCACCGCGATGGAACTGGACGACTGCGCGTTCCCGCTGCTGCGTGGCATCTCGATCACCGACGACCCCCGCACCGCCTTCGACGGCGTGAACATCGCACTGCTGGTCGGTGCCCGGCCCAGGACCAAGGGCATGGAGCGCGGCGACCTGCTCTCCGCCAACGGCGGCATCTTCAAGCCGCAGGGCGAGGCGCTCAACGCGGTCGCTGCCGACGATCTCCGCGTGCTCGTGGTGGGCAACCCGGCCAACACGAACGCGCTGATCGCCCGCACCCACGCGCCGGACGTGCCGGCCGACCGCTTCACTGCCATGACGCGGCTGGACCAGAACCGCGCGCTCGGCCAGCTGTCCAACAAGCTCCAGGTGCCGGTCTCGGAGATCAAGAAGGTCGCGATCTGGGGCAACCATTCGGCCACCCAGTACCCGGACGTCTTCCACGCCGAGGTCAGCGGCAAGGCCGTCCGCGAGGTGCTGGACGACGACGCGTGGGTGCGCGACGAGTTCATCCCGACCGTGGCCAAGCGTGGCGCCGCGATCATCGAGGCCCGTGGCGCTTCGTCGGCCGCCTCTGCCGCGAGCGCCGCCGTGGACCACGTGCACGACTGGGTGCTGGGCACCGAGGAGGGCAACTGGACGTCGGCCGGCGTCGTGTCGGACGGCTCGTACGGTGTGCCGGAGGGCCTGATCTCGTCGTTCCCGGTGGTGTCCAGGGGCGGGAAGTACGAGATCGTGCAGGGCCTGGAGATCGGCGAGTTCTCCCGTGAGCGGATCGACGCGTCGGTTCGCGAGCTGACCGAGGAGCGGGACGCGGTCGCCGAACTCGGCCTGATCTGAGCGTTCATACTCTTGCAGGGAGCCGGTCGCGACGACCGGCTCCCTGAGTCATGACTGGGGGCGTTAGATGGGACCGGGCGCTGCTGGGATCTGGCGGGCGGCACACGGCGACAGGTCGGTACTGAACAAGACCGTCCGCAAGGGCACCTGGCGGCGGATGCTGCGGTTCGTCTGGCCATACCGGGTGATCCTCACCGGGTTCCTGGCCGTCGTCGTGGTGGACGCGGTGATCAGTGTGGCCAACCCGCTGATCTACCGGGAGATCATCAACGGCGGCATTCTCGGTCGCAACGCCGGTCTCGTGGTGAAACTGGCGCTGTTGCTGGGCGCGCTGGCTGTGGTCGACGCCGGGTTGTCCATCCTGCAGCGGTGGGTGTCGGCGAAGGTCGGCGAGAGCCTGATCTACGACCTGCGCACCGGTGTGTTCGGGCACATCCAGCGGATGCCGTTGGCGTTCTTCACCAGGACCCAGACCGGTGCGCTGATCAGCAGGCTGAACAACGACGTGCTGGGCGCGCAACAGGCGTTCACCGACACGCTGTCCTCCGTGGTGTCCAACATGATCACGGTGCTGCTCACGTTGGGCGCGATGTTGCTGCTGTCCTGGCAGATCACTCTGGTCTCGCTGGTCATCCTGCCGGTGTTCGTGATCCCGGCACGGCGGATGGGTAGGCGGCTGGCGACGATCACCCGTGAGTCCTACGACCTGAACGCCGCCATGAACACGACGCTGAGCGAGCGGTTCAACGTGTCCGGCGCGCTGCTGGTGAAGCTGTTCGGCCGCCCTGGTGAGGAGACCACCGAGTTCCGGCAGCGGGCAGGCCGGGTGCGCGACATCGGCATCACCCAGGCGTTGTACGCGCGGCTGTTCTTCGTCGCGCTGCTGCTCACCGCGTCGCTGGCCACCGCGCTGGTCTACGGCTGGGGTGGCGTGCTGGCCATCCACGGCGTGCTCAACGTGGGCACCGTGGTCGCGCTGACGGCGTATCTCGGCAGGCTGTACGGCCCGCTGATCGGGCTGTCCAACGTCCAGTTGGACGTGATGACCGCGCTGGTGTCGTTCGATCGGGTCTTCGAGGTGCTCGATCTTGAGCCGATGATCGCGGAGAAGTCGGACGCCGTCGCGATCCCGGCGGGCCCGGCCAGCGTCCGGTTCGAGCACGTCGACTTCACCTATCCCAGCGCCGAGGAGGTGTCGCTCGCCTCGCTGGAGTCGGTGGCCGTGCTGGAGCAGGTGACGTCCCGCCCGGTCCTGTTCGACGTCGAGTTCGCGGCCGAACCCGGGCAACTCGTGGCGCTGGTCGGGCCGTCCGGTGCCGGCAAGACGACGATCAGCTATCTGGTGGCGCGGCTCTACGACCCACGGGCGGGTGCTGTCGTGATCAACGGGGTGGACGTGCGGGACGCCAGTTTTGTGTCGCTGTCCGACACGATCGGCATGGTGACCCAGGACGCGCACCTGTTCCACGACACGATCAGGGCCAATCTGATGTATGCCAAGCCGGACGCGACCGATGCCGACCTGGTCGACGCGTTGCACGGCGCGCAGATCAGTTCGCTGGTGGAGTCGCTGCCGCAGGGCCTGGACACGGTCGTGGGGGATCGGGGCTACCGGTTGTCCGGTGGTGAGAAGCAGCGGCTGGCGATCGCGCGGCTGATGCTCAAGGCGCCTCGGGTCGTCGTCCTGGACGAGGCGACCGCGCACCTGGACTCCGAATCGGAGGCGGCGATTCAGCGGGCGTTGTCGGTGGCACTGCGTGGCAGGACCTCACTGGTGATCGCGCACCGGCTGTCCACTGTGCGGGCTGCCGACCAGATCCTGGTGGTGGACGGCGGCCGGATCGTGGAGCGCGGCACGCACGACGAACTGCTTGCCGACGGCGGCCTGTACGCGGAGCTGTACCGGACCCAGTTCGCCGGCCAGGCTGGCTGACCAGGCCCGGTGCTGCTGTTCGCGAGGCGATCTGTCACGATCGACGGCGTGAGTGCGACGGGTGACACGCTGACCCTCAGGCAACTCAACAGGGCCACGCTGGCCCGGCAGTTGTTGCTGGAGCGTGCGGAGATCCCGGTACTGACCGCGGTCGAGCGGCTGTGCGGCATCCAGGCCCAGGAGGCGAGGCCGCCGTTCGTCGGGCTGTGGAGCCGGGTGGCCAAGTTCCGCAACGAGGACCTGCATGGGTTGCTGCACAAGCGAACCGTGGTCCGGGCGACGTTCCTGCGAGCGACCCTGCATGTGCTGTCGGCGAAGGACTACGCCACGTTCCGGCCGGTTCTGCAACCGGTGCTCACCGAGGCGCAGCGGGTCCTCGGCACCAGGGCCAAGGGCCTGGACATCGACAAGGTGCTGCCGGTGGCGACGGCACTGTTCCGGGAGCGGCCGCGTGATTTCAACGAGTTGCGGGCGTTGTTGCAGGCGGAGTTCCCTGACGTGAACGAGCGGGCGCTCGGCTACTCGGCGCGGATGCGGCTGCCACTGGTGATGGTGCCCACCGACGACCGCTGGGCGTTCCCTTCGGTAGCCGACTTCACGTTGGCCGAGGACTGGCTGTCCACATCGTTGTCCGAAGACGACACGCCAGATGAACTGGTGCGCAGGTACCTCGCCGCGTTCGGCCCGGCCACGGCGGCCGACGTGCAGGCGTGGTCCGGCCTGCGCGGGGTGAAACAGGTGCTGGCGCGGCTGCGCCCCGAGTTGATCTCAGTACGCGACGAGCAGGGCAAGGAGTTGTTCGACCTGCCGGACGCGCCGAGGCCGGACGGTGACGTGCCCGCCCCGCCGCGCTTCCTGCCGGAGTTCGACAATCTCGTGCTGTCGCACGCCGAGCGGAGCAGGGTGATCGCCGACGAGCACCGCGGCCACGTGGTGACCAAGAACCTGCGGGTCCGGGCCAGCGTGTTCTACGACGGATTCGCCTGTGGCATCTGGGACATCGAGCGGAAGAAGAACTCGGTGACCCTGCGGGTGACACCGTTCCGGCGGTTGCCGGCGGCTGCGGTCAGCGCGCTGACCGAGGAGGCCGAGGCGACACTCGGCTTCATCGAACCCGACGCACCAGGTACCGGCGTCCGGTTCGAGGAACCGCTGGGATGAGCCGCGCGGTCGAGGAGTCCAACCGCAGGATGCTGCGGGCCAGGGACGCCATGGACCGCGCCTACAACCAGCCGTTGGACATCCCGACACTGGCCAGGCTGGCACACGTGTCGCCGGCGCACTTCATCCGCACGTTCCGGACCACGTTCGGCGAGACCCCGCACCGCTACCTTCAGCGGCGCAGGGTCGAGCGCGCGATGTTCCTGCTGCGCGACACCGACCGCAGTGTCACGGAGATCTGCGACGAGGTCGGGTTCGGCAGCCTCGGCACCTTCAGTAGGACGTTCCGCGACATCGTCGGCGAATCACCGACCGCCTACCGCAAGCGGGGTGACATCATCGCTGTGCCCACGTGCTTCGCCATGGCGTGGTTGAGGCCTGGTTCGTTCATTTTGGATAAGCAGCCTCGGGGTCGGTCCACATAGGGTCGATCACATGTTCACAGCAATCACCCAGTCCCAGATCTACGTCCTTGACCAGGACGAAGCCCTCGACTTCTACGTTGGCAAGCTCGGTCTGGAGGTCAACACGGACGCCGATCTCGGCTTCATGCGCTGGTTGACGGTCAGCGTGCCCGGCCACCCGGAGCGGGAGATCGTCCTGGAGAAGCCCGGGCCGCCCGCGATGGACGACGCCACCGCGGAGCAGGTCCGCGAACTGGTCACGAAGGGGGCCATGGGCGGGTGGCTGATCTTCGCGACGGACGACTGCCGCAAGACGTACGAGACGTTGCTGGCCAAGGGCGTCGAGTTCACCGACGAGCCCACCGAGCGGCCCTACGGCATCGACTGCGGCCTGCGGGATCCGTTCGGCAACCGCATCCGGTTCGGCGAACGGTTCGGGCAGTAACTCTCAGGGGGTGAGTACCGACGGGTAGTTGATCCCATCGGTGATCAACTGGAACGCCCGGTCCACCAGATCGGAGGACTTGGCGTGCCCGTCGGTGCCCCGCCACGAGTTCACGGCCGTCTGCACGGCACAGATGCCGACCGACGCGACCAGGTGCGGCCGGGGGTCGGTGAGGTGGTCGACGCCCATCCGGATGCCGATCAGGCGGGCCAGTTCGACCACCCTCGCCGAGCCCACCTCCATGCTGTGCGCCGCCAGCGTGGGGCTGGTGGCCAGCAGCCCCTGCATGCTCTCGTAGTGGGCGGCGTCGAAACCGTTGGCGCCGCTCTCGCAGGCCAGGACCACCTCGACGGCCGCCCGGTGCAGGGCGGTCAGTACTGGTTCCTCGGCCGGCCGGTGCGCCAGCAGGTCGATCAGCACGACGAGTTGCTCGTCGATCAGCGAGAGCGCGACCTCTTCCTTGGACGCGAAGTACCGGAAGAAGGTCCGTGGCGACACGTCGACCGCCTCGGCGATCTCGTCGATCGTGGTGGCGTCGAAACCTTTGCGCTGGAACAGCGCGAACGCGCAGTCGATCAAGGCGCAGCGTGTTCGTTGCTTCTTGCGTTCGCGCAGGCCGGCGTCGGTCATTGGGACCCCAATCGGTGAATACCCCGGCCTTCAGACTGGGGAGGAACCGATCCGTTGTGCCAGGTGTACACGAGAACAATCACTCGAACGTGTGTTCGAGTATTGTCGGTAGGTGTCTTAGACTGGGAGCCGTGTCGACAGCGCTGGTGAAACGGGCGTTCCGGTACCGTTTCTATCCCACCGAAAGCCAAGCAGCCCAGCTGTCGCGGACCTTCGGTTGCGTCCGGCTCGTGTACAACAAGGCCCTGGAAGCCCGCACCACGGCATGGAATGAGCAGCAGCGCCGCGTCGGTCATGCCGAGTCCTCCACGTTGCTGACCGGGTGGAAACACACCCAGGAGCTGGCGTTTCTGAACGAGGTGTCCAGCGTGCCCTTGCAACAGTGCCTGCGGCACCTGCAGACGGCATTCACCGGCTTCTTCGACAAACGAGCCAACTATCCACGCTTCAAATCCCGTAAGAAGTCCAGGGCGTCGGCGGAGTACACCCGCTCCGGGTTCCGCTACCGGGACGGGCGACTCACGCTGGCGAAGATGACCGAGCCATTGAACATTCGCTGGTCGCGTCCGCTCCCCGAGGGCGCCCAGCCCTCCACGGTGACCGTGTCGAGGGATCCCGCCGGCCGGTGGCACGTGTCCATCCTCGTGCAGACCACGGTCGCTCGGTTGCCCACCAGTGACGCCGACGTGGGCATCGACGTTGGCCTGAGCAGCCTGTTCACCCTGTCCCGGCCGATCCCGGGCCTGACCGACGACAACGGCAAGGTTTCCAACCAGCGACACGAGCAACGCGAACGTGTTGCCCTGGCCAAGGCGCAATGCAGCCTGGCCCGCAAACGGGAAGGCTCCAACAATCGGGCCAAAGCGAGGATAGCTGTCGCCCGTATCCACGCCCGGATCGTCGACCGGCGCCGCGACGTGCTCCACCAGGTGAGCACCCGACTCGTTCGTGAGAACCAAACGATCGTGGTCGAGGACCACCTGGCGGTGGCCAACATGATCCGGAACCGGTCCCTGGCCCGCGCGATCAGTGATGCCT
The DNA here is from genome assembly GCA_036502345.1 of Pseudonocardiaceae bacterium. Classification (GTDB taxonomy): domain Bacteria; phylum Actinomycetota; class Actinomycetes; order Mycobacteriales; family Pseudonocardiaceae; genus DATEPR01. The sequence continues at coordinate 5,983 of DASXYT010000008.1, read as the reverse complement.
CCTGGTCGCAGTTCCGAGCGATGCTGGAATACAAGGCCGAGTGGCGTGGCCGAACGGTGATCGCGGTCGACCGTTGGTTGCCCAGCAGCAAGACGTGCTCGAAATGTGGGCGCGTGAAGGCGTCGATGCCGTTGGGTGAGCGGACGTTGCGGTGTGACCAGTGTCCGCTGGTGCTGGATCGGGACATCAACGCGGCACGCAATATTCTGGCCGCCGGGCGGGCGGTTACGGCCTGTGGAGCCGGAGTGAGACCGACCCGACGCTAGTCGGTGAGGCATCTGGCGCAACCTCCCTTCGGGGACAAGAAGCAGGAACTGTCCGGCGCGAGCTGGATGGGAATCCCCGGTGTCCACGCCGGGGAGGTACGTCAATCCTCGGATGTTACCTCCAGGTTCCCGATTTCGACACATCATGACAAGGGTCACAGGATGCCGTTAGCTTGTTGACGCCAGTTGTCAGTGGATGACAGTTTGGCGGCATGCCCGAGTCCTCCAGCGGTGTTCTGTCGATGCCGAGCCCGAGACCCGATGCCAAGCCACGCAAGTACAGCAGTCCGTGGCTGACCCTGGTCGCCGTCGCGCTCGGCGTGACGATGGTCGGCCTGGACGGCACGGTCGTCTCGATCGCGAACCCGGCGATCGCCAAGGACCTGCACGCCACTCTGGCCGGTCTGCAGTGGGTGACCAACGGCTACCTGCTCGCGCTCGCGGTATCCCTGATCATCGCCGGTCGACTCGCTGACCGGTTCGGCCGCAAGAAGCTGTTCCTGGCCGGCGTCGTGCTGTTCGCACTGTCGTCCGCGCTGGTCGGCCTGTCCGGCAACATCGGGCTGGTCATCCTGTGGCGCGTCGTGCAGGGCTTCGCCGGCGCGATGCTCCAGCCGGCCAGCCTGGCGATCCTGCGCAAGGCGTTCCCCGCCGAGAAGCTGAACATGGCCATCGGCATCTGGGGTGGCAGTTCCGCGTTGTCCATCGCCAGCGGACCGATCGTCGGTGGCCTGCTGGTGGAGCACATCGGCTGGCAGTCGGTGTTCTACCTGAACATCCCGGTCGGCCTGATCACGCTGGCGATCGGCCTGCTGGTGATCCGCGAGTCCCGTGACCCCGATGCCGGCGGCTCGTTCGACATCGCAGGTGTCGTGCTGCTGGCCGGCTCACTGTTCTGCCTGGTCTGGGGTTTGATCAAGGCCGCTGAGATGGGCTTCGGCGATGCCCTGCCGCTCAGTTTCTTCGGTGCCGCTGTGATCCTCGGTGTCGCGTTCGTGTTCCGGGAACGGGCAGCCGAACAACCGCTGCTACCACTGCGACTGTTCCGCTCCGTTTCGCTGTCCGCGGCCACCGTGCTGGTCACGCTCGCGTTCTTCGCGCTGTTCGGCGCACTGTTCTTCATGACCCTGTACCTGCAGCAGGTGCACGGCATGACCCCGGTCCGCGCCGGCGTCGAACTACTGCCGCTGACGTCGGTGTTCATCGTGTCCTCGCCGCTGGCCGGCTGGCTGACCTCCAAGTTCGGCCCGAGGTGGACGCTGGTCGCCGGCATGCTGTTCAACGCCGTGGCCATGTTCGGCCTGTCCCGGCTGCAGGTCGACTCGCCCTACATCCACCTGTGGCCGTGGTTCATCCTGCTGGGCTTCGGATTCGGCTTCGTGATCGTGTCTGGCACCGAGGCCGTCGTCGGCAACGCACCCGTCGAACTCGGCGGTGTGGCGGGCGGTCTGCAGCAGACCGGTATGCAGTTGGGCGGCGTGCTCGGTACGACGGTGTTCGGCACCATCATGGCCACCAAGGTCGGCGACGTGCTGTTCGCCAAGCTGACCGGAGCGGGCCTGTCGCCGACCATCGCCAAGCAGTTGGACGGCGCCAAGGAGTTCGTGGCCCAGGGTGTGTCCCCGGTGCCGAAGGGCGCGTCCGCGTCGGTGACGCAGGCCGTCACCACCGGCAGCCACCTCGCGTTCATGACTGGCTTCAGCACGTCGTTGGTGATCGCGTCGATCGTCAGCCTGGTTGCCGCGTTCGGTGCGCTGCTGGTCCGCAGGGGCGAGAACGCGGGCGGCGGCGGGCTGGCCCTGTAGGTCACCAGCGGTCTTTGACCTGGTCCTTGATCCGCCGGTCGTACAGGTTCTCGATGGCCGCCAGCGTGTCCGCCGCCAACGCGGGCACGTCGGCGGTGGCCGAGTTGGCCCGGGCCTGTTCCACGTTGCGGGCGCCGGGGATCACCGTGGTCACGCCGGGCTGCTGGATCACCCAGCGCAGCGCGGCCTGCGCCGGAGTCACGTCGGCGGGCACGATCGCGGTGAACTCGGCGGCTGCCTCGACACCGCTCTGGTAGTCCACACCGGAGAACGTCTCGCCGACGTCGAACGCCTCGCCGTGCCGGTTGTAGCTGCGGTGGTCGTCCGGCGCGAACACGGTGTCCATGGTGTAGCGGCCGGTCAGCAGCCCGGAAGCCAGCGGCACCCGCGCGATGATGCCGACGCCGGCCTCGTGCGCCGCCGGCAGCACGTGCTCCAGCGGCTTGCGGCGGAACGCGTTCAGGATGATCTGCACGCTGGCAACCCCGGGCCGCGCGATCGCGGTCAGCGCCTCGGCCACGGTCTCCACGCTCACCGCGTAGTTCGTCATCACCTGCTCGGCCACCAGCGTGTCCAGTGCGTCGAACACCTCGTCGGAGGAGTAGACCGGCGTCGGCGGGCAGTGCAACTGGACCAGATCCAGGGTGTCGACGCCCAGGTTCTCGCGGGACCGGTCGGTCCAGGCGCGGAAGTTGGCCATCGTGTAGTTGGCCGGCTCCTGGGCCATCCGCCTGCCCATCTTGGTGGCCACGAACAGGCCGTCGCGGCCACGTTCCCGCAGGAACCGCCCGATCAGCCGCTCGCTGCGCCCGTCCCCGTACACGTCAGCGGTGTCCAGGAACGTGACCCCGGAGTCGACGGCGGCGGCCAACACGGCCAGCGCGTCGTCCTCGTCAACCGACCCCCAGTCCGCGCCCAACTGCCACGTACCGAGACCGACCACCGAGACCGACCGTCCGGTCCTGCCAAGAATCCGTTGCTCCACGGTGGAAGCTTAGGTGAGGTCGGGATCCAACAACCGGAGCAGGTCATCGACGTCCCGACCGGTCACGTCATGCAGTTCGTCGAGGTCTTCGACCATCTCATCGGCATTCAAGGTGTCGGTGGAACCGGCAAGTGCTGCTCGCGCCTGCAGCACCGCTGGTTCGATCTCGCCGAGCGCTCGTAGATACAAGGCGATGTTGAACGCGAACGCGGTGTCCAGCGGCTCCTTCGGGATCGCTGTCCGGTCGAGTTCGATCGCCTTGTGCAGGAGATGGTCGATGTCGTCGGTCTGGTCGGCCGCGACGGACATGAGCCAGATCCCGTACCGGTAGATGCCGTAGTCCGGATCGAGTTCGGCTGCCCTGCGGAGATCGTTCAGTGCCTCCGTCGCCAGGCCCATCGCCCGGTAGGTCCGCCCTCGGCCGGCAATGGCGCTGTCGTCGTTGGGGTCGAGCTCGATGTCCCGGTTGAAGTCCGCGAGGGCATCGGCGTATCGCCCGGCCGCCCGGTGCAGTTCGCCGCGCACCTGGATGGCCCATGTGCTTTCCGGGTCTGCCTCGACGGCCCGATCGAGATCGGCGATGGCGCGATCATGCTGGCCCAACAAGTGATATGTCTGCGCGCGATTGGTGATCGCCCAGGCGTATTCCGGGTCCACGTCGACAGCGCGGTTGAGGTCGGCCATGGCATCGCCGTACCGGCCGGCCATTCGATGTAGCCGACCGCGTAGGGCGAGCGCCCACTTGTAGTCCGGCTCGATCTGGATTGCCCGGTCGAGGTCGGCGAGCGCCTCGTCATGTTTGTTCATCGCCTGATAGGCCCGCGATCGTTCGACGATCGCCCACGTGGGATTCGGCTCCATGTCGATGACGCGAGTGAACGCGTTGACGGCCTCGTTGTGGCGGCCGGCGTTGAGGTACGTCTCGCCGAGCTCCCCGACCGCCCACGTATGCGTCGGGTCGATCTCGATCGCCCTGTGCAGATCGGTGAGCGCTTCCTGATACCTGTCCATGGCGCCATACGTCTGTCCTCGACTGGCGATCGCCCAGTCGTATTGGGGGTCGAGTTCGATCGCGCGGTCGAAGTCGGCGAGTGCTTCGTCGTACCGGCCGGCCAGTCGATGTATCTCGCCGCGGTTCGCCAGCCCCCAATCGCTCTCCGAGTCGAGTTCGACAGCCCGATTCAGTTCGGCGAGTGCTTCGTCGTATCGTGCCATGGATCGATAGATCTGCCCGCGCATGCCCAGGTACCATGGCGACTCCGCGTCGAACTCAATGGCGCGATTGATGTCGGCCAGGGCGTCGTGGTACCGCTGCATCTGTTGATATGTCAGGCCTCGCCTGAAGATCGCCCACTTGTACTGGGGGTCGAGCTCGATCGCGCGGTCGAAGTCGGCGAGTGCGTCCTCGTTCCGGTCGGCCAGGCGATGTGCATCGCCGCGACCGGCGAAGGCGATATCGTCGGTCGGCTCGAGGTGGATGGCGCGTGTGTAGTCGGCCACTGCGTCGTCGTAGGAGGCATTGGTGTGATGCTCGTAGGCTCGCAATCGGTAGGCGAGTGCCCTGTGGTGGTCATCGGGCTGGTAGGTCTTGATCAGGTGGCTGAGTAGGGGGATTCTGCCCTCCTGGTCGACCAACCAGGCGCTGAGTCGGTCACCTTCCGCCACCAGGGTCTCGGTTCGTGCGTCTCGACCGGCCTGACTGATCATCGTCGCCCACAGAGGTGCTGACGACCACTGGTTGGACATGGTGTCGATCAGCCCGGCGATCGCCGCCGGCAAGGTGGATGCCGGTTGAGCGCACAGCCGGTGGTAGTGCCCTTCGATGGCGTAGCCCAGCCATCTGCTGTCCCGCCATGCCTTTCGGCCGCTGAGTTCCATGGCGTCTCGGGCTGCGCCGTAATGCTCGGCCAGTGCGGCATGGCGTTGCTGTAGATCTGCAAGTGACCGTCGCCGCTGCACGCGGAGCATGGCGTCCCGGACCACGTCGTGGTATCGGTAGCCGTCGGCCTGCTCGGACACGAACGGCAGGCTCAGCAACCACAAGAACTCCGCCTCGGCGGCACCTGTCAGCACGGTGAAGATCTCGCTGTCCAGTCGCCGTGGCAGCGCACCTCGCAACGCCGCGGTGCGCCGCTGCTCGTCCTTCTCCCACTTGAGAAACCGCTCGACCGCGTTGTCGCTGGGGTCGTTGATCTCGTCCACACTGCCTGGTCGGGTCTCGGCGAGCATGGCCACCAGAACCGGCAGGCGACCGGTCAGCCCGAGTATCACGTCGATGATGGCGGGATCGGTGATGTTGCGGGCAGTGAGCAGTTCGCGTGCTTCCGCCTCGGAGAACACTTTCAGTTCGGTATCGAGCCGGATCGTCAGGTAGTCGCCCCACGCGTTGACGTCCAGCGGGTACTGCCCTGCGATCGTGATCACGATGTTGGGCGGCAGGTCGCCGTACCGGCCGCTGAGCAACCCGAGCAGCCAGTGGTCCAGAAATGCGGCAGAGCGCTCGTAGGTGTCGAAGAACAAGGCGATCGGCTGCTGGTTCGCGATGGTCTGCAGGTCTTTGACGAACGTCGGTGTCAACTCGTCAAGTGGTGACAGGACCAACCGGACATCGCGGTGGTTGCGTAGCTTCTGACTGAGATAGACCCTGATCCGGTCTGCCTCGCCGGCGATCACGTCGGCGTTGAGTTCCTTGGCCAGCGAGCCGGCGATCGGGACATCCTCGGTCATCCGCAGCCCGATTCGGACCGCCGACTTCGTCAACGTCGACGCCAAACCTTCTGGCGCGGTCGGATCGGCGTCCAGATCGTGCTTGTGCTTCCGGTATGTCTCGGACTGCTTGACGTACTCGTCGCACGTCCGTCGCTGCTTCGCGAAGTCGGCCGCTATCGAGTCCATCACTGCCGGCGTGTCGAACACGGTTTCGTCGA
>DASXYT010000007.1:0-15234 GCA_036502345.1 Pseudonocardiaceae bacterium | reverse complement strand
CTGGAGATCGAGCGGTTCGGCATGCTCGTGCCACACGCACATCTGCTGCTCAGGGTGCCTGTCGACGTGGCAGCGAGCAGGGCCGAGCACCGCGAGCGCACCCAGGCCGACCGGGCCAGGGACGCCTTCGAGTCCGACGGTGGCCTGCAGACCCGGTGTGCCCGGGTCTACGACGAGCTCGCGGCGGCCGACTGGCTTTCGCCGTGGCACGTGTTGGACGGAACTTCGACGCAGGACGCGGCAGTCTTGGCCAAGACATTGCTGCGTTGACCCACGTTCACCGACAATTCCTTCGTTACGTCAAGAAGCGGAGGCTGTCGTGTCGGAGCTGGGTGAGCGGCGAGTGCGACCATGGTCGCCCCCCACGGTTGCGAATCGGCCTCGTGATCAGCGGGCGGTGCAAGCGCAGCCGGTGCGTAATGCCACTATGTGGGGTATGAAGCCACGTGTCCTGGTGGTCGACGATGACCCCGCGCTCGCGGAGATGTTGACGATCGTCCTCCGAGGTGAGGGGTTCGACACCGCGGTCGTCGGCGACGGAACGCGCGCGCTGCCGGCACTGCGGGAGTTCAAGCCCGACCTGGTGCTGCTCGACCTGATGCTGCCCGGCATGAACGGGATCGACGTGTGCAAGGCGATCCGGGCCGAGTCCGGGGTGCCGGTGGTCATGCTGACCGCCAAGAGCGACACCGTGGACATCGTGCTCGGCCTGGAGTCCGGCGCCGACGACTACGTCGTCAAGCCGTTCAAGCCCAAGGAACTGGTGGCCAGGATCCGGGCCAGGCTCCGGCGCACCGAGTCCGAGCCCGCCGAGTCGCTGACCATCGGTGACCTCATGATCGACGTGCCCGGCCACGAGGTCCTGCGCAGCGGTGCACCCATCCAGCTGACCCCGCTCGAGTTCGACCTGTTGGTCGCGCTGGCCCGTAAGCCAAGGCAGGTGTTCACCCGTGAGGTGCTGCTGGAGCAGGTCTGGGGCTACCGGCACGCGGCGGACACCCGGCTGGTGAACGTGCACGTGCAGCGGCTGCGGTCCAAGGTCGAGCGTGACCCCGAGCACCCGGAGGTGGTGCTGACCGTCCGCGGCGTCGGATACAAGGCGGGTCCTCCGTGATGACCCCGGACGCGCTGCCGTGAACCTCGTCGCGGGGGTCAGACGGTTTGTCGTCCGCTGGTCGAGGTGGCTGGTTGCCGAAGCCGGCCGCCGCTGGGTCGCGTTCGGGGAACTGTGGCGGCGTTCGCTCCAGGTCAGGGTCGTCACCAGCACGCTCGCCCTGTCCACCGCCGTGGTGTTCGTGCTGGGCATGGTGCTGCAGAACGAGATCATCGACCGGCTGGTGTACGCCAAGCAGCAGGCGGCCATCGCGCAGACCGGCATCGCGCAGCGCACGGTGACCGACGAACTGCGCGGCATGAACTCCAGCACGGACAATCCCGAAGCCAGGTTGAACGGCGCGCTGACCAGCCTGACCACCGCGAGCGACATCGGTGGCTCCGACCAGGCGCAGGCGGCCAGTTCGGCGGCAGGCGCGTTCGTGCCGGTGCTGGCCGACGGTTCGCCCGGCCTGCCGGGAGCGCCTGTCGTGTCGGCAGGGCCGTACCAGAACGTCCCGCAGACGCTGCGCGAGTTCGTGCAGAACGGCCAGAGCGGCTTCCAGATCACCACCGTGACCACCGGTGGCAGCTCGGAGATCTTCCTCATCGTCGGCGCGCCCATCAACAGCGCGAACCAGCCGATACAGCTGTATCTGATGTTCTCCCTGTCCACCGAGGAGAACACGATCAACGTCGTCCAGGGCACGTTGGTGGTCGGTGGCCTGGTGCTGGTGCTGCTGCTCGCCATGATCACGAACCTGGTGATCCGGCAGGTGGTCCGGCCGGTGCGCAACGCGGCCGAGATCGCGGAACGGTTCGCCGAGGGGCACCTGGACGAACGGATGCGGGTGATCGGCGAGGACGACGTCGCCAGACTCGCCGAGTCGTACAACTCGATGGCGGAGAGCATCCAGGCCCAGATCCATCAGCTGGAGGACTTCGGCCACCTGCAACGCCGGTTCACCTCCGACGTGTCGCACGAGCTGCGCACCCCGCTGACCACCGTGCGGATGGCCGCGGACGTGCTGCACGCGTCCAGGGAGCAGTTCCCCAGCGGCCTGGCCAGGTCCACCGAACTGCTGGTGGACGAGCTGGACAGGTTCGAGTCGCTGCTCGGCGACCTGCTGGAGATCAGCAAGCTGGACGCGGGCGTCGAGGAGTTGGCGTCCGAGCCGGTGGACGTGCGTGGCCTGGTGCGCAGCGCGGTGAACGCGGTGCAGGGCATCGTCGAGTCGACCACCACCACGATCGAACTGCGGATGCCCGCCGACGACGCGACCGCCGAGGTCGACGCCCGCCGGGTGGAGCGCATCCTGCGCAACCTGCTGGCCAACGCGGTCGACCATGGCGAAGGCCTGCCAGTGTTGTTGTCCGTGGCCACCAACGACACCGCTGTGGCGATCACCGTCCGGGACTTCGGCGTCGGCCTCCGGCAGGGCGAGGCCGACCTGGTGTTCAACCGGTTCTGGCGGGCCGACCCGTCGCGCAACCGGCGGACCGGCGGTACCGGTCTCGGCCTGGCGATCAGCGTCGAGGACGCCCGGCTGCACCGTGGTTGGCTGGAGGCGTGGGGCGAACCGGGCAAGGGCGCGTGCTTCCGGCTGACGCTGCCGATCGACCCACACACCCAACTGACCGACAGCCCGCTGCCGCTGGAGCCGGAGGACGAGGTGGTCGAGGTACCGCAACCGACTCCGGAGCCTGTCACCAACGGTGCTGTGCCCTGGCGGCCGACCGAGGTCACCGAGATCACCGTGCTGGACGAGGACGGCGAGGTCGTCCGGGCGGGCTCCAGGGTCGATCACGGGCAGGCGCCGTCGTGAGATCCCGGGTCGTTCTCGCGCTGTGCGCGGCGCTCACGCTGTTGGTCTCGGGCTGCGCGTCCATTCCGGGCGAGACGACGCCGCAGCGCGCCGACCTGCAGAACGGCAACGTGTCGCCGGGCATCGCCGAACCGCCGAAGGACGAGGACCCGCTGACCATCGTGCGGAGCTTCGTCGACCAGAACGGCGACCCGACCGACATGCACGCGGCTGCCCGCGGCTACCTGGCCAAGTCGGCGCAGACCACGTGGAACCTGAGCCAGGCGCCCGCGTCGGTGATGATCATCGACAACACGTTCAGCACCACGTACGGCGAGGAGGACGGCACCGACCCCAACCTGGAGGACGTCGAGCTGAACACCACGCTGATCGGGAACCTGAACAGCGACGGCTCGTTCCAGCCGCCCGGTTCGACCCAGCAGGGCGACTTCCACCTGTCGTTGCAGGTCAAGCGCGGGTCGGACAAGCAGTGGCGGATCGTGAACCCGCCGGACAGCCTGGTGATCACGCAGTCGGACTTCGAGAGCCACTACCGGCCCGTGTCGGTCTACTTCTTCGACCAGGGCTGGGACGTGCTGGTGCCCGACCAGCGCTACGTCGTGTCCGACCCGATCGGCCTGCCCGGCCGGATCGTGCAACTGCTGTTGGACGGCCCGTCCAGTTCGATCAAGGACGCCGTGCTGGACGCCATCCCGCCCAGCGCCAGCCTGAAGACCAACGTCACCGAGCTGTCCGACGGCCAGATCTACGTCAACTTCAACAGCGTGCCCGACCTGCCCAGCAACACGAAACAGCTGATGGTCGCGCAGATCGTCCGCTCGCTGCAGAACAACGGCAGCAGCGTGGCCGTCGAGTCGGAGGGCGTGCCGCTGGTGCCGGGGCACGCGAACTGGCGGCTGGCCGACCTGCCGCAGTACGTCCCCTACGTCGGTCCGACCGCGACCAGCCTGGTGATCGCGCACGGCAGGATCTTCAACCTGACCAGCGGCCAGCCCATCGCCGGTCCGGCAGGGCACGGTGACTACGACATCGTCACCGCCGCCCAGTCCATGGACGGCCAGGAGTTGGCCACCGTGACCAAGAAGGCCGGGGGCGGCGAGGAACTGCGGATCGGCGGGTTCAAGGGCACCGAGCAGTCGGTGAAGGACCTGACGGCCCAGGCGTTCACCAGGCCGACGTGGGAACCGGGCGACGCGGCGGGCGACCCGAGCCGAGCGGTGTGGACGGTCGCGAACGGCATCGTGGAGCGGGTGGCGAGCACCCCACAGGGCAGCTGGGCGGCGTCCCCGGTGGACGCGAGTGCGCTGGCGCCGTACGGCACGATCACCGACCTGCGGCTGTCCAAGGATGGTGTGCGGGTGGCCGTCGCGGCCGGTGGGCACCTGTTGGTCGGGGCGGTCGTGGTGGACCAGGGATCGGTGTCGATCAAGCAGGTCCAGGAGGAACCGTCACTCACAGGGGTGACTCGGGTGGATTGGCTGCGCCAGGATCTGCTCGTTGTGGCGACGAATCAGCCCGGGCAACCGGTACAGAGCGTGAGCGTGGACGGGGAGAAGGTCGAGCAGTACAGCCCGGCCAACCTGACGTCCGCCGTGACCGCGCTGGCGGCGTCGCAGAGCGGCCCGGTGTACGTCGCCGACGCGGCCGGCGTGTGGTCGTCCACTGATCTGAACGAGGTGTGGACACCGGTCCCGCACAACCAGGGAGCAGGGGCGATCCCGGTCTATCCCGGCTGAGTTGCTCGTTCAACGGTCGACACGCGCGGCTGGGTTGTTGGATGCCTTGCGTGGGGGTTGGGTGGCGGCAGGCTGAGCGGCATGAAAACCCTGGTAGACCTGTTTCTGCCCGTCGAATGTGCTGGGTGTGGTGCGGGCGGCGTTGTCCTGTGTATCCGTTGTGCGGGTGCGTTCGACGGCCCGTTCGACGTACAGCGCCCTGCCCTCGCGCACGACCCGCCGGTGCATGCGCTGGGCGTGTACCGAGACGCGGCGCGGGCCGTGGTGCTGGCGTTCAAGGAGCGCGGCAGGCGGGACCTCGCGTTACCGCTCGGCCGGATGATGGCCGCTGTGCTGCCCACGCTGGAGGTAGGTCCTGCCGAGGACGGCACGTGGTGGCTCGTACCGGCGCCATCGCGTGCCGTGGCGGCAAGACGACGCGGCGGCTCGCACATGGTGGCGCTGGCCAGATGCATGGCGGCGGCGATGTCGATGCGGGGCCACCAGGCGGCGGTGGCGCCTGCCCTGAAGGTGGCCAGAGGCGTCCGCGACTCGGCAGGCCTTGGCGCGGCGGCGCGGATCGTCAACCTGGCCGGCCGGGTCCGTGTGCACCCGGCGGGCGCGCCCCCACCAGGCGTGTCCGTGGTCGTCCTGGACGACGTGGTGACGACTGGTGCGACGGCGGCCGCGTGTGCGGAGGCGTTGAAGTCGGGTGGATTGGAGGTGACGGTGGTGCTGTCCCTGACGGCGACGTGAGGCTTGTCGGCGGTTGTGCCCGTTTGGGCTTGGTGCCTCCGCTCCCTCGCCCTGGATCGTTTGACGTCGGGTGGCGGAATCAAGGGGCGCTGCGCGTCGCCTTCGGCGATGGCCCGCCAAGGGGCGGACCACCCTGGACACCACCACCCGACGTCAAGTGCGGCTGAGGGCGAGGAAGCGGAGGAGGTCTAGCGACCTGGCACCACAGGCTGGCGCTGGGCAACCCGGGCAAGTCGATGCCGAGGGCATCGGCACGATGCAGTCCTGCCCGCTCCCTCGCACGAAGCGGCACTTGACGCTGGAGCGTCCGGGTCAAGGAGACACGCCGCCAGGCGTTTCTCGCCGAAGGCGACGCGCAGCGCCCTTGAGGCCGGCGATCCGGCGTTGAACACTGAACGCGAGGGAGCGGGCCGGCCAACCCCAAACCACACGTAGCCGCCACCCGGCAGACCAACCGGCAGGCACGCGAACCGGACCACCGTTGAAGTGGTCATGCCCGCTCCACCGCCTCACAGACCGCCGGCCGCCACCATCCCCATCACCCACAAGTGTGGTCTTCTCAGCCCGTGGGAACCGGTCAAATTTCCCTGTTTCCGTTGGGTGACCGTCCACAACGGGAACCCCGCACCCCATTGCCTCGTTGGCCGTTTATGACCTTGTTGATACGCGATTCGGGCCCGGTGCCTGCGGCGCCGTGCCTGCGTATCGACTCGGGCAACCCAGGTGAACGCCAGGCCACGGCTCGGCGTCACCCCGGCGAGCAGCGCGTGTCGATCTCCGGCTTCCACTTGCCCCCGATCACGGTGAGTAATAGTCGTACTTCGCCCGTCTCGGGGGCTGTTGTACTGGCCAGTCCGGGTCTAACGTGCTGCGCTATCAGCCGTCCCGGCAGACGGGAAGGAGGCGACAAGCCCATGATCCTGGCGTCGGCCGAGCGCTGAACTTCTCCTGGACGATCACCTCACGGTGACGGTCCCAGCGTTCCCAGAAAAGCCGGCGCCTGTCCGCTAGCTCGCAAGGGCGAGGAGGTCGTGTATGGACATCGTCGTGAAGGGCCGGAACGTTGAGGTGCCCGAGCACTATCGGGTGCTGGTGACGGAGAAGTTGGGCCGTCTAGAGCGTTACGACAGGAAGTTGCTCCAGTTCGACGTGGAACTGTTCCACGAGCCGAACCGCAGGCAGCACAAGAGCTGCCAGCGAGTCGAGATCACCACCAGGGTGCGCGGCCAGGCTGTGCGGGCCGAGGCGTGCGCCGCCGATTTCTACGGCGCCCTGGACTGTGCGGTCAGCAAACTAGAGAGCCGACTCCGCCGGATGCACGACCGGCGCAGGGTGCACTACGGGCGACGCAGCCCGGCTTCGGTGGGCGAGGCGACAGCCGGTGTGCTCCCCGAGGTGGCGCCACATCCCGCTGAGTTCGACGCCAGCTCCCCAGCCCAGCTCGCGGCACCCGTCGCGGTGCTGGAGGAGGAGCAGTACGTCCTGTACGGCGACGCCCGTATCCCGACCCAGCGCCTGGAGGACGAGGAGGGCTACCGCCCCGGCCACGTCGTCCGCAACAAGGAACATCCTGCCAAGCCGATGACCGTCGACCAGGCCCTCTACGAGATGGAACTGGTCGGACACGACTTCTACCTGTTCGCCGATGCAGACTCCGGGCAGCCCAGCGTGGTGTACCGCAGAAAAGGCTTCGACTACGGCGTGATCCGGCTCGCCTGACCGGCCGGAACCGGTTCACCACCGCACCGGTCCCGAAACCAGGCTGGCAATTCCGGTATCCAGGAACTCAGCGGAGTGGTCCGTTCGTTGGTTCGGCGGGCGGGCCACCCCGTCTTACCCCTGTGCCGGTGCACCGCGCAGCCGGGCTTGCCTACGATGAGCGTAGGGCGTCCGGCCGCGGGCGCGTGACGAACAGCTAGTGAGGTCGGGACCGGATGGTGTTGAATCGACTGCTCCGCGCAGGCGAGGGCAAGATGCTCAAGCGCCTGCGTAACATCGCAGCGCACATCAACTCCCTGGAAGACGATCTGGTCGAGCTCTCCGATGCTGAGCTGCGTGCCAAGACCGAGGAGTTCCGGAAGCGCTACGCCGAGGGTGAGACGCTCGACGAGCTGCTCCCGGAGGCGTTCGCGGTGGCCAGGGAGGGTGCCAAGCGCACCCTCGGCCAGCGACCCTACGACGTGCAGCTGATGGGTGGCGCCGCCCTGCACCTCGGCCAGGTCGCTGAGATGCGTACCGGTGAGGGCAAGACCCTGACCTGTGTGCTGCCCGCGTACCTCAACGCCATCGCGGGCGAAGGCGTGCACATCGTCACGACGAACGACTACCTGGCCCGACGCGATGCCGAGTGGATGGGTCGTATCCACCGCTTCCTCGGCCTCAACGTGGGCGTCATCCTCAACGAGATGACCCCGGCGCAGCGCCGCGATTCGTACAACGCCGACATCACGTACGGCACGAACAACGAGTTCGGCTTCGACTACCTGCGCGACAACATGGCGTGGTCGATCGAGGACTGTGTACAGCGCGGCCACAACTACGCGATCGTCGACGAAGCTGACTCGATCCTGATCGACGAGGCCAGGACGCCGCTGATCATCTCGGGCCCCGCGGACCAGTCGTCCCGCTGGTACACCGAGTTCGCGCGGATGGCGCCGAACATGCGCAAGGACGTCCACTACGAGGTGGACGAGCGCAAGCGCACGGTCGGCGTGTCCGAGCAGGGTGTGGCCTACATCGAGGACCAGCTGGGCATCGACAACCTGTACGAGGCCGCGAACACGCCGCTGGTGGGCTTCCTGAACAACGCCCTGAAGGCGAAGGAGCTCTACACCAAGGACAAGGACTACATCGTCCGCGACGGCGAGGTCCTGATCGTCGACGAGTTCACCGGCCGCGTGCTGGCCGGCCGGCGCTACAACGAGGGCATGCACCAGGCCATCGAGGCCAAGGAGGGTGTGGAGATCAAGGCCGAGAACCAGACCTTGGCCACGATCACCCTGCAGAACTTCTTCCGGCTCTACGACAAGCTCGCCGGCATGACCGGTACCGCCCAGACCGAGGCGGTCGAGCTGCACCAGATCTACAAGCTCGGTGTGGTGACGGTCCCGACGAACCGGCCGATGGTCCGTGCGGACAAGCCCGACCTGATCTACAAGACGGAGGAGTCGAAGTTCGACGCCGTCGTCGAGGACATCGGGGAGCGGCACGCGAACGGGCAACCGGTGCTGGTCGGTACGACGAGCGTCGAGCGCTCCGAGTACCTGTCCAAGGCGTTGCTCCGGCAGGGCATCCCGCACGAGGTGCTGAACGCGAAGCACCACGACCGTGAGGCGCTGATCGTCGCGAAGGCCGGCCGGAAGGGCGCGGTCACCGTGTCCACCAACATGGCCGGTCGTGGTACGGACATCGTGCTGGGCGGCAACCCGGACATCATCGCCGACCACGAGCTGCGCGCCCGTGGCCTGGACCCGGTGGCCACCCCTGACGACTACGAGGCCGCGTGGTCCTCGCTGATCGAGGAGATCACGCAGGAGTCCAAGGCCGAGGCCGAGGAGGTCCGCGAGTCCGGCGGCCTGTACGTGCTGGGCACCGAGCGGCACGAGTCCCGGCGGATCGACAACCAGCTGCGTGGTCGGTCCGGCCGCCAGGGCGACCCTGGCGAGTCCCGGTTCTACCTGTCCCTCGGCGACGAGCTGATGCGGCGCTTCAACGCCAGCATGGTCGAGGTCGTGATGACCCGCCTGCGGGTGCCGGACGACGTGCCCATCGAGCACAAGATGGTCACGAAGGCGATCCTCAGCGCGCAGACGCAGGTCGAGCAGCAGAACTTCGAGATCAGGAAGAACGTCCTCAAGTACGACGAGGTCATGAACGAGCAGCGCAAGGTGATCTACGCCGAGCGCCGCAGGGTCCTTGAGGGCGAGGACATCCACGACCAGGTCCAGCACATGATCACCGACGTGGTCACGGCCTACACCACGGGCGCCACGGCGAACGGGTACGCCGAGGACTGGGACCTGGACCAGCTGTGGACCGCGTTGAAGACGCTGTACCCGGTGAAGCTGGACTGGAAGTCCCTCGGCGACCCGGACAGCGGCGAGGACCTCGGCGCCGAGACCCTGCTCGAAGCCGTGCTGGAGGACGCCCGCGAGCGCTACTCCAACCGCGAGACAGAGATCGAGGCCAAGGTCGGCGACGGCGCGATGCGTGAGCTGGAGCGCCGGGTCGTGCTGTCCGTGCTGGACCGGAAGTGGCGCGAGCACCTCTACGAGATGGACTACCTCAAGGAGGGCATCGGCCTGCGCGCCATGGCGCAGCGCGATCCGCTGGTCGAGTACCAGCGCGAGGGCTTCGACATGTTCGGCGGCATGCTGGACGCGTTGAAGGAGGAGTCGGTCGGCTTCCTGTTCAACCTGCAGGTCGAGCCGGCACCCGCCCCGGACCCCTCGGTGCAGCCCGCGGCGAGCGACATCCCCGGTCTGGCCCGCCAGCAGGCGGCGAACGGTCAACTCAACGGCGTCGCCAGCAACGGCAATGGCAACGGGACTGGCCACCTTGAGGACGCCGTGCCGCGTGGCCGCCAGGCGCCGCCTCCGCCGCCGCAGCCCCGCGCTGTGGAAGGCCATGTGCCGGCCGCGCTGCGCGGCAAGGGCCTCGGCGAGCCGGCCAGCACCGGCCAGCGGCTGACCTACAGTGGCCCGGCTGAGGACGGCGCTGTCGAGAAGCACAGCGCCGTCGACGACGACTCGGCCAGCGGCACCCGCAGGGAGCGCCGCGAGCAGGCCAGGGCGAAGGCGAAGACCGGCAAGAAGCCCCGCCGCCGCTGACCCGAACACCCTCGGCGCCCTCTCCCGCTTCGGGAGGGGGCGCTGTGGCGTCCGCGGGTCACACCAACTCCAGCAGCGTGAACTCCCACCGGTCGCCGCACAACGCGAGCCTGCCGGTCATGGCCCTGGACCGGCCGCCGTGTTCGATCCGGGCACACAGGTCGAGAGTGTCCTGCGCGGTTCTGCTCAGGTGCACCGACCGCAGCGCCCGGGGGCCGACACCGGTGGCCAGCGCCGAGGTCAGCAACGCCCGCTGGTAGCGGCACGGCAGGAGGCTCGCCAACTGCCCGGCCGCCCGCCGTCCGTCCAGCACTTCGAGGACGCCGGTCAGCAGCAGCCCGACTTCCATGCTCCGTGGCGGGTCCGGCGGCGCCGGATCCGGCGTCGACCGGACCAGCGTCAGGCGCGGTCGGGGCGTGGTGCGGTGCTCGGTGAGCGGCCGGATGAAGGACAGGGCAGTTGACATGGGTGTTCCCGAAACTTGGCCGGACGTGTCGGGACAGAGAGCGCACGATCGGTGGGAACGGGACGATCTTCGCTCGAACAGGCGACCGTCGGGTCTACTGTTCGCCTGGTGCTGGGTGGCCTGATCGTCGACTTCGGTGGGGTACTCACCGACCCTGGTGACAGTGGTGGCGACGACCGCCCGCTGCTCACCGCCGTCGCGTTGGCCAGGAAACACGGGCTGCGCACCGGATTGCTGTCCAACGCCGACGGCCTCGGTGACACCGGTTTCGGCGGCGACGACGGACCCGGCGGTGCCGATCTCGGGAAGCTGTTCGACGACGTCCTGTTGTCCGGTGATGTCGGTTTCGGCAAGCCGGACGCCCGGATCTACCTGCTGGCGGCGGAACGGCTCGGGCTGGTGCCCGAGGAGTGCGTGTTCGTGGACGACCTGGCGCACAACGTGCTGGGTGCGGTCCGGGTCGGGATGGTCGGCGTGCACCACCAGGACATGGCCACGACGCTGACCGAACTCACCGCCTTGTTCGGGGTGCCCTTCCAGGAGTGACGCTGCCAGGAGTGACCCTGCCAGGAGTGACGCTGCCAGTAGTGCGGCGGACCAGTTCGAAGCAGAGCACAGCGGCCGCACTGGCCACGTTCAGCGACTCGACCCCGCCGCTCATCGGGATGTGCAGCCACTCGTGCACGTGTTTGCGCACGTCAGGGCTCACACCGGATGTCTCGCCGCCGAGCACGAACGCCGCCCGGTCCGGGAACTCGCCGCTGAACACCGACCGGTTGGCGTGCCCGTCCAGCCCGAACAACCGGTAGCCCGCATCGCGCAACGCGACGGCGGCCTCGCCTGCCGTCATGCAGCGCAGCAGCGGCGCCTTGAACGCGACCCCGGCCGATGCCTTCACCACCAGCGGGTCCAGCCCGGCGACGCCACGCCGGGGCAGCACGATGCCACCGAGCCCGGCCGCGGTCGCCGTGCGGATGATCATGCCGACGTTGGCGGGTGTGGTGATGCCGTCCAGCAGCAGCACCGACCTGGGCGGCCGACCGCCGGACAGCGCCGCCGACAGCGGCCGCATCCTCGGCGCCACCACATCAGCCAGTACGCCCTGGTCCTGCTTGCCGTTGCCGGCCAGCACCTTCACCCGCTGCGCGCTGGCCCGCTGCACCGCGACGCCACGGTCGCCCGCCGCGCGCAGGATCTCGCTGGCGGCCGGGCCCCTTGCGGTGTCGGCCAGGATGACCTTGTCCACGGTCAGGCCGTGGTCGGCCAGTGCCTCCAGTACCGGTTTGCGCCCGTAGACGGTCACGAACCGATCCTTGGGGGAAATCTCCGACATCAGCGCAGCATCGCACGTCGGTCGGGGTGTGCCAGTATCGGTGCCATGCCCCACCGTCTGTCGGCGCTCGACGCCTCGATGCTGTACCTGGAGGACGCATCGACCCCGATGCACGTCGGTGGCGTGGCGATCTTCCGACGGCCCAGGGGTGGCTTCGACTACGAGAAGCTCGTCGCCCTGATCGAGCAGCGGCTGGCCCTGGTGCCGCGCTACCGACAGCGGGTGCGCTACGTGCCCGGCCACGTGGCTCGTCCTGTGTGGACGGACGACACGGACTTCGACATCACCCACCACGTGCGGCTGTCCGCGCTGCCCAAACCGGGCAGCGGCGAGCAACTGGCCGACCTGGTGGCCAGGCTGATGTCCCGGCCCCTGGACCACCACCGGCCACTGTGGGAGGTCTACCTGGTCGAGGGCCTGCAGCGGAACCGGTTCGCCCTGGTCACGAAGACCCACCATGCGATGATCGACGGCATCGGCTCCATCGAGATCGGCCAGGTCATCCTGGACGTGTCGCCGAACCAGCAGGACGAGGACCTACCGCTGTGGATGCCCGAGCCGGAGCCGGGCAGGCTCCAGTTGCTCACCGACGCGGTGACCGAGGTCGTGCAGCGGCCCGGTGCCCTGGTGGACAACGCCCGATCGGCGATCGGCGACGTGACGGCCACGGTCAACAAGGTGGTCGGTGCCGCGTCCGGCGTGGTGTCGGCGCTGCGGACCGCCGCCCGGCCGGCACCGAGCGGCCCGCTGAACGTGCCGATCACGGCGGAACGCCGGTTCGCGGTGGCCAGGGCGTCGCTCGCGGACCTGCGGAAGATCAGGGCGGCGCACGGCGGCACCGTGAACAACGTGGTGCTGGCCGTGGTGGCGGGCGCGCTGCGCAGTTGGCTGATGTCGAGGGGCGAGGTGGTCACGTCGGGCACCACGATCCGCGCGATGGCGCCGCTGTCGGTGCGTGACGAGGCCGTCGCGAACACCCCGGCCGGCATGGCGGGCGGCAAGGTGTCGGCCTATCTGGTGGACCTGCCGGTCGGCGAGCCGAGCCCGGTGGTCCGGTTGCAGCACGTCGCGCACGCCATGCGGAAGCGGTTCGAGGCCGGTCAGCCGGTGGCCGCCGACGCGCTGGTCCGGCTCGGCGGGTTCGCCCCGCCGACGCTGCACGCGCTGGGCGCCCGCGCGGCCAGCACGTTCTCGCAGCGGATCTTCAACATCCTGGTGACGAACGTGCCCGGCCCGCAGGTCTCGCTGTACGCGGCCGGGGCGAAGATGCTGGAGATGTTCCCCGTGGTCCCGCTGGCCCGCAACCAGGCGGTGGCCATCGGCGTCACGTCCTACGATGGTGGCGTCTACTTCGGACTCAACGCGGATCGGGCCGCCATGCCGGACGTGGATGTCCTGGCCAGAATGGTCGAGGAGTCCGTGGAGGAACTACTGGCCACCGTGCCGGCCTGAGTGCCGGTGCCGGCCAGGTGAAGGATGGTGTGGGTGAGGGTCTACATCCCGGCAACGCTGTCGATGCTGAGCACGCTGGTGAAGACGGGTGAGTTCGTGCCGGTCAACGGCACGGCGTTCGCGCTCACCCCGGCGCTGCGTGAGTCGTACGCCACAGGGGACACCGAGGAACTGGAGTACGCGGCGATGGCCGACGCCAGCCGGGCCTCGGTCCGCCTGCTGGCCACCGAGCTGGACGCCGATCCGGACGTCGTCCCGCGCCGAGCCGTGGTCGCGGCGGATCTCGACGACGTGACGCTGCGTCCCGACCTGGACCACGCCGTCGTCCGGCTGCGCGGCCCGGTGGCGATGGGCGACGTCGCCGCCGTGCACGTCGACGTCGAGGCGGCCGAACCGGCTGTGCGGGCGGCGGCTGCCGTGATGGACGAGGCCGACCTCGGCGACCCGGACGCGGAGTTCACCCTCGGTGACGCCGAGGATCATGAACTGGCCTGGTACGCACCGCAGGAACTACCGTTCCTGCTCGATCTCATGTAGCCACAAGCACGCAAGGGAGGCGGTCCCACGATGGACGCCGTCACGTCCGTTCCGGTCCCCACCAACGAGCCGGTGCGCGGGTACGCGCCGGGCAGCGCCGAACGAGAGTCGCTACAGCGGCGGATCGGCGAGTTGGAGGGCGAGAGCCACGAGCTCACCATGACCATCGGCGGTGTCAGCAGGATGGCCGACGGTGACCCGTTCACCGTGGTCCAGCCGCACGACCACGAACACGCGCTCGGCACGTCAGCGCAGGCGACCACCGCCGACGTGGCGGACGCCGTAGCAGCGGCCAAGCAGGCGGCCCCCGGCTGGCGGGAACTGCCCTTCGACGAGCGTGCCGCCGTGCTGCTGCGCGCGGCCGATCTGCTGTCCGGCCCGTGGCGCGACACCCTGAACGCGGCGACAATTCTCGGCCAGTCCAAGTCGGCGCAGCAGGCCGAGGTCGACGCGGCCTGTGAGCTGATCGACTTCCTGCGGTTCAACGTGT
Source organism: Pseudonocardiaceae bacterium (assembly GCA_036502345.1). Classification (GTDB taxonomy): domain Bacteria; phylum Actinomycetota; class Actinomycetes; order Mycobacteriales; family Pseudonocardiaceae; genus DATEPR01. The sequence continues at coordinate 738 of DASXYT010000007.1, read as the reverse complement.
CGTTCGCCAGGAAGATCATCGCCGAGCAGCCCAACTCCGGTGCCGGCGAGTGGAACCGGACCGAGTACCGGCCGCTGGACGGGTTCGTCACCGCGATCACCCCGTTCAACTTCACCGCCATCGCCGGCAACCTGCCGACCGCGCCCGCGCTGATGGGCAACACCGTCGTGTGGAAGCCGACGCCGAGCCAGATGCTCGCGGCGCACTACACGATGCGACTGCTGGAGGCGGCAGGCCTGCCGCCCGGCGTGATCAACCTGGTGACCGGCGACGGTGCCGCGGTGAGCGAGGTCGCGCTGACCGACCAGGACTTCGCAGGCCTGCACTTCACCGGCTCCACCAGGACGTTCAAGATGTTGTGGCGCACGATCGCGGAGAACCTGGACCACTACCGGTCCTACCCCCGGATCGTCGGCGAGACCGGTGGCAAGGACTTCGTGCTGGCCCACCCGTCGGCCGATCCCGCCGCGCTGGCGACCGGCCTGGTCCGGGGTGCCTTCGAGTACCAGGGCCAGAAGTGCTCGGCGGCCTCCCGGGCGTACCTGCCCAGGTCGCTGTGGGACGGCGGCCTGCGGGACCAGTTGGTGGCCCAGACCGAGAGCCTGTCCTTCGGCGACGTCACCGACTTCCGGCACTTCGGCGGGGCCGTCATCGACGCGCGCGCGTTCAGCAAGCACAGCGAGCTGTTCGAGCGGGTGCGCAACGAGCGGCTGGTGGACATTCTGACCGGCGGCGTGG
>DASXYT010000006.1:0-10746 GCA_036502345.1 Pseudonocardiaceae bacterium | reverse complement strand
TTGCCATCAGCACTGTGGTGCCGGTGCGGTTGATCCGCTCCAGCAGCAGCATGATGTCCTGGCTGGTGTCGGGGTCCAGGTTTCCGGTCGGCTCGTCGGCCAGCAGCACCAGCGGCCGGTTGACGAACGCGCGGGCGATGGCGACCCGCTGCTGCTCACCACCGGACAGTTCGTTGGGCATGCGGCCCGCCTTGCCGTCCAGGCCGACCAGTTGCAGCACCTCGGGCACCACCTTGCGGATGGTGTGCCGGGGCTTGCCGATGACTTCGAGGGCAAAAGCGACATTGTCGGCGACGGTCTTGTTCGCCAGCAGTCGGAAGTCCTGGAAGACACAGCCGATGGACTGGCGCAGCCGGGGCACCCTGCGGCGGGCCATCTTCGCCACGTCGAAGTTCGAGACGTAGACGCGACCCTTGCTGGGCACCTCCTCGCGCAGCAGCAGGCGCAGGAAGGTGGACTTCCCGGAGCCGGACGGGCCGATGAGGAACACGAACTCACCACGGTCCACATCGACCGAGATGGCGTCCAAGGCCGGCCTGGTGGAGCGCTTGTATGTCTTGGTGACTTGTTCGAGCCGGATCACGAGCGGCGAGTCTACATCCGTGGGATGTGAAGTCCCGGTCTCCCCCGGTGCAACTGAGTTCCACAGTTGAGACCGAGCCGTGAACGAATCGCGACAACAGCGTTACGTCACGCTAGGCCAACCGAGTGTTCCGGTCAGTTGCTCTGCTGGCGGCGCCACCGGATACCGGCTTCCAGGAAGCCGTCGATGTCACCGTCCAGCACCGCGGACGGGTTGCCCACCTCGTGGTCGGTCCGCAGGTCCTTGACCATCTGGTAGGGGTGCAGCACGTAGGAGCGCATCTGGTTGCCCCAGCTGCTGCCGCCGTCGCCCTTGAGCTGGTCGAGCTTGGCCTGGTCCTCCTGCCGCTGCCGCTCCAGCAGCTTGGCCTGCAGGACCGCCATCGCGCTGGCCTTGTTCTGCAGCTGGCTGCGCTCGTTCTGGCAGGTCACGACGATGCCGGTGGGCAGGTGGGTCAGCCGGACCGCCGAGTCGGTGGTGTTCACGCCCTGGCCGCCGGGGCCGGAGGAGCGGAACACGTCCACCCGCAGGTCCTTCTCGTCGATGTCCACGTGGTCGGTCTGCTCGACGACGGGCACCACCTCGACGCCTGCGAACGACGTCTGCCTGCGGCCCTGGTTGTCGAACGGGGATATCCGGACCAGCCGGTGGGTGCCCTGCTCGACCGAGAGCGTGCCGTACGCGTAGGGGGCGCTGACCTTGAAGGTGGCCGACTTGATGCCGGCCTCCTCCGCGTAGGAGGTGTCGTAGACCTCGGTCGGGTAGCCGTGCCGCTCCGCCCAGCGCAGGTACATCCGCATCAGCATCTCGGCGAAGTCGGCTGCGTCGACGCCACCTGCCTCCGACCGGACGGTGACCAGCGCGTCCCGGCCGTCGTACTCGCCGGAGAGCAGGGTCCTGACCTCCATCGAGTCGATGTCCCTGCGCAGCTTGGTCCGGTCGACCTCGGCCTCCGCGAGGCTGCCCTGGTCGTCCTCGTCCTCAGCCAACTCGTAGAGCACGGTCAGGTCGTCGAGGCGTTGCCGCAGCTCAGCGACCCTCCGCAGTTCACCCTGCGCCCGCGACAGCTTGCTGGTGACCCGCTGCGCGTTCTCCTGGTCGCTCCACAGATCCGGGCGCGAACTCTCCTCCTCCAGGTCCGCCACCTGCTTACGCAAGGCGGCGACATCCATCACCGCCTCGATGCTGCCGAGGGTGTTGGACAGTTCCTTGAGGTCCGCTGCTACGTCCGGATTCACGCTGCGAGATTACTGGACGACCGCCGTCACCGTGGCGGCGACGGCGGTCGTCCAGTTTGTTGTGCGTTGGTGTGCTGCCCCCAGAACCGTCCAGGTCAGCCGGTCGGAACCGCGTCCAGGAGTTTGAGAACCGCCCTGGTGTGAGCCACCGCGAACTCCGCGACGGCCTTGCCGTAGGGGTCCTCAGCCTCCTTGACGGCGGACCGCGCGGCGTCTTGCTGTGCCGCGTAGGAGGCCTTGGCCGAGGTGACCAGGTCCGCCCGCTGCTTGGCGGTGAGGGATGCCGCGTGCACCACGCGGAGGATCAGCGGACTGCGCAGGTGGTCCGGGCCCGGCTGACTGATCAGCCATGCCTTGAACGCCTTCTTGCCAGCCGCCGTGATGACGTACTGCTGACTCGATCGGGGACCTTGTTTGCCGAGTCGGACGAGACCGGCTTCGGCGAGAACGGGAAGTTCCCTGTAGACCTGGCTGCGGGTGACGCTGAAGAACGAACCGAACCGCTCGCGCGCCGTGGTCACCAGGTCGCCACCCGTTCGGGGACCCTCGTGCAGCAGGCCGAGGAGGGCTGCTGCCGTTGCGTTGAGATCTGACACATCCTCCACCGTGCCATGCCGGAGGCTCGCTGTCCACAGTGGCCTGCGGTTCTGTCCATTGTGGCTGATCGCAAGGATGCTGCGACTACGCCGAGTGGAGCAGTCAGAACGCCAACTCCTCTGCCGCAAGCCACCAGATCAACTCGAACGGCGGTACCGAATCCACACTCGCTAAGATCCATCCGGCAAGGACTTGAGCGGATTAATCACCAGCACGGTAGGTAGCCGATCCTCCGGCCGGGTGACGGAAGACTACTGCGAACTGGTGGATTCTGGACTGACAAGGCGCCTTCCGGCGCTGGACACCGCACCATCTTTTTGGTGGGCACTTCGTCCATCAGATCGGTTGCGGAGGTGCGCGATGGGTCTGCTGTGGAACTCCAAGATGGCAGAGCACAAGATGGTCCGGGGTGCCCGATCCTGGGCCACCGGGGGCCAGCCGGGCTACGACGAATGCCAGGGCTGCGGCAAGAAGCTCCGGCGGCACCGCAAGGTGTTCGGCGACTACCGCGTCTGCTCGCCGAAGTGCGCCCAGTTCATGGTGGCGCACTGGAAGTGAAAACGGGGATGACCCGATAACACTTCAGTACATCGTCGGTGATCAAGGCATGGCGGTGGCGGTCTGACCGTCCGGTGTGGACGGGTCCGATCAGGCCGACACGTCGGTCCAGCCGCCGCTCCTGCGGTACACGCCGTCCAGCCGACGCAACAGGTCCTCGTCGACCAGATACCGGCGCAGACTCACGTGGTCCACGCCACTGTCGGCCGACCATGCCTTGAGCGCCGCGTTGACCTCGGCCTCCGAGTAAGAGATTCCAGGCTCGAAGGACTGGGCGAGGTGTTCCAGCACGACGATCCGCCTACGCCGCTGGGCAGGCAGGCTCAGCAACCGGCCATCTCGGACGAACGTGCGCAGTACGGCGGCCACACGTTCGTCGCTGTAGCCCAGGTCTTCCCGCGCCGCGACAGGGGCGCTCTGCCGTGCCAGGTCGCTGAGCACCTGTGCCACCGGCGCGGCCCGCTGACCGGTGAGGTCGACCAGCCCGCCGTCGGCCAGCTTGCGCAGACCGGCCAGCACGTCCCGCATGTCCAGTCCGGTCGCGGTGGCCACCTCGGCGGGCGTGGCCGCACCGAGCACCAGCGCTGAGAACACCCGGAGCCGGGCCGGTTCGGCCAACAGCCGGACCACGCCCGCGGCCTCGAGTTCGCTGCCGTCCTCACTCACAAGCGGACCGTACAACGGTCCACCAACCCGCGGAAATCGATTCGCGGCATGATGGGCGGATGGATAACAAGGACATCCTGCACAACATCGATGGCCTGATCGCCGAGGAGCACGAACTGCGCGCGAAGGCGGTCGGCGTGCCGGGGCTGAGCGAGGCGGAGCACGCTCGGCTGCGCGAACTGGAGGTGCGGTTGGACCAGTGCTGGGACCTGCTGCGCCAGCGTCGGGCCAAGGCGGAGTTCGGCCAGGACCCGAACACGGCCACCACCCGGCCGGCGGACGAGGTCGAGCACTACCGCAGCTGACGACTCGAACAGGTGTTCGAGTCTGTGCTACACTGAACGTGCGGTCGGGCCTGATGGGGGAAGCATCAGGCCCGGCCGTTTCGCACACCCTCCGGGGCTGCAATCGTGCGCAGTCATCCCGGCTGGCGCTCCTCGACTGCTGCTTCTCCGGCCGCGCCACCACCGACGCCATCGAGGACATCTACCAACACCCGCGGACGGTCGCACGGGCGACGAGTCTGCCCATTCCGCGGAAAAGGGAACGCAGACCGCGAACCTGTTGGCGTTGGTGTGCAACCGCTCCTACGCCGTGGCTGGGCCGCGGTCCGTCCTGGACGAACAGGTCCGCGTACTCGGCGAGGACGACCGAGGTACGCCTTCGGTGTTGCGCACGCTGGAAGTTGCGCCACCAAGTCACGACAACACGGTCTCGGCCCTCGAATGGACGTGCGGGCTGTGTCGGACAACACATTTCGCGTCATCGAAGACGTGCGGCGTCGAGTGCGGCAAAGCCGTTCCGACAACGACCCGAACGTCTGGGCACCGAGCTGAAACTGCTCCACAGCAAACGAAACGGCCCGCCGGAGGATCTCCGGCGGGCCGTTTCGCAGTGGTAGCGGGGACAGGATTCGAACCTGCGACCTCTGGGTTATGAGCCCAGCGAGCTACCGAGCTGCTCCACCCCGCGTTGGTAATTAGAACCCTACCGGCTGGTGGCGGCCAGATGCAAATCGGGCCGCCACCAGCGGTTTTACCGTCCCGGTGTGGGTGAGGCCGGCGCGGTCGGCGCCGTCGCGCTCGTCGACGCGCTGCCTTTTGCCGCGTTGAACTCCGCGATTGCGGCGCCCAGTGCGGTGTAGGCATTGCCGATCGCGGTGAAGTCACCGGACTTCTGGGCGGCATTGAGCTGCTGCAATGCCTTGTCCAGGTCGCTCACCGACTTGTTCAGCCCGGCCGGCGGCGCCGAGTTGGACGGTGGACTCGTCGTCGTTGGCGGGGTCGTTGTCGTCGACGTGGACCCGCTGCCTGGCGGCGTTTGCGTCGTACCACCCGATCCGGTGAACAAGTTGGTCAGCGAGGCGCTCAGGCTGGTGCCGAAGCCGACTCTGCCGTTGAACCCGGTGAGCACACTGGCCAACTGTGGATACCCGCCACTGCCACTGGGCTCGATGTAGATCGGCTCGACGTACAACAGTCCGCCGAGCAACGGCAGATTCAACAGGTTGCCGAACAGAGGTTTCACCGCGGCGTTGTTGAACAGAGTTCTGCTCTCAGTGAACTGCTGGGTCGACTCGAACTGGTTTTGCATCTGCACAGGGCCCTGGGTCTGGGTGTTGATAGGCAAGTTCAATACCGTGAACTGCCCATACGTGGCCGGATCGGACGAAACCGACACCCATGCGGCCATGTTGGGTCGGGAGAACGCGGTCAGCGGACTGGTCAACTGGAACGTCGGCTTGCTCTGGTCCGGTGCCTGCGCGATCACGTAGTACGGCGGCTGATGGCTCAGCTCGTTGTCCTGCACACCACCGGCATTCGTACCCGCCGTAGTCGTCGTCGTGCCGTCCGCGTTCGTCGTCGGATCGTTGGGGACGCTCCAGAAACCCTTGCTGGAGTAGAAGTCCTGCGGGTTGTTCACGTGGTACGTGGTGAGCAACTGCCGCTGCACCTTGAACAGGTCCTCCGGGTAGCGGAAGTGTGCCTCCAGCTGCGCGGGAATCGCGCTGGAGGGCTGCACGACGCCGGGAAACACCTGCTCCCAGGCCTTCAGCACCGGGTCGCTGTCGTCCACCGAGTACAGCGTGACCTTGCCCGAGTACGCATCCACCACGGCCTTGACCGAGTTACGGATGTAGCTGATCTGGGTCTCCGGCTGCTTGGCCACCCCGGTCAGCGAGTCGTTCGTGGCATCGCCGAGCTGCATCTTCTGCGAGTACGGGTAGTTGTCCAGCGTGGTGTAGCCGTCCACGATCCAGGCGATCCGGTTGGCGCCGTCGCTGTCGGTCACGACCGCCGGGTACGGGTCGCCGTCCACCGTCAGCCACGGCGCCACCTGGGCGACGCGGTCCCGGGGATTACGGTTGAAGATGATCTTCGAGTTGGCTCCGACCGCATCGCTGAACAGGAAGTTCCGCTCGCCGTAGTGCAACGCGAACGCCATCCGGTTGAACCAGCTGGACAGCGAGACGCCACCCGGACCGCTGTAGGTGTAGCGAGTGGTGTCGGTGTCGTACTCGCGCGGCGCGCCGGAACCGCCGACCACCGCGTAGTCGCTGTCCAGCATGCCGTAGTAGATCCTCGGCTGGCTGACCTTGATCGGCCCGTCACTGCTCAGGTCGCTCACGCCGAACACCGGGTACCCGCCGCTGCCAGTCGCGTTCTGAGCGCCGTTGGCGACCTGGTTGGCAGGCGCGTAGACGAACCCGTCGCCGTGCGTGTAGACGAGGTGCTCGTTGATCCAGTCCTGCTGGTTGGGCTGCAGGCTGGCCGGGTTGATCTCGCGGGCCGCGACCACGTAGTCCTGGGTCTTGCCGTTGATCGTGTACCTGTCGATGTTCAGGTTCGGCGGGAAGCCGAAGACGTTGCGGCCCTGCTCCAGCTGCGTGAACGTGGGCGACAACACGTTCGGGTCGAGCACCCGGACGTTCGGAATGGTCGACGTGTCCGCGTTCACCTGGGCCAGCGTCGGATTGGACTTGGCCGGGTCGTAGCTGATGTTGTCGATCTTGTTCGGCGTCAGCCCGTACGCCTGGCGGGTCGCGGTCAGGTTGCGCTGGATCGGCACCTGCTCCTTCTGCAGCGCGTTCGCGTTGACCGAGAACTGCTGCATGATGGCCGGCCACGCGGCGCCGATCAGCACGCTGGACAGCACGAGCAGGACCAGCGCGATCGCAGGCAGCTGCAGGTTGCGCAGGAACGCCCCGGAGAAGAACGCCAGCGCACAGAACACCGCGATGCACAGCAGGATGAGCTTGGCCGGCAGCAGCGCGTTCAGGTCGGTGTACGTGGCACCGGTGAACTTGGCGTTGTCGTTGGCGGACAGCAACTCGTATCGGTCGGTGAAGTACGCGAACGCCTTCAACAGGACGAACAGCCCGATCAGCAGCGCCAGCTGCACCCGAGCCGGCGCGGACAGCTGGCCACCCCGACCGGCCAGCCGGATCCCGCCGAAGATGTACTGCGCGATCAGCGCGCCGAAGAACGCGATGGTGACCGCGATGAACAGCCAGTTCTTCAGCCACAGGATGAACGGCAGGGTGAACGCGTAGAACCCGATGTCGTTGCCGAACTGCGGGTCGGTGATGCCGAACTTCGTCCCGTGCATGAACAGCTGGACGAGCTGCCAGTCACCCTGCGCCGACAGGCCGGCGATCAACCCGATGACCACCGGGATCCCGATGCCGACCAGCCGCAGCCGCCGCACGATGGCCGTGCGGTAGCGGGACAGCGGATCGTCCACGCCGGTGACCGGCACGAACACCGGCCGACTCCGGTACGCGATGATCATGTTGAGCGACAGCGCTCCGCCGACGAACACGCCGACAGCCAGGAACAACACCAGTCGGGTGATCGTGATCGTGCTGAACACCGACCGGTACCCGACCTCGCCGAACCACAGCCAGTTGACATACGTGTCGATGAGCCGGCCGCCGGTGATCAGCAAGATCAGCACTATCAGGCCGGCGATGAGCAGGATTCGGCTGCGGCGCGACAGCTTCGGCAGTCCGGCCGAGGGCCTAGTGGCCACTTGGACACGCTCCTGAGTCGGGTACGTCGAACAGGTCTCCACACGAATGACCACGGCCGACGAACCCTGCACGGGCAGCAGGCCGCTCACCCGCTGTCCTGTCAACTTTACGGACGCCGTGTTCGGTTCCCGTGTCGGCCGCTGCGAAGGGGCCGGTCGGGTTCGGGGCTGGTGGCGACGATGGGACGATGGCTGCATGTCAGACCCAGCCACTCCGGCTCGGCCGTCCCCGCCGCCGGCGTCACTGCCGCAGGTCATCCGCGAGGTCGAGGACTTCGCCGCGACAGGCGGGTGGGACCAGCCGCCGCAGCTGTTCGCCCTGGTCGCCACGGCCGACCTGCTGGCCAGGCAGCCCGAACTGGACGGTCAGGTGGACACCGCGAGCTCACTGACCCCGGTCGCCCAGGAACCGCTGCCCGGCGACGACCTGGCCGAGACGCTGGCCGGCATCGTCTGGCCGGAGACCGTCAGCGGCTGCGCGCTGGTGCAGGAGATCGTGGTGCTGCCGCCGGACGCCGAGGCCGAACTGGGCGTGGCAGGCGCTGGTCAGGACGCCGACACGGAGCGGATGCGCAGGATCGCCATGGAGCACCCGCAGCGGCGCGAGGCCAGGCTGGTCGCCGGTGTGCTGCGGGACGGCTCAGCGGCCTGCGTGCTGCGGGTCCGCGGCGACCGGGACAGCCCGGACGAGATCGTGGAGCACCCCGAACTGGCACCCAACCTGGTGGACGCGCTGAAAGAGACCCTGCGCGAGTAATTGCGCTGAGCGAGAAATTCAGCAGCCGGGAACCGGACGGCCGGCCTTCAGGTCGGCCAACTCCTTGATCGCCGAACTCAGGCTCGTCACCTTCACCAGCCGCAGGCCGGCCGGCACGTGCGTCTCGGCCTCCGAGCAGTTGTCGGCCGGCGTGAGGAAGACAGTCGCGCCTGCGTCGCGGGCGGCCACCAGCTTGAACGGGATGCCGCCGATCGGGCTGACATTGCCCTGGTCGTCGATCTCCCCGGTGCCGGCCACGGTCATGCCGCCGTTCACGTTGTCCGGCGTGAGCTTGTCCACCACGGCCAGCGCGAACATCAGGCCGGCCGACGGCCCGCCGATGTCACTCAGACTGATGGTGATCTTGAACGGCACGTCGGCGTGCGACGCAGGCGTGATGCCGAGAAAGCCCTGCTTGCGGTCCGGGTTGCTGCCCAGCTTGATCTTCAGGTCCCTGGGCGCCTGGCTACCGGTCTGCACGACGATGTCGACGGTCTGACCCGGCTTCGTGTCGACCAGCGCGTTCTGCACGGCCTCGGCGCTGGCCACCTTCCTGCCGTCCACCGTGACCAGCTTGTCGCCTGGCTTGATGCGCTGGTCAGCGGGGCTTTTCGAGACGACCTCCTGGGCCACCACGCTGATCGGGTAGTGCAGGTAGCGCAGCGCGGACACCTCGGCGTCGCTCTGCGAGTCCTTGAACTCCTGCACGTTCTGCTGCTCGACCTGCTGCTCCGACTCGCCGGGAGAGAAGTAGTCCTCGCGCGGCGCGAGCGCGTACTTGCCGCTGATCCACATGCCGAGGGCGGCGAACAGGGTGACGTCGTTGGTCAGGGAGACGGTGACCATACGTAGCTGGCCGCTGGTCTTGAACGTCTGCTTGCCGCTGACCGCCACCACCTGCGTGCCGCCGACCGCGCTGAGCGTGTCGTAGGTCGGGCCGGGGCCGAGGGCCACGTAGGGCACCTGGACGAACCCACCGATCAGGCCGAGCACCACCACGACGACCAGGCTGAACACCAGGGTCCAGGTCCGCCGGCTCAGGCCCCGCGACGGCCGGGCGGGCGGCGGGACGGCGGCCGGCTGTGCCGCGGCCGGGCCGGCATCCGAATCGGCCCTGGGCGCTTCGGCAGGCTCCCGGTCCGCTGTTGTGGCCGCCTCGCTCTCCCCGTGCTCACTCACGGATCGACAGCGTACGGGTAGCTGCGTATAAACCAGGTGGCGGCACGTGACCGTTCTCGGCGCGGGCCGGCGCGTTCCGCGTACCGTGGACACATGAACAATCTGCCGTTCGGGTTCGGTATGCCGGACCCCGACAAAGACGGCGAGAACACGCCGTCCGGCCAAGGTGGCAACGACCCCCTGGGCGGGGGCGGCGCATTCGACTTCGGCCAGCTCGGGCAGATGCTCAGTCAGCTCGGGCAGATGCTCAGTCAGGCGGGCAACGCCGACGGTCCGGTCAACTACGACCTGGCCAAGCAGATCGCCGTGCAACGCCTGACCCCGTCCGGGTTGGGCGGTGCCGGCGCCGAGGACCTCGCCCAGGTCAAAGAGGCGATGCACCTCGCTGAGCAGTGGCTCGATCCGGTGACGACGCTCCCGGCCGGTGCCAAGAAGGTCGAGGCGTGGTCCGCCCGCGACTGGGTGGAGTACACGCTGGCCACCTGGCAGCGGCTGTGCGACCCGGTGGCCAGGCGGGTGTCCGGCGCCTGGGTCGAGGCGCTGCCCGCCGAGGCCAAGGAAGCCGCCGGTCCGCTGCTGTCGATCGTCGGTCAGATGGGTGGGATGGCCTTCGGCTCGCAGCTCGGTGGCGCGCTCGCGCAACTCGGCTCGGAGGTGCTGACGTCCACGGAGGTCGGCCTGCCGCTGGGTGCCGAGGGCGTGGCCGCTCTGCTGCCCGCGAACATCGAGAAGTTCACCGCGGGCCTCGAACGCCCGGCCCGTGAGGTGATGATCTTCCTTGCCGCCCGGGAGGCCGTCCACCACCGGCTGTTCACCCACGTGCCGTGGCTGCGGCAGCGGCTGCTGGCCACCGTCGAGGAGTTCGCGCACGGCATCACGGTCGACACGTCGGCGCTGGAGCAGCTGGCCAGCAAGGTCGACCCGGCCAACCCGCAGTCCATCGAGGAAGCCATGTCCTCGGGGCTGTTGGAACCGCAGACCACCGATGCGCAGAAGGCGGCACTGACCCGGCTGGAGACACTGCTCGCGCTGGTCGAGGGCTGGGTCGACGTGGTGGTCTTCGACGCGGTCGGCGAACGGCTGCCTGGCGCGGACGCCCTGCGCGAGACCCTGCGGCGGCGGCGCGCCAGCGGCGG
>DASXYT010000005.1:0-2958 GCA_036502345.1 Pseudonocardiaceae bacterium | reverse complement strand
CCGGCACGCTGTACATCCCGCTGGCGCAGGGCACCAAGCACTGGATCCAGGCCGTGCTGGGCGAGAACCCGTACCTGCCGTTCAACTACTTCTACGATGAGGTCACCTGGTCGTACTCGCTGCTGCGCGGCCTCTCCGGCGACGGCTTCCTCACCCGGCAGTTGCCGCACAATGCCAAGCTGCGGCTGATCGGTTCGCCGGCTTTGGGCGACGCCCCGCGCCACTCCTACCCGGTGTACGCATTCAACACCGACTCGTCCACCGCGCTGGCGATGGTGAACCAGCTGATCGGCGAAGGCGCTTCGGTCTCCCGCGCCACCACCGCCTTCGACGCCGACGGAACGCATTTCGCCAGCGGTGCGGCGCTCGTCTCGGGCATCGCACTACCCAGCCTGGCTGCGGACGCCGACCAGTGGCAGGTCCCGGTGCACGGCCTGGGCGGTTACCCGGTCGCGCACTCCCCCGTCCGGGCGCCCAAGATCGCGATCTACGCCGGCGCCGCCGTGCCGACCAACCCGGCGTTCCCGGGCACCGGCGACGGCTACTGCCGTACCACGGCGTACTGCGAGGCGATGTTCGACCTGACGCAGCGCGAAGGCGTCCCGACCTCGCAGATCGCCCAGCTGACCGCGACCGATCTGGCCAACGGCGCCCTGCAAGGCGGCGGCTACACGGCGCTGATCGATCCGTCGGCCACGATCTCGGCTACCACTCCGGTCGGGACGGCGGGTACGCCGGCGCAGGCCGTACAGGCGTTCGTGAACGCCGGCGGCACGTTCCTCGGCACCAGCACCGGCGGGGCCACCAGCGCGCGCAACGCCGGTATCACGACCCTGAACACCAATCAGATCAGCGGCATCAGCACGCCGGGGTCGACGTTCGACGCGACCTGGAACACCGCGAATCCGGTCGCCTGGGGCATGGATGCCGGCGGCTGGATCTACCGCGAGTCGAACAGCGACCCGAACTTCGACCCGGCTACGCTCGCCGGCAATGGCAGCACCATCCCGGCGGCCACGGCGGTCGCGACGTTCGGTCCGGCCGGCGACTGTGGTGGCCCGGCCGGATTCGGCAACTGCTACGGCTACGAGGTGAAGGCCAACGCCAACCTGCCCGGGCGCCCGGCGGTCGTCGACCAGCCGTTCGGCGCCGGCCACGCGGTCCTGTTCGGCTTCGATCCGTGGTTCCGCTCGTGGACGACGCAGGAGGAGCGGCTCGTCCTGAACACGCTGCTGTACCCGGGTAGCGCGCAGGCGCCGCTCACCGCGACGCAGCTGCCGCGAACCGCCAACCGCCCGGTGAACGCCAGCGGCGGGGTGCCTATGAAGCCCACCGACCGGGATCGTCCCTAGGAGACAGAGCCAATGATCCGTGGTATCGCTGCTGTATCCGGTTCGCTGCTTGTGCTGGGGCTGGCCCCAACCATGGCCGCCGCCCAGCCGGCGCACGGCAACCCCTGGCACTGCGGTTCCGGTGCGCGCACGCTGTCGCACTACGGCGATCACGTGTACCCCGACGTGGGTAACGGTGGCTACCAGAGCGTGCACACCGACGTCCACCTCGTCTACGACGCACCGAGCAACAAGTTCCTGCCCGGCAACCACGTCACGCTGACCGACCGGGCCACCCAGTGCCTGACCGACTTCAGCCTCGACTTCGAGCGCCACTCGGCGGCCAACCCGGTCGACGGTCCGGACCTGTCCGTGCAGTCGATCACGGTGAACGGCTCGCCCGCGTCGTTCCGGTTCGTGCAGCCGACCTACCCGGGTGATCCGAAGGGCCAGGACGACCCGAATCCCCTTGCCCACCAGGCATCTCAGGTCAACCCGGTCGGCGGGCCGCAGCACAACCCGCTACCCCCCGCGTGCTCACCCCAGCTCACCGCCGACGACGTCAACGCGCAGAACGGCGAACCCTGCCCGGCCAACAAGCTGGTGGTCACGCCACGACGGCCAATCTATCCCGGTCAACCGTTCTGGGTAACCGTGAACTACACCGGCCGGCCCGGTGTGCACCTCGACGGAGACGGCACAACCGACGGCTGGTTCCGCTCGGACGACCCGCCCGGCGACGGCGGTTTCGTCACGACCGAGCCGCTGGGCACCGAGGACTGGATGCCGCTCAACAACCACCCGAGCGCCAAGCCGACCTACGACTTCTACGACACGGTCAACGCCGGCAAGACCGCGGTGGCCAACGGCATCCTGTACTCGACCACGCACCACCGTCCGGACCGGAACTTCCCGGGTGGATCGACCACGTTCCACTGGCGCATGGACAAGCCCATGGCCAACTACCTGGTCGAGAGCAGCGTCGGCTCGTTCGACCTGACCTCGCATCTCGGCACGGACGGCATCCGCTACTACGAGGTGCAGGCCAGCTCGATCGCGCCGGCGCAGAAGCAGGCCAACCTCGCGATCATGTCCCAGCAGCAGGACATCACCGATTTCCAGGCCCAGTTCAACGGCCGGTTCCCGTGGCGGTCGGACGGCGTCCTGATCGGCATCCCCTCGGCCAGCTTCGAGGAGGAGATGCAGGGGATGATCACGTTCGAGGGCGGGAAGGTCGGCCTACAGACGCTCTACCACGAGAACATGCACCAGTGGTGGGGCGACAACGTCTCCGAGGCGAACTACAACCTGACGTTCTTCAAGGAGGGCCTGGCCACGCTCGGCGAGTACCTGTTCCTGGCCCGCAAGGCGCAGACGGCGGCCGGCGGCCCTGGCACCGCGGCCGGTGACGCGGCGTTCGAGCAGGCCCTGGTGACGATCTTCAACCAGAACTACGCCAGCACCGGCCGCTTCTGGACCGGCGCCCCGTCGGACCCGACGCCGGCCTCGCTGTTCTCGGGCAGCTCCACCTACACCCGGCCCGGCACGGCCTACGTCGCGCTGCGGCAGATCCTCGGCCACGACAACTTCACCCGGGCGCTCCAGCAGATCCAGCGCGACTACGGCG
>DASXYT010000004.1:0-47408 GCA_036502345.1 Pseudonocardiaceae bacterium | reverse complement strand
CTCATGCACACCGACAACTGAGGGCCGGCCCTGGTATGGGCCGGCCCTCAGTGGTCGTTCTGGCTTATCCGACTGTGTAGCTGTACGGCAGCGCGGTGAGTTCGTCACCCGCGTTGTTGGACAGGGACGTGTCGTCCACGTACAGCCAGCCGGTGACGACCGTGCCCTTGGGGGCGTTCGGCTTGATCGTCACCGTGACCGTGCCGCTCTCGCCGGGGTCGACCGTGACCGGGTGGAACGCGGACGGCTGGGCCTGGACGCTGGCCAGCCAGTAGTCGCCGGTGGACGCCGTTGTCGCAGTATCGAACGACTGGGTGTGCGCGACGGCTGCGAAGTTGACCATGCCGGTGTTCGGGCCTGCGAACGGGCCGACCGGGTCGGCCTCCAGCAGCCACAGGCCCTGGCTGATCGCGGGCGACGAGTCCGACACGACGGCGACGTTGCCCGGTCCGGGCGGCGACAGGTGCTCGGGTGCACCGGTGTTCGGGGCGAGATCGGCCGACACCGGCACGGAGCCGGTCGTCATGCCGGTGATCTGCTGCGTGTCCGGTGGCACCAGGTAGCCCATGGTCGCGGACGGTGTGAGCGGAACGTTGGCCGCTGACGCGTTCGGCATCAGCTGGGCGTCGGTCCACTTCGAGGTCCGAGCGTCCACATAGAACGAACCCGTTGCCGCGCCGGTGTTGCGCACGTGGACCGTCACGGTGACGGGCTTGCCCTGCGGTAGCACGGTTTTCGGCTTCGGCAGGTTGTCCGCCGTGACGTCGACCAGGTTGAACCGCACCTGACCGGCGAAGGGCTCCCGGGTGGTGGCGCCGCTCACCGCGTTCTGGAACACGACGACGTAGGTCCAGCGGCCGGGCAGCGGACTGCGCTTGTAGCCCTGCAGCGACCTGCTGAACTCGGTCGGCGTGCCGTTGTCGTCCACCGACTGCACGTTGGTGGCCTGGCTGAGGACCTGGCCGTCCGGGCTGATCAGGTAGCCGAGGACGCCCTGGCTCACGTTGCCCTGCAACGTCACGTTGACGTCGACGTCCTTCTTGCCCGCCGGGACGTCGAACTTGAACGTGTTGGTCTGCGCCGCGGCACCCGGCCTGCCGTTGCCGCCGGTCAGGACGCCGGTGAACGTGCCGCTGGTGGGCACGAGGCTGCGCAGCACGAGCGGCACGGCGAACCGCTGGTGGGCCGCCGTGTCCACCTCGACGGCGGCGGCCATGTCACCTGGTTGGGCCGGGGTGTTCGCCGTGACCTGGAGGGTGCCGGTGTGGCCGGGCGGGAGGGTCAGGTTGCCGGTCACCGTGCCGAACTTGGCGTATCGCGTGGTGGTGAACTCGTAGTTGACCTGCCCGTCGAACCCGTCCGTGGTGTGCGGGCGGTAGATCAGCGCGGTCCACGTGCCCGCCATCGGCGAGTGCACGTCGACGTGGCCGAAGTCCGGTCCGACGGACGCCTGCGGCAACGAGTAGCCGGCGAAGGCGCCCTTGGGGTCCAGCAGGATGAGCGTCGCCGGGTCGCCGGTCGGGTCGGACCAGGCGATCGAGGCGTCCAGGTGGTCGGCGCCCTGCGCGACCGTGAACGTCTTCGTCACCGAGTTGTCCGGCGAACCGCCCCTGCTCAGCATGTTCGACGGGGCTGTGGTGTCCAGCAGGACGCTGCCCTGCTGGTCGGACAGGGTCTGCGTGAGGCTCCTGCCGTGGCCGGTCACCGTCTGGGTGGTGGCGCCGACGTTGGTCACCGCGAGGCTGAAGTGCTGCGGGCTGTTCGGCGCGCCGGTCGCGTCGAGCTGGGTCTGACCGAACAGCAGGCCGTTGCCCTGTGCCTTCGGAGCCCCGCTGCCGTCCGAAATGGACTTCGCGGCCCGCACGGCGGCCAGTGCGTTGAGCAGGCCGTCGCCCTGGCGTTGGGCGGGGTCGTAGTTGTCCGTCGCCGTGCTGGTCAGGATCTGCTTGACCAGGACGGGCGTCGGTTTCACGCCGTTGTGGGTCGCCGAGTAGGCCTCGATGACGAGTGCGGCGGCGCCCGCGGTGAGTGGCGCGGCCTGGCTGGTGCCACCGAACGCCTGAATGGGTGACGGTTTGCCCAGATAGTTGGTGCAGCCGAGGTGCATGGCGGTGTTCGTGGAGCAGAGTGCCCAGCCGAGATCGCCGGGCGCGATCAGGTCGTACACGCGGCCGCTCTGCGTGAAGCCGCTGGAGCTGATGGCCGAGACGTTGTCGCTGTCCCAGGTGCCCTTGAAGCCGGGCAGGCCGTCCCAGGTCTGCGCCATGATCCGGTAGGTCGTGGAGGCACCGGTGCTGATGATCCGCGGGTCGCTGGCCGGGCTGTCCACCGTGTTGCCGTAGCCGGCGTCGCCCGAGCTGTTGACGACCGTGACGCCTGCCGCGACGGCCGCGTTGTTGGCCAGCGTGAACGGGTCGGTGCCGCTGTCCGGGTACGGGTTCGCGCCGAGCGACTCGTTGATCACGTTGACGTG
Organism: Pseudonocardiaceae bacterium; assembly: GCA_036502345.1. Lineage (GTDB taxonomy): Bacteria > Actinomycetota > Actinomycetes > Mycobacteriales > Pseudonocardiaceae > DATEPR01. The sequence goes on along the minus strand of DASXYT010000004.1, from coordinate 44,935 downwards.
GTCGACGTTCACCGCGTAGTCGATGGCCTGGACGACGCCGGAGGTCGAGCCGAAACCGGTGGACGCGATGACCTTCAGGCCGACCAGCGAAGCGCCGGGGGCCATGCCGAGGATGCGGATGTCGCAGTTCTTCGGCAGCGGGTTGCTGGGACTGACGAAGGTGGACAGGTCGTAGGTCTGCTTGCCCTGAGCGGCGATGGCGCTGGCGTCACCGAAGGCCTCGCGGTCGTCGTTGGGCGTGTTGGTGCCCTCGCCGGTGAAGTCGCGGTAGTCGGTGAAGACGTGGCTGCCGTCCGGGCGGACGAAGTCCGGGTTGTTGGTGTCGATGCCGTCGGCCAGGAAGGCCACCTTCACGCCCTTGCCGGTCGCGAGTTGTTGCGCCTGCGGGGTTTTGGCGTCCGTGTAGGCGTCGTGGGTGACCTGCAGGGCTTCCGGTTCGAGCAGTGGCTTCTTGGGGTCGGTGGAGCAGACGCCCGGGTTGGCCTTGGGGGTCGTGGGGATTGTCGCTGTTGTCCGGGCGGGGTCGTCGGCCAGCTTGATCGGCAGGTCGGGGACGACCTGGGTGACCTGGGGACTGCTCGCCAGGTAGTTGCTCTCGGTAGCCGTGACGGTGGCCGAGAAGCCGTTGATGACGGTGAACTGGGTGACGTTCGTGGCGCCGGCCTGGCGAGCCTGGGCGACCAGAGCGCGCTGGTCGGACCGGGTAGCGGCGATGCGGTTACCCGCGTTCGGCTGGGCTTCCGGGTGCTGGTCGCGGAGGAGCACGATGACCGGTTTTTTCGGGCCCTGGGTGAGTTGGGCGATCACCTGTGGGGTGAGCGGTTGAGGGCCTGGCCCGGTGGTCGCGGCCGTGGAGGGGCTGGCTGCGCCGACGGCGAACGCTGCGCCGACGGCGAATGCCGTACCAGCCGCGAGTGCTTTGCTCTGCTTCATCCGTATCCCTGTTATGTGACCGCTGACGCACAGAAAGTAGCTGATGGCAGGCGTGGCCGCCCGGCGAAGAGATCATGGGAAGACACCCGTCGGGGCTACGTTCAGCTGGTCTGACGCAGTCCAGCCGCAGCATGGCCGATACGCGCACCGAGGTCGTCGAGTTCATCAAGAATGAGCGATGCACCCCAGACCTGGTTCCGCTTACGCTCGGTGAGCGGACGCAGTACGTCGGCCGCGTACAGCCGCTCGATCGCCGCGTACACACTGCTGACCGGTCCACCCACGGCAGCGCAGGCGTCCTCCGCCGACAGCACGGGTCGGGTGGGCAGCACGGCGAGCAGTTTCGCGGCGGCACTGCCAGCGCGCACCCGGCCGACCATGTCGGCCCACTCCTGCGGGATCTCGGCCAGCCTGCCCGCCGAGACACGGGACTCCGCCGCGGCGATTCGCGATGCTGACGCGAACGAGCTGACCAACGGTGCCAGATCGCCGTCGCGATAGGACCCCAGCAGGCCGAAGTAGCGCTCCCGAACCGCGACCAGCGCGGAGGCCAGCGGCACTACCACCCGGGTCGTCACGCGCCGACGCCGCAGGATCGCGTGATCAATGCACGGCCGATGCGTCCGTTGCCATCGGTGAAAAGATGGATCGACTCGAACTGGGCGTGCGCCACTGCGGCCTGCGCCAACACCGGCAGATCGTCGCGGTGCACGAAGCCGAGGAGATCGTCCACGTACCCGGCGACAGCGTCCGGTGGCGGTGGGACGTAGAGCGCGTTGCGAGGCGAGTAGTCGCTGCCACCGATCCAGTTCTCGACATCGCGCCACCGTCCCGCGTAGCCATGTTCGGACGGATCATCGGCCATCAGAGCCGCATGCGCGGCCAGCAGTGCCTTGGCCTCGAGCCCCAAGGTCTCAAGCTGGTCACCATAGCCCTGATCGAGGGCGACGAGCTTCGCGACCGCAGTCTCCATCTCGGCCGCCAGGGGCGTGTCGATCGGCACCGGACGCGCGGCGATCAACGGCGGTAGCGACACCGTGACCTGCGTCAACGTCCGGTCTTCCCGGCTGCCGCCCCGCTGCCTCTGACGCCACGGCCGCACCACATGACGGTGTGCCGGCCAGCTGTCCACAGCGCCTCCCAACTCGTAATAACGAAAGCATTATTCCGAGTTAGGCGACCAGGTCGGAACAGCAAACGGCTTGTTCCGACTTGGCGGCCGGTCGTTGACTACTCCGCCTGGGCCCAGGCTTCTACCATGTGCCTGGCTATCGAGACTCCGCCTGGCAGGCCGAAGCCTTCTACCTTGCCGCCGCCGGCCAAGGCCTGCCGAACCTGTTCCCTGCTGACCCACTTCGCCTCGGCGATCTCGCCATCGGCCAATAACAACGGCGCCGACCGGTCTGCCACCGCCGTGAAGCCGACCATCAGCGAACGGGGGAACGGCCACGGCTGGTTCCCGAGATACCGCACGTCGCGGACCGCCAGACCGACTTCCTCGCCGATCTCGCGCTCCACACAGTCCTCAAGGGACTCACCGGCCTCGACGAACCCGGCCAACACCGAGAACCGATCACGAGGCCACGACGGCTGCCTGGCCAACAACACGTGCGACCCGTTCTCGCCCTCGCCGTCGTGCACCAGACAAATGACCGCCGGGTCGGTGCGAGGATATTCCTCACGCCCACAACCCGTGCAGTGCGACGCCCAGCCTCCGCGCACCAGCTGAACGGGCGAGCCGCACTTCGCGCAGAACTGCCCGATCCGGTACCAGTTCAACACCGCCATGGCTGTGGTGAACAGACCCGCATCGGTGTCGTCCAGCAACCCGCCGACCGCGCGCAGGTCGAGCCACTGCTCTTCCTCGGTCGGCTCCGGGCCCTCCCACACACGCCACGTCTGCCGCTCGGACTCGCCGTCCCGCGAGTGCCGCAGTGCCCAGTAGCCGACGCCGTCCTGCTCACCCAACAGCACAGCGCCGGAGGGCACAGCATCAGCGAAGTCCCCCGCACGCTGGTACACCAGTCGGGTCGCGCGCACCGGCACGCAACCCGCCTGGTCCACCAGTAGCAACCGGCCCTCGGGCCACAGCTTCACCTGCGCGTCCGGATCGCCCAACAACGGCTCCGTCCGACGCACCGTGGACCTCGACAACAACGGCGGCCCGTGCAGTTGGAACGCTGTCACGGCAACTCCACACCACCAATGGCCGCCATCTGCTTCGCCAACTTGTCCTTGTCCCCCACGACCACCCCGGTGAACGCGGTCGGCGCGAAGAACTCCAACGCCACCTCGGCCACCTGCTCGACGGTCACGGCAGCCAGTCGCCCTGGATGTGCACGCAGCCACTCGGCATCCAGCCCGACACCGGCCAGCCCGGCCAACTGCGACGCCAACCCGGACTGGGACGACATCGCCGTCAGCAGCGAACCGATCGCGTACTGCCGCACGGACTCCACTTCGGACTCCTTCGGCGGCACGAGACCGAACCGGCCCAACTCGTACCGGACCTCCCACAGCGCCGCCGCCGTCACGTCACTGGCGGTGTCGGCGTCCAGCAGCAGGCTCCCGCCACTGGACGTGAACTCGATGCCGGACCGCGCGTGGTAGGTGTAGCCCTTGTCCTCCCTGATGTTCTCCACCAGTCGGGACGAGAAGTAACCGCCGTACGCCAGGTTCGCCAACTGCAGCGCCGGGTACCGGGAATCGGTCCTGGGCACAGCCCGCGCGGACAGCCGCAGCTGCGACTGCACGGCACCGGGCCGGTGCACCAGCAGCAGGTCGCCACCGGTCACCTCGGGCAGCGCGGTCATGCCGGTTGCCGAACGGGAAGACTGCCACCCGGCCAGCGCCGAGCCGACCAGCCGGGCGACGCCCGCCGGGTCGATGTCGCCGACCAGCACGAGCACCGCGCCACGCGGCACCACGGCGTCGCGGTGCAACTCGCGCACCTGAGTGGGCGTCACGACAGCGACATCAGCCGACTCGGGCATCTCGTGGGCGAACGGGTGATCGCCGTACCGCCTGCGCTGCAACGCCTTCCTGGCGATCACGCCGGGCTGGGCCTCAGCCATGGTGATCCGCTCGACCAGCCGCTCACGCTCCCGGCCGACCTCGTCATCGGTGTAGGCGGCCCCGGTGAGGACATCGGCCAGCACGTCCAGCAGCCGATCGAGACCGCTGGCCAGCGCGCTACCGACGACGGTCAGCCGCTCCGGGTCGACACCGGCACCCAGCTCACCGCCGACCACCGCGAGATCGGTGTCGACCTGCACGCGGTTGCGCTTCGCGGTGCCGGTGAAGATCGTCTCGGCGAGCAGTTCGGCGGTCGCCGGGCGGGCCGGATCGTCGCTGCCGAACGGGATCCGCAGCCTCACCTCGACCATCGGCACGGACGGCTGGCGGACGACCAACAGCCGCAAACCGTTGTCCAGCACGGTGTCCAGCGTGTCGGGCTGGATGGCGACCCGCTGCGACCCCAATGCGGGAACGGGGCGGGGGCCCTGCTCGGTGTGGCCGATCTGCTCGGCCGTCCGGTGCTGACCGGCTTCTGACGTGGTGGTCATTCGGCACCTCCGGCCGGCTTGAGGATCAGCACAGCACGCCCGTCCGGACGCATCGACTTGGCGGCCGCGGCAACGTCCTCGGCGGTCACCGCGGCGACCCGCTCGGGCAGTTCGGCAACCAGTTCCGGCTTGCCGTGCATCAGTTCCAGACTGCCGAAGGCCAGCGTCCTGGACACGATCCGGTCGTGGTCGCGGTGCAGGCTGGCGGTCCACCTCGCGGTGACCCTGGCCAGTTCGTCGGCGTCCGGTCCCTGGCCGGCCAGCCGGTCCAGTTCCTCGTCCAGCACGCCGAGCACACGGTCGGCCTCGACGTCGTCGGTGTGGATCGCGGTCACGGTGAACGTGTCCGGATCACGCGCGTCCAGCGGCGAGCCGAGCACACCGCAGCCGGTGCCGATGTCGGTCACGATCGCGTCCTGGTGCACCATCCGCTGCTGCAGCCGGGCCGAGTCGCCATCGGTGAGCACCGAGGACAGCACCACGTAGTTGAGGTAGCTGTCCAGGTCGGTCACCGGGTCGGGCAGCCGGTAGCCGACGGCGAGCGCGGGCAGCGGGGCGTGCTGGTCGACCTGTTCGCTGCGCAACTCGCTGGTCGGCGCGGGTTCGTCGAAGCTGGGGCGGGGCCGCACCTGGCGGGCCGGCACGTCACCGAAGTGCCGCTGCACCAGGTCCTGCGCCTCGGTCAGGTCGAAGTCACCGGCGACGGTGAGCACGGCGTTGGCCGGCGCGTAGAACGTGTCGAAGAACGACGCGCAGTCCTCAAGGCTGGCCTGCTCCAGCTCGGTGAAGTCGCCGTAACCGTTGTGCGCGTTGGGAAATGTCTGATAGAGCACGGCCGGCAGGGAGATCCACGGGAATCCGCCGTAGGGCCGGTTGAGCACGTTGAGGCGGATCTCCTCCTTGACCACGTCGACCTGGTTGCGCAGGTTCTCCTCGGTGATCCGGGGAGCGCGCATCCGGTCGGCTTCCAGGAACAACGCGCGTTCCAGGGCGGCCGACGGGAGCACCTCGAAGTAGTCGGTGTAGTCCGGATGGGTGGATCCGTTGAACGTGCCGCCAGAGGACTGCACGTGGCGGAAGTGCGCCAGCTTCTCGAGGCTCTCGCTGCCCTGGAACATCAGATGTTCGAAGAGGTGCGCGAACCCGGTGCGGCCTTCCGGCTCGGACCGGAATCCCACGTCGTAGTGCACGCTCACACCGACGACCGGGCTGGTGCGGTCCGGGGCGAGCACTACACGAAGGCCGTTGGCAAGAGTCAACCTGTGCAGCTCGGGCAAGGGCATACTGGCAGCCTACGTGGTCGCCGACCGGTCACGTCCTGTCGGCACGCTCAGGCAAGTCAGCCGGTGGCGGAACCGGGGACATGTGTGCGGAAGAGTCCTCGAACCAGTCCACGCCGGTGGCGTCCGGATCATGGTTGCGGGCAGCGGGCCGGATCTCGGAGTGGTAGTCCTCGTCGTCCGGTTCGTCGACGGTCGGCCTCGACCGGGGCTTGCGGACCGGCTTCTCGGCGCGCTGTCCCCTGGTGCGGAAGAACCGGTAGCCGAACAGGCCGCCGACGACGGTGGCGACGATCAACAGGATGAACGCCACCCGATGGGACACACCGGACGAGTCGCCCGGAGCGGCGTCGGACGGCTCCAGCACGGCGCCGTTGGCGAAGCCCGCCGGCACGAGCACGCTGATGGCCTCGCCCTTCTGGTGTCCGCAGCCGTCCAGTTTCGCCTGGTGGGCACTGCCGTCCAGGGTGAAGGAGATGCCGTCCTGGGTATCGGCGCCGACACAGGACGCCGTTGTCGTGACGGTGGCCTGGGTCCGGCGGTCACCGCTGGTCGCGGAGTTGTGGGAGCCGGCGTAGCCGGCCACGATCCACAGTCCGACGACCACGATGGCGACGCACGCCAGACCCACGGCCGCCTGCACGACAAGGCGCCGTCTGGCCGGTTCCAGTGCAACCGTCACCCAAGCAGGATGGCAGACGGACGGGCCGAACACCCGCCCGCGTCGGTCAGGGGTACTGGCGGGCACCTGAACGGACGCTGAAGGCCGACGTCGTTTTACCTGCTCTTGAACGGTGTGGCCAGCAGAATGGGCCCGTGACGAAAGCCCGCATCCTGGTCATCGAGGACGCAGAAGCCATCAACGTGGCGGTGTGCGCCGCGCTGCGGGACAACGGGCTGGACGCCCACGGCCGGGTCGACGGGCGGGAACTGGAACAGGATCTGAAGCGCTTCCGGCCGGACCTGGTCGTGCTGGACGTGCTGCTGCCCGGTCGGGACGGCTTCACACTGCTGGACGTGGTGCGCAGGACGACCAACGCCGGTGTGGTGATGCTCACCGCGCGGGACGGGGTGCCCGACCGGCTGCGCGGCCTGCAGGGCGGCGCTGACGACTACGTCGTCAAACCGTTCGTGCTGGCCGAACTGGTGGCCAGGGTGGTCGCCGTGCTGCGCAGGCTGGGCCGCACGCCCTCCACCGTGCAGGTGGGTGACCTGGTGGTGGACGCTGAGTCCGGCGTCGTGATGTTCGGCGGCCGGCCGGTCGACCTGACGGCGACCGAGTTGCGGGTGCTGGAGTACCTGGCCGCGCAGCGCGGCAGGGTGGTCAGCAAGACACAGATCCTGACCGCGGTATGGGGTTACGAGGACTACGACCCGAACCTGGTCGAGGTGCACGTGAGCGCCCTGCGCCGGAAGTTGGAGGCGCACGGTCCCCGGCTGCTGCGCACGGTGCGTGGCCTGGGCTACGTGCTGCGCGAGGAAGAGCCGTGAACCAGTTGCGTACCGGCTCGCTGCGCAGGCGCGTGACGCTGCTCGTCGTCATCGTGCTGGCCGTCGTGGTGCTGGGCATGGTGCTCGTGGTGGACGCCGTGTTCGCAGCCGAGACCAACAGGGACCTCAACGCGGTACTCGTGGATCACGAGAAGGTCGCCGTGCTGCTGGCCAAGCAGCAGGTCACCCCGCAGATGCTGATGAACAGGGTGGACAGCGACAGCGTGCGTGCGCGGCTGGTGCTGGCAGGAGGCAGAGTGCTGGGCAGCCTGCCGGTCCGGGTGCCGGCGCAGACCTCGACCCGTCAGGCCACGATCACGCTGAAGTCTCGTGGTCCGCTGAACAGGGCCAGGTTGACCCTGGTCGCGGAGACGTCGGCGATCGTGCAGGCACAGGCCCAGCTGCGCAGGGTGCTGCTGCTGGTCGGGCTCGCCGCCCTGGTGCTGACCGCGATCGTGCTCGTCGTCACGGTCCGGCTCGCGCTGGCCCCGCTGGACGTGATGACCCGCCTGGCCAGGTCGATCGCCAGGGGCGACCGGGGCACACGGCTCTCGCCGACCCGGCCGGAGACCGAGTTGGGCAGGACGGCCGCCGCGTTCGACGACATGCTGGACGCGCTGGAGGGCGCGGAACACCAGGCCAGGACGGCAGAGGCGGCGTCGCGGGCGTCCGAGGAGCGCACCCGCAGGTTCGTGGCGGACGCGGCACACGAGTTGCGCACGCCGATCGCCGGCGTGGCCGCGGTCGCCGAGGCGGTGCTCCAGCAGTCGCCGGAGGCGAACCAGGAGGAGCGTGATCGACTGCATCTGTTGCTGGTGCGGGAATCCCAGCGCGCCGGCCAGCTCGTCAACGACCTGCTCGACCTGGCCAGGATCGACGCCGGCATCGAGCTCTCCGCCACCTCGGTCGACCTGCGGGCGCTGGCGGACGTGCAGGCGGACCGGATCAGGGTGTTGGCACCAAGTCTGACCGTGCAGGTGCATGGACCCGCGCTGACGGTCCGGGCCGACGAGTCGAGGATCACGCAGATCGTGGCCAATCTGCTGGACAACGCAAGGCATGCCACCGAACCGACCGGGGACGTCGGCATCTGGCTACGCCAGGTCGGCCCGTTCGCCGAACTGCTCGTCACCGACGACGGAACCGGCGTTCCGGCACGGGACCGAGAACATATCTTCGACCGCATGGTGCGCCTGGACACCGGGCGGGACCGCAGGTTCGGTGGCTCCGGGCTGGGCCTGTCCATCGCCAGGGGGTTCGCCCGCGCGCACGGCGGCGAGCTGAGCTGCGAGGCGCCGCAGCCCGGTACGACCGGTGCGGTGTTCCGGCTGCTGCTGCCTGTCCACACTGATCCATCCGCGCCGACGGAGCGGCTGCACAGCGGCCCGGCGGCCCCGCCGAACGGCACGGAACCGTTGCGTGTCAACGGTCCCGAGTGGTCACCGTGATCAACTGTCAATGATCGGTATTACCGGGATCAACCACTTAGTGTCGACAGAACGCCCAGGGACGCTATGCTGTGCACGTGCCGTTATCGCCACAGCACGCCGCGTCCGCACTTGGCTGGCGCGGCGTCGTCGTTCCCGACGTAGGCGTCCTGGGCTACCGGGTGTCCGCTGTGGTTCGGGTCCATGAGGAAGTGGATCGCTGGCGCCGGTCGAACGGTTGGCCGCCCCAGCCCGATCCGTCATGGTTCCGGACCTGGTTCAACCCTGGTCCCCTGGATCGCACGCCCCTGCCTGCCGTCGAACTGCTCGGCATCCTGGTGGCCGAATCCGAACCGGACCGCGCCCTGACCGCGTGCGGCACCTTGATCAGTCTCGCGCCGTGCGCTGTCGTGCTGCCCGAACCGGTGGTCAACGACCCGTGGCCGTTGAGTCTGAGCGAGTTGGACTACTACGGCGTCGGTGTCGTCGCCGGCAGCGACGAGACCGGTGCGAAGGTCGTTGTGCCACCGGAGGACCGCTCCGGTGAGTTCGGACCGTCGCTGTACGGGCGCTGGTTGCAGGAAGTGCTCTACGACCGGGTCGTCAAGGGTGAGCACGTTCCGCAAATGTCCTGTGGGGACGCGAGCTAGTTTCAGCTTTCCGGTACCTCTGAGCCGTCCGGTACCTCTGTGTTGTCAGGCACAGCGGCGAGCAGTCGGCGCAGTCCTTCCGCGTCCAACAGGTCCACGGGTCGCACGGTGTTGTCGTGCGCCACATAGTGGAACACCGCACGCACCCGGTCCACCGGCGTGTTCGACAGCGAAGCCCAGGCCAGCCGGTACGCGGCCAACTGCACGGCGAGCGCGGGTATCCGGCCGTCGTCGGGCAGCGCCCCGGTCTTCCAGTCCACCACGGTCCAGCCGCCGTCGTCGTCGCGGAACACGGCGTCCATCCGGCCGCGCACCGTGACGCCGGAGATCTCGGTCTCGAAGGGCACCTCGACGTCGTAGGGCATGCGGTCGGCCCACGCGCTGGCCAGGAACGCGTCCTGCAGCGTGGTCAACGTGGTGTCCGGCGGCACGTCGTCCTGGTCGGCGGAGCCTGGCAACTCGTCCACATCGAGCAGTCGACTCGCCGAGAACCGCTGCTCCAACCAGCCGTGGAAGGCCGTGCCCCGGCGGGTGGACGGGTTCGGCGGGAACGGCAGCGGCCGACGCAGCCTCCTGGCCAGGCCGTCCGGGTCGTCGGCCAGTTCGACGAGTTGGCTGACGGTCAACTGTGCGGGCAGCAGCACCCGCTCGCGCTGGTTGGCCGCCGCAGCGCGTTCGGCCAGCAGCACATCGACGTCCCTGGCCCAGCCGTCCTCGTCGTATTCGTCGTCACCCGACTGGTCCGTCGCCATCGCGGCCCGGACCAGTTCGGCGCCCTCGGTCAGCGAGTATCGCCGCTCCCCCAACGGATCCGCCGGCCACTGCATGGTGCGGGCGTACTCGGACAGCGGATTCTCCGCGTCCTCGTCCGGCCGGTCGGCCCACTCCTCGATCATGCCCACGGTCGGCGACACGACAAGGCCCGCGTGGATCTCGTGCAGGAACGTGGACGGGCCGCGTGGCCTGGTGCCGCTCTCGCCCCACCAGTGTCCGGACACCAGCAGCGTGTGCTCGGCTCGGGTGAGCGCGACGTAGCAGAGCCTGCGCTCCTCGACCAGCCGCCGCGCCTCGAAGGCTTCGTCGTGCGCGAGGAGCGCGACCTCGATCTCCTTGCGGTTGAAGTCGTTCGGCAGCCGGAGTGCCGGCAGGTCATCGGCGTCACCACGGAGGTCGGCCGGCAGTTCGGTGATCGACTTCAGCCAGGACGACGATCTCCGCTTGCCCGGAAAGATGCCTTCGACCAGGTGTGGCACGGCGACGACCTGCCACTCCAGGCCCTTGGCCGCGTGCACGGTGAGGATCTGCACCCTGTTGTCGGCGACCTGCACCTCGCCCGGCGTCAGGCCGTCCTCGGCCCGCTCGGCGACACCGAGATAGTCCAGCAGCGCTGGCAGCGTCGCCGACGGACTGGCCGCCGCGAACTCGGCGACCACGTCGGCGAAGGCGTCCAGGTGCACCCGGCCGACGCCACCGGGCCGCGCCAGGGCCTCGATGTCCAGCATCAGAGTGCGTTCGACGTCGGCGACCAGTTCCGGCAGCGGCACCTCCAGCCTGCGGCGCAGGGCGGCGAGTTCGTCGCCCAGTTCGGCGATGCGGCCGAAGCCGGGCACCGAGTAGACGGTCGGCTCGCCGGGGTCGTCCAGCGCGTCGGCGAGGCCGGTCTGCTCGGCGTGCTCGGTCGGCATCGCGTCGGCGACCACGGCGATCGGACTGTCCGTTGTGGACTTCGTGACGCGCCTTCCGTTGTCGCCGGCCAGTTCTCCTGCCCTCCGCGACAGTGCGGCCAGGTCAGCGGCACCGAGCCGCCAGCGCGAGTTGGTGAGCAGCCGCATGGCGGCCGTGCCGGCCAGCGGGTCGACCAGCAGCCGCAGCGTGCTGACCAGGTCGCGGATCTCCGGCTCGGCCAACAGGCCACCGATGCCGACCACCTCGACCGGTATCCCCTCGGCCCGCAGCGCCTGCGCCAGGTCGGCCATGTCGGCCCTGCGCCGGACCAGCACGGCGGCGGTCGGCGGCTCCCCGGTCTCCTCGATGCCGGCCCGCCACCGACGGGCGACGGCAGCGGCCAGCCAGGCGCGTTCCTGGCGGATGTCGGGCAGCAGCGCGCACGCCACGTCACCGGGCGGGGCGTCGTCACGGGACCGCAGGTCGTCCACGTCCAGCCCGGCCCTGCGCAGCGGAGCGGCCACCAGGTTCGCCAGTTCCAGCACCTCAGCGGGGTTGCGGAAGCTGGTCAGCAGGCCGAACCGAGCAGCGGGCGCACGGGTCCGGTCGCTGGCGATCCGAGGGAAGTCGGTGGTGAAGCGGGGCAGGTTGGCAGCGCTCGCGCCACGCCAGCCGTAGATGGCCTGGGCGGGGTCGCCGACCGCCGTGACCGGCAGCGGAGTGCCGAGGCCGAACAGCGAACGCAGCAGGACGCGCTGCGAGTGGCCGGTGTCCTGGTACTCGTCCAGCAGGACGGCGCCGTAGCGCTCCCGCTCGCCGAACGCGACCTCCTCGTGGTCGCTGGCCAGGGTGGCGGCCAGCGCCATCTGGTCGGCGAAGTCGAGCGAGCCGAGCTTGCGCTTGGCCTGGGCGTAGGCCTCCACCAGAGGCAGCAGCTCGACGCGGAACCGTTGTGCGGCAAGGATGTCGCGCAGTTTCTCGGACATGCCGTCGCGCTGCTTCGGTGCCTTCGGCGCGCTTTCGATGATCGTGGTCAGCCGCTCGGCGTGGGCCCGCAACTGATCCGGGTCCACCAGGTGTTCGGCGAACTCGCCAGCCAGCTTGAGCAGGTAGCCGGTGATCGTCGGCGGCACCTTGTCGGTGTCGATGTCCTCGGCCCAGGTGGACACGACGTGGTGCGCGACCTGCCACGCCGCGGTCTCGGTGAGCAGCCGCGCACCCGGCTCGACGGGCAGCCGCAGGCCGTGCTCGGACACGATCCGGCCCGCGTAGGCGTGGTAGGTCAGGATGGTCGGTTCGCTGGTCAGCACCGTCTGCCGGCGCTCACCGGTCGGGTCGACCCGCTCGATCAGCTGCGAGCCACCCAGCCTGCGCAGCCGGGCCCGTACCCGGTCGGACAGCTGACGCGCGGCCTTGCGGGTGAACGTCAGGCCGAGGACCCGGTCGGGCGTGACGAAGCCGTTGGCCACCAGCCACACCACCCGCGCGGCCATCGTCTCGGTCTTGCCGGCACCGGCACCGGCCACCACCAGGGTCGGTTCGGGCGGCGCCGAGATCACCTCGGACTGTTCTGGTGTCGGCGCGGGCAATCCCAACTCTGCCGCGATGACACCCGGACCGACGAGCGTCACTGGCCGACCTGCCTGCCCTCGTCGTGCAGCGGGCAGCTCGTGCGGGCGGGGCACCGGTCGCAGCCGTCGTTCTCGGCCGCCTGGTAGCTCGGCCCGATGCACGCCTCGGCGGCGTCGCGCACCACCTCCAGCCAGTGCTGCAACGCTTCCTTGTCCATCGGTTCCTGGGCCAGTTCGGTGGCCCCGCGCTTGGTCTCCTTGGCCACGTACAGCAGCCGGGCGCCACCGGGTTCGGTCGACACGTCCAGTTCGCCGAACGCGCCGAGCGACACCGCGAGCTGGTAGACGGCCAGTTGCGGGTGTTCACGGGCAGCCGCCCTGGTCGGGGGCACCTTGCCGGTCTTGATGTCGATCACCACCGGCCGCCCCTGGGCGTCCACCTCCAGGCGGTCCACCCGGCCGCGCATCCGCAGCCACGGCCCGCCCGGCCTGCGTTCCGGCCGCACGTCCATGTCCTTCTCGACGGCGACCTGCGTCAACTCCGCCCGCGACTCGGCCAGCCAGCGCACGAAGCTGTCCAGCATCCGCCGCACCCGCAGCCGCTCCCGCCGGGAGAACCACGGCGCACCCGCGTCCACCTCGGCCCACGCGGTGTCCAGCGCCTGGACCAGCTCGCCGGGGGTCGCGCCCTCGGCGGCGGCCTGGGCCAGCGCGTGCACCAGGCTGCCGGTGATCGCGGGCAGTTCCATCATGTCGGTGCCGCCGTGCCGCTCCACGAACCAGCGCAGGGGGCACGTGGACAGCACCTCGACGGTGGACGGCGACACCCGCACCTCGGGATCGGCCGAGCCGAGCAGCGGCTCGTCGGTGGACACCTCGGGCAGGCCGTACCAGGTGCCCGGATCGGCGCCGGGCACACCGGCCTCGGCCAGCCTGGCCAACTGCTTGGCGGCCCGGTAGCGCCTGCCCAGCTCGACATCGGCCGAGCCGACCACCCTGCGCAGCTCGCCGACCAGGTCCGCCAACAGCAGGCCACGCTCCTGCTGGCGCAGCACCGGCCGCTCGACCGCGTCCGGGTCGCTCACCGTGCCGTCCAACTCGTCGAGGAACCGGCTGGGCTGCTCGTCCTCGCCACGCACCGCGCTGACCAGCAGCGTCCGCTTCGCCCTGCTGGCGGCCAGCCGCAGCAGCCGCCGCTCCTCGGCCAGCAGCGGAGCGGTGGCGGACAGCGTGTGCGGGTCCACGTCCAGCCCGGCCAGCACGTCGACCAGGGCCTCCACGCCCAGCACGGAGCCGCGCAGCCGCAGGTCCGGCCACTGGCCCTCCTGCACCCCTGGCACGGCCACCACCGACCACTCGCGGCCGACGGAGGCGTGCGCGGTGAGCAGCGCCACCGCGTCGCCGAGCGGCGCCGAGGGGGCCAGCGTGTCGCCGACGATCTGTTGTGCCGCAAGGTAATCCGCGAAACCGGCGGCATCGGCGCCGGGCAACCGGTCGGTGTAGCGAGCGGCGGCGTCGAACAGCACCAGGATCGCGTCCAGGTCCCGGTCCGCGTGTGCACCACCGGGACCGCCACGGGCCGACTGCGGCACCAGCCGGTGCTCCAGCCCGCTGGCCGTCCACAGCGTCCACAGCACCTGCTCGACGCTCTGCCCGCCGGCAACGGCCTCCCTGGCCAGCACCAACAGGTCGGCGATCCGCCGCACCGGCGCGGCGGCGCTGTCCTCAAGGGCGGCCAGCGCGTCCGCAGACTCGATCACCTCGACCAGCAGCTCACCGCTGGACCGGCCGCCGCCTGCCGCCAGTTCCAGCCTGCGCAGGCCACGCCGCAGCCGCCGCATGGACAGCGGATCGGCACCACCGAGCGGACCGGCCAGCAGCATGCTCGCGGTGTCCTCGTCCAGCGTGGCGCCACCGGCAGCGATCCGGACAAGTTCCAGGAACGGCCGTACCACGGAATGCCTGGCCAGCGGCACCACGTCGCCCGGCACGGCCAGCGGCACACCGGCGGCCAGCAACGCCCTGCGCAGCACCGGCAACGCCAGCACGGCCGAGCGCACCAGCACCGCCATGTCCGACCACGGCACGCCCTCCAGCAGATGGGCGCGACGCAACTGGTCGGCCACCCAACCGGCCTCCTGCGCCGCCGAGGCGAACAGCCGGACGTCCACCCGGCCGGCGTCGGCCTCCTCGCCGTCCGGGCCGTGCAACTCGCGTTGCGCGCCGGCACCGGGCATCCGCTCGGTCAGCCTGCGCACGGCGGCCCGGATCGCGGGCGCCATCCGGTGGTCGCTGTGCAGCACGACGGTCCGGTCGCCCGCCGGGTCCAGATCGGCTATCAGGTCGGAGTCCGCGCCCCGGAACGAGAACACCTCCTGGTCCGGGTCGCCGAGCACGATGCACTCGTCGGCGCTCCTGCCGATCCGCACGATGAGCTGAAACTGTTGTGGATCAAGCTGTTGCGCGTCGTCCACCAGCAGGTGCCGGACCCTCGCCTGTTCACGTTCGCGCAGCGCGTCGTCGGTGTCGAAGGCGACCAGGGCACTGGTGACCAGTTCGGCCGCGTCCATCGCCGGCGCGGCCGAGTGTCCCGCGACAGCGCCCCGGAGCAGCGTGATCTCCTCGTAGCGCAGCCAGAATCCGCCTGCCGCCACCCATTCCGGCCTGCCGTGCTGCCGGCCCAGTTCCGTCAGGTCCTCCGGCCCGATGCCGCGTTCCGCCGCGCGCAGCAGCAGATCCCGCAACTCGTCGGCGAAACCGGGCACCTCCAGGGCGGGCCGCAGCCGTTCCGGCCAGGTGGCGGCACCGTCCTCGACCTCGCCCTTGAGCAGCTCACGGACGACCACGTCCTGGTCCGGGCCGGACAGCAGTTGCGGCGGCGGTGTGCCGTGCAGCGCGGCCTGTAGCCGCAGCACCCCGAACGCGTACGAGTGCACGGTGCGCACCAGCGGTTCGCGGGCGCCGCGCAGACCGGTCATCGGGGTGGCGGCGCCGATCCGCCTGCTGATCGCGGCCCGCAGCGCGATCGCCGCCCGCCGGTTCGCGGTCAGCACCAGCACGTTCTCCGGGTCGGCGCCCTGGTTCATGATCCGGTCGGCGACCACGTCGGCGGCGAGCGTCGTCTTGCCGGTACCCGGCCCGCCCAGCACGCGCAGCAGGCCATCGGTGTGCGCAAGCACCCTGGCGGCGTCCCCCGGCCAGCGCGGCGGCGGGTCCAGCCGCGGCGCGGGCGGCCGGACCAGCAGCGGAGCGATCCGCTGGGCCGTGCGCGGGGACAGTGCTGCCATCCGACGATGGAACCACGCCGGTCGGACCGCCCGTCGCGCGACTGGCCCGAACCCAGCGAATATGTGCCAGGATCCAGCCATAGCAGGGACATCACCATGGGGGTAGCGATGTATCCGAGCCAGGTTTCGCCCCTGTCGGGTAGTCCGTGCTGGTTGGAACTGATCACGGCGCAGCCCACCGAGGCGATGGCCTTCTACCAGCGGGTGATGGGCTGGGAGTACGAGCAGCGCACCGATTCCGACGGTGAGCCCTACTACGTGGCCACGCTGGTCGGCGAGCCGGTCGCGGCGATCCGGCCCGGCGAGGAGTCGTTGCCGGACTGGACGGTCTACCTGGCCACGCCGGACCTCCAGGCGACGGTGAAGCAGTCCGAGTTGCTCGGTGGCCGAACCATCGACCTCGCGCACGGCGTGCCGAAGGTCGGGCTGAAGGCGATCATCGAGGCGCCCGCCGGTGCCGCGTTCGGCGTCGTCCAACTGGCGCCGGACTGGGGTTTCACCGCCGGGATGCCGAACTCCCTGGTGTGGGCCGAACTGATCACCCATCTCGCCTCGCAGGCCGACCAGTACTTCGGTGAACTGTTCGGCTACACCGGCCGCCAGTTCGGTGACGGTGGCGACGACGACTACATGGTCTGGTACGTCGGTGAGGACTCGGTGATCGGGCGGGTGCGGATGATGCCCGGCACTCCGCCGGACGTGCCGGCACGGTGGATCGCGCACTTCCGCACACCGCTGGACCGCGAGTTCGACGACGCCGTCGTGGTGGCGCACGAGGCAGGCGCGCGGCTGCGGTTCCCCGCGTACACGTCGGAACTGGGCAAGGTCGCGATGATGTCCGACCCGACCGGTGCCCGGTTCGCCCTGATCGACCCGTCGCTCGCGGTCGAGGGCGGTGGCGGTTCCGGCGCGGATGACCCGTTTGATGACTGAAAGAACCGGCAAACCAGCGGGATGCCCGTACTCGATGCGACGATTCGACACATGGTTTCACCCCTGCACGTCCACGAGTTCGGCCCGCCGGACGGCGTACCGCTGCTCGCCCTGCACGGCCTGACCGGCCACGGTGGCCGGTGGCGGCGGCTGGCCGAGACCCGGCTGCCCGGTTTCCGGATGTTGGCGCCGGATCTGCGTGGGCACGGCCGGTCGCTCCCGTTCCCGCCGTGGACGCTGGAGCAGCACGCGGCCGACCTGCTGGCCGTCATCGACGGGTACAAACTGGACGCCGTACCGGTACTGGCGCACTCGTTCGGCGCTGCCGTGGCGCTGCACCTGGCCCGGCTGGCCCCCGGACGGTTGAGCAAACTGTTGTTGCTCGACCCGGCCGTCGGCATCAACCCGGCGCTCGCGCTGGAGCGGGCCAACCTGCCGGAACGGACCTTCGCCGACCCCCGGCAGGCCTTCCAGGCCCAGCGGTACGACTGGCCGACCGCCACCGACGAGGCCGTGACCGACGAGGTCAACGAGCACCTTGAGCAGACCGAGGCCGGCTGGCGGTTCCGCTACCAGCAGCCATCGGTGGCCACGGCGTGGAGCGAGATGACCAGGGTGCCGGTGCTACCGGGGCCGGGCACGCCGATGCTGCTGGTGCGGGCGCTGCGTGAGCAGTACGTGACGCCCGCGTTGATCAGTGGCTGTCAGTTGGCACTTGGCGAGGAATTCGAGTTGGTGAACGTGGACTGCGGGCACATGATCTATCTTGAACGGCCGGAAGAAACGGGTGAACTGATCACCAGGTTCATGAGCTGACAGGGCAACGATGGACGAGCTCATCCACGAGCGAATTCGCGAGATCGTCATGGCGATACCGTCCGGGTCGGTGGCGACCTACGGCGATATCGCGGCATTAGCCGGAGCGCCCTCGCCCCGGTTGGTGGGACGCGTGCTGTCCGAGGACGGGCACGACCTGCCGTGGCACCGGGTGCTGCGAGCCGGTGGCACGACAGCGCCGCACCTGACCGAGGAACAACTGGCCCGGCTACGTGCGGAAGGCGTGCTGGCCGACGGTGAACGGGTCGATCTGAAGCGCTACCGGTGGTCGGACGTGGTGGCGGCACCACCACCGGACGACCCGCCCGGCCTGTTCTGAGCCTGAGTCCCGTGGCGGCAAGAAGGCACAAACGCCGGAAACCTATGATTCCTGGAGTGACGTACAGCGAGGCTCCGCGCTGCGCAGACTGTCATGGCAGGGCGCTGCTTACCGAGCAGGTGGCCGACGCGTTGGCGACCGGATCGGTCGGCCGTCTGGAAGCATTCGTGTGCACGACGGGCGACGGCTGGCACGTCTGGTGCCCGGAAATCGAGACCAAAACGCGTCAGCACTAGTTCTGGTCGACCGCCCTGGCCGCGCCATCGAAGGACCGGGTGAGGTGTTGCGCGCACAGGGCCGCCCAGTCCTGCTCCGCGTTGTCCTTCTTGCCGTCCAACTGTTCGCGCAGGATGTCGGCGTGCCCGGCGTGCCGATAGGTCTCGGCGAGCACGTGGACCATGACGTTGAACAGCTTCACGTGCGGGCGTGGCCACCACGGCACGTGACCAGAGGCGTCGATGGCAAGGGCGTTGATCGTCGCATCGGCTTGTGCACACGCACGCCGATATCGATCGACAATGTCGGCGCGCGTCTCGTGCTCGGTCGCCCACATGTCGGCGCCGCGCGCGGCCTCGTCGTCCCAGCGGTGCAGCGGTTCGGCGAAGGGCCGGTCGAAGATCTCGCCGAAGTACCGGGCCTCCGTGACCGTGAGGTGCTTGACCAGGCCCAACAGATTGGTCCCGGTGCGGGTCAGCGGGCGCCGTATGTCGTACTCGGGCAGCCCGTCCAGCTTCGCGAGCAGCCCATCGCGGATCCACCGCAGGTCATCGTGCAGGTAAGCCTTCGCGAACTCATCGATCATGGCTTGGCCGCTCTGGCTGCCTGCTCGATCTTCGCGTGCCGCTCCGCCCAGACGGCCGCGTCCTGCTCGACGTTGTAGCCGGCCCAGAGGGTGCCGTCCAGTTGTTCGCGCAGGATGTCGACGTGCCCGGCGTGCCGATAGGTCTCGGTGACCAGGTGGACCAGGATGTTGAACAGCGTGACGTCCGGCGTCGGCCACCACGGCACGTGGCCGGGCGCGTCGATGGCGAGTTCGTCGATCGTCGCGTCGGAGTGGGCGCACACCCGCCGGTAGAAGTCGATGATGCCGGCGCGCGTCTCGTGCTCGGTCGCCCACAGATCGGTGGCGTGCTGCGACTCGTCGTCCCACCGGGGCAGCGGTTCGGGAAAGGGCCGGCCGAACACGTCGCCGAAGTACCTGGCCTCCCAGGTCGCGAGGTGCTTGACCAGCCCGAGCAGGTTGGTCCCGGTGACGGTCAGCGGGCGGCGGATGTCGTACTCGGACAGGCCGTCCAGTTTCTCGACCATCACCTCACGGATCCCGCGCAGGCGATCGTGCAGGTGAGTCTTCGCCAGGTCATCGATCATGGGCACGAGCCTGCCACCTGCCCGATGAGATCTCGCAGGTTGTCCAGCGCTGGGGAGATGGATAAGAGTGTCGCCAGCCGACCTACAGCCGGCGACATTTTGTCCAGGCCATATCACCAGACACGAACAGTTCCCTCGGGCGGAGTCCAGCCGTCGAGAACCTCCCGACCACGTCCAGGGTCCTTGGCCAGGTCCAATGCGACGAACAACGGATGAGTCAACGGCCATCGACTACTCGACGGCACCGACACCCTATGGTCGCAGGCTTGGGGAACAGGGGCGATACGGATCGTCGCCGCGCGTGTCGACCTTACAGACGGCACACCCAACATCGTTTGCGCTCGATGCGCTGCCACCCTGTCAGGCACATAGAAGTCGGGAGGGTAGTCAGACGTCAGCGCAACAGGAGCTCCGTAGGCAGCGGCTGCTCGGGTATCGGTCAACGCCCATCCCGTGTCACTGAGCGGACTGATCCCGGTTCGGAGCGCACTCGCGATGGTGGGGTCATCGATGATGTCCACTCGGGCGACGTCGACAGCCTCGGGCCGCCACGCGGAAGCAAGTTCCCAGAACAGTTCTGGGACCACGGGCGTGCCGTCCGAGATGACGAGAGCCGCATCTCGCAATGCGCGCAGGGATGTCGAGATCGAACTCGGGGAATGGCCCAGTCTGCGGGCGAGTTCCCGAACCGCCGGCACCTCGTTCGGGTTCATCAACAGCTCGCAGGCGACCTCCAGGGCCACCTTGCCGACGAACGGGTCGTTCGCGGCCTCCCGCGGCTGTTCCCACGACGGAACAGCAGTATCGACCAGCACTCCTGGCCCCGAGAGATGCAGATGGCCTCGTAGGTCCAACCAGCCCCATCCATTCTGTTTCAGAATGTCGCGGGCGGCAGCAACGATGCGGTCAGCCACCAACAGACGCGCGCGTGAACCGGAAGCGGGTCGCGTCACCGCTCGGGGCAACGATCCTGGAGTCACCGTCGACGCGACCTTGATGTCGACATCGAGCTGCACCCCACCGACGTCGACCACCAGGTCAGCCTGGTCATCGCCCGGGCGCACCGACAGGCCCGCCGCCGCCAGTGCGGTGAGGACGGCGTCGTGCGCGACCGAGCCATCGAGCACCATACGGACAGTGTCACTGGTGTTCGGTGTTCGGTGTTCGGTCAAGACAGAACACCGAACACCCTGCCTACCCGAGCTGGGTCAAGAAGGTGCGCCAGGGCGAACTCCAGCATGGTGAACGCGCGGTCCATGCCAGGGTGCGCACCCAACTGCGTCGACGCAACGTCGGACCGTTCGGTGCTCCCACCCGAAAAAGCTGGTCAGGCATCGCGTTTGAGCTTGCGCCAGCCGCCTGCCCTGTTGTTGGCGATGATCTGCCGGAACATGGCCAGCAGAGCCTTCTCGTTGATCGGCTCGGCTTCGCGGAGCGCCACCGTTCTGCCGGTCTTGTTGTCGTGGCCGCCGGTGATGATGCCGTCCGGGTCGGGCACGATCCCGCCGTCGTAGACGAAGACGTTCACGTGGTCCTTGGCCGCGTACAGCGCGCAGACGTTGCCCTCCAGCACGAAGTACGGCTGCACGGTGCGCTTGATCGTCTCCACGACCTCGGGATCGGCCGCGTGCACCAACTCCCTGACCTGCTGGGATGTCCTGCTGCCACGCGGGTAGCGGATCGATGTAGGCATCCACTCTCGGATCAACCTCGTAGGTCATGGTCGGTGAGACTCACACCGTCAACGCAGCGCCGCAACCGGGTCGGTGGCCAGGCGGTAGCCGCGTTTGACCACCGTCTGCACCAGTCGCGGCTCGCCGAGCGCCGCGCGGAGCCGGGCAATGGCCGCCTCGACCGCGTGTTCGCTGCCCGCGGCCGGCAGCACGGCCGACAATGCGGGCCTGGACACCACGCGGCCGGGCTGGGCGGCCAGCGCTCGCAGCACGGCCATCGGGCCACGCGGCACCGGGCGGAACTCGCCGTCCACCAACGCGGCTTGGCCACGCAACTCCACGGTGCTCGGGCCGACCCGCAGCCGAACGGCCCGCGCCGGCAGCACGAAGGCCAGTTCGCCGACCAGCGCGGCCACACCGCCTTTGGTCGACCGGACCACTGGCACCCCCAGCTTCGCCAGTGGGCCGGCCGAGTCGTCGTCGACGCAGGCCGCCACCAGCGTTCGCCGGTGCAGGGCGTCGACAAGGGAGTCCAGTCGGCCGCTGCGCTCGGCGATCCGCAGCACGTCGGCCGCCGAGGGCGCACCGGTGAACGTGAGCACGTCCACCTGCCTGGCCACGGCGGCGTCCAGCAGCCGGACGGTCGGCGGCGCGACGACGGCGGCGCCCTGCCTGGTCAGCAGCCCGCTCAGCTCCTCCGCGCACCACTCCGCTGTCAGCCCGGCCGTGTAGCCGGACAGCGGCGGCACCGCGTCGGGTTCCCTCATCCGAGCCATGCTCCGGACCGGTCATGTCAGACGTATTGCGGTGACGTTTCGGCGGTGACCGAGACGTCACCGCCATAGCCTGACCCCATGTTGAGCCACTCCGTACTGACCAATCCGGACTACGACGTCCCGGCCGTGCCCGACGCGCGGGCTGGTGTGGCGTGGCTGCGGGCCGGCGTCCCCCGGTTCAGCAGGGGCGCGACGCACGAACGCAGGCGCGCGCTGGCGATCGAGGAGTTGGCCCACATCGACCCGGACTCGCTGCGGAAGGACGCAGGCGGTCCGGTCGAGGTACTGGCCGAGGCGCTCGGGCTGCCGGCCGGCCTCGACCATGATGTCGAGCTCGTGGCGGCCTGCTATCAACCGCACATCGCGATCACCGACGAGGCTGACCAGGCCGTCGACCGGCTGGTGTCGGCCTGTGGCGGTGTGCCGGACGAGGCGACCGCCAACCGGATCGGGCTGCTCGTGCAGGCCTGTGTCGCCACCAAGGCGCTCGCCAGAAACCCGGACGAGCCACCCGTGCCGGTGACCCGTCGAGTGGCGCCGGACGGCGCGCTCGTGGAGGTGAACCTGACCGAGGCGCCGTTCGGTGCCGGGTCACACGCCTGTCCCGGCCGGGCGCACGCGCTGGCGATCGTGGACGGCATGGTGGGGCGGGCTACGCCGACGACGTAGCCAGCCAGTCGGCCAGGTCGCTGACCAGGTGTTTGCAACTGCCACAGCCGGTGCTGGCCCTGGTCGCCTCGGTGAGCGCCGCGGTGTCGTGGGCACCGGAGTGCCATGCCTCGACCAGGCGGGACTTGCTCACCGAGTTGCACCGACACACCAGCGCGCCATCGGCCAGGCCGCCGACCGAGCCGGTGTCCGTGGCGGCCGGCAACGCTCGCCCGAGCAGCAGCGCCAACCGGTCGGCGGGCACCGGAGCGCCCGAGTCGAACAGCTGGATGATGGTGGCGGCAGCGTCCGGCAGGCCGAGCATGATCGCGCCGACCACCCTGTCGTCCCGTAGCACGAGCTTCGCGTACCGGCCCCGGCTGGTGTCCTGCACGCAGATCACCTCGACGCCCGGCGGCTGCTCGTCGGCCGGATCGGCACGTACGTCGCCGAGCGCGGCCAGGTCGATGCCCCGGGCCTTGAGCCGCGTGACCACCGGTGTGCCCCGGTACCTCGCCCCCGGATCGGCGCCGGTCAACCGGGCTGCCAGCACCGCTGCCTGGTCGAACGCCGGCTGCACCAGTCCCCCGTCGCTCGCCTTGTGCTGGGCACAGTCGCCGATCGCGTGCACCCGTGGATCGCTGGTGCGCAACGCGTCGTCCACCAGCACGCCCCGGTCCACAGCCAGGCCGGCGGCACGCGCGAGTTCGGTCCTGGGCAGCACGCCCGTCGCGACGACCACCAACTCGCCGGGCACGTGGCCGCCGTCGGCGAGTTTCACGCCGTCGCCCGGCTGGTAGCCCACCGCGGTCGCGCCGAGCCGGAACTCGATGCCCATGGCCTCCAACGCCCTGCGCAGCACGCGGCCGGCCATGGCGTCCACCTGCCGGTCCAGCAGGTGGTTCGTCGCGTGGACGACCGTCACCAGGCAGCCCCGACCGGCCAGGCCACGGGCGATCTCCAGGCCGAGCAGGCCACCGCCGAGCACGGCCACCGGCAGGCCGGGCCGCGCGTCGGCGACGATCCGCTCGCAGTCGTCCCTGGTGCGGAACGTGGTGATCCCCGGCGCCTTGCCGTCGTCTGCGCCGTCCAGCTCAGGCAACCGAGGGCGCGCGCCGGTCGCCAGCACGAGGGCGTCGTAGGGCACGTGGGAGCCGTCGGTCAGCTCCACTTTCCTTGCCTGGCGATCGATCGCGGTCACCGACACACCGAGCCGGGTGTCCACAGCGGGACCGGTCGGGGCAAGGCGCACGGAGGCCAGTTCCAGCGTGCCGGCCAGCACAGTGGACAGCAGCACCCGGTTGTAGGCGGCGTGCGGCTCGTCGCCGACCACCGTCACCGCGACTCGTTCCAGGTTCGGATCGTGTCGTCGCAGGTCAGTGGCCAGCCGGACACCGGCCATGCCGTGGCCGACGATCACGATCCGCCGGGCGGCGGTCACACCGGCTCCACACGGACCGCGCACGTCTTGAACTCCGGCATCCGGCTGGTCGGGTCCAGCGCCGGGTTGGTGACCAGGTTGGCCCGCTGCACACCGGGAAAGTGGAACGGCAGGAACACCACGTCCCACCGGATCGACGGCACACACCGCACCCGCGCACGGACCTGGCCGCGCCGCGACGACACCAGCGCGAAACCGCCGTCCACCAGACCGGCACGGGCCGCGGTGTCCGGGTGGATCTCGACAAAGACCTCAGGCGCGGCCGACATCAACTCGGGCACCCTGCGGGTCTGGGCGCCGGACTGGTAGTGCTGCAACACCCTGCCTGTGGTGGCGTGCAAGGGAAACTCGTCGTCCAACGGCTCGGCCAGACCGAGGAAGTCCACTGCCGCGAAGCGCGCCCTGCCGTCCGGGTGCCCGAACCTGTTCAGGAACATCCGTGGCGTGCCGGGATGATCGACGTCGGGCACCGGCCAGTGCAGGGCGTCGCCGGCCAGCAGCCGTTCGTAACTGATACCGGCGTAGTCGGCGGGACCGCCTGCGGACGCGGCGCGCAGTTCGGTGAACACGTCGACAGGCGACGCAGGGAACCGCTCGGCGGGCTGGCCGAGGCGGATTGCCAAGTCCCGCAATACTTCCAGGTCACTGTGCACGCCATCGGGAGGCTGGACGGCCTGCTGGCGGAGCAGCACCCTGCCCTCCAGGCTGGTCATGGTGCCGGCCTCCTCGGCCCACTGCGTCACCGGCAGCACCACGTCCGCCCGGGCAGCCGTCTCGGACAGCACGACGTCGGCCACCACCAACAGGTCCAACGCGGCCAGCCGGTCGGTGACGTGACCGGCGTTCGGCGCGGACACCACGAGGTTCGACCCGAACACCAGCAACGCCTTCGGGCCGGTCGGGGTGCCGATGGCGTCCAGCAGTTCGTAGGCCGAGCGGCCGGGACCGGGCAGGTCGTCGGCCGGTATGCCCCACACGCCGGCAACGTGCTCGCGGGCGGCCGGGTCGTCGATCTTGCGGTAACCGGGCAGTTGGTCCGCCTTCTGGCCGTGCTCCCGGCCGCCCTGGCCGTTGCCCTGCCCGGTCAGACAGCCGAAACCGGACCACGGCGTGCCGGGCAGGCCCAGTGCGAGACACAGGTTGATCCACGCGGACACGGTCGCCGTGCCGTTGGCGTGCTGCTCGGTGCCCCGGCCGGTGAGCAGGTAGGCGCTGCTCGCCTCAGCCAGCATCCGCACGCAGGTCCGCTGGTCGGCCACCGATACGCCGGTGACCCGCTCCACCCGTTCCGGCCACCAGCCCGCGACCACCAGCCAGGCGTCGTCGAAGCCGGACGTGCGGTCCCGGACGTAGTCGGCGGCCAGGTAGCCGTCGGCGACCGCGATGTGCAGCAGCCCAAGTGCCAGTGCGAGATCCGTGCCGGGCGCCGGTTGCAGGTGCAGGGCGGCCAGTTCCGCGGTGGCGCTGCGCCGGGGGTCGATGACGATCAGGTCGGCGCCGGTGAGGTGGCCGACGAACGGCGGCATGGTCTCGGCGACGTTCGCGCCGGCCAACAGCACGACGTCGGCATTGTCCAGATCGGTCACCGGGAACGGCATGCCCCGGTCGATACCGAACGCCCGCACACCGGCCGCTGCCGCCGAGGACATGCAGAACCGGCCGTTGTAGTCCACCTGGGATGTGCCGACGGCGACCCTGGCGAACTTGCCGAGCAGGTAGGCCTTCTCGTTGGTCAGGCCGCCGCCGCCGAACACACCGATCGAGTCCGGGCCGTACGTGGTGCGCAGTGCGTTCAGCCGGTCGGCCACGAAGTCCAGCGCGGTCGGCCAGTCGACCGGGCGCAGTTCACCGTCGACTCGCAGCAGCGGTGTGGTCAGGCGTCGGGACGGGGCCAGCAGTTCGCCCGCCGTCCAGCCCTTCTGGCACAGGCCGCCTCGGTTGGTCGGGAAGTCACGGGGAGCCGTCACCGTGCCGACCATCGACATGCCGCACTGCAGCGCGCAGTACGGACAGTGGGTCGCCGTCCCCACGGCGGTAGCTGAACCTGCCCGCACGGCCGCCCCCTTCCGGTGGTGAGGCGGCGGATGCGGGTCAGAGCATGCCGGTCACCTGGTCGGCCACCCGCTGCAGACCACGCAGCGACTGCGGCGTGGAGTGCGGGTGCAGTGCGTGCACCGCCAGGCGGAAGAGCAGCGCACGCAGCAGCGCCTGCGGCCACTCTGGCAGGTGCTCCCAGCGCCGGACAATGCCGTCGTCGGCACCACCCCATGCAAGCGCGTCCACGGCCACCACGGCGGCGGCCCATTCGGCGGGTCGCCAGTAGGGCACGAAATCGGTGATGGCGGGCGGTTGTGGGCCGTCGAACAGGACATTGCCGAACAGATCGCCGTGCACCACCTGGGGCTTCACGGTGTAGGGCCGGCAGAACCCTGACATGAGATCGAACAACCGTCCGCCCAGCGCCGCGTCCAGCGGCGCCTCCTCCTCGCCCCACGCGGCACGGTCGGCCATGGCGAAGACATCACGGCGGGCGGCGATGAACCGGGGCCTCGGCAGATCGCCGGTGGCCTGGTGCAACCGCACCGCGACGGACACGACCTCGTCGTGCCGTGGCTCTGCGCGACCGCCGACGAATCGGGTGGCCGCCCAGCCGCCGACCACCCAACGGCCGTCGGTGGACCGGAGCGGCCGGGCGATCCGGACGTTGTCCACCTGGAGGCCGTCCAGGGTCGCGGCCACCCAGGCCGCCTGGGCCGGGTTGGTCGCGGGGCGCAGCGCGGCATCGCCGCAGCGCCACACCGGACCGCCGTCGATCAGTTCCGGCTCGCTGTCGCGGGCACCGAACGCCGCACGAACGTGTACCGGAGGCGGTTCCAAGGTGACGGACACGATCAGGGACGCTACCGCTCCTTCACTCGCAGGTGGCACAGCGACCCGCGAGTGAAGGGGTGTCGATGCGGCGTGCTGGTCGTTCGGTCGATCAGCACGCTGGTCGACGGCGTCCTGTTGCAGCTTGATCGGCGTGCTTTGTCGGTCGCGCCTTTTCCTTGCCTGCGCAACGCTCAACTAATTGACTCAGTTCCGCTCAATCAGCCAAAACGGGCGATCCCACTCGATCGAGTGATCAACTACGTCGGCAGCCCTGGGCGCGCCGAAGCACGCCCAGGGACGTTACCGATCAACGGTGACAGATCAGTAGGTGGGCAGGCTCGGGTCGACTTCCCGGGCCCACGCCAGCACCCCGCCGCCAACATGTACGGCGTCCGCGAAGCCGGCCTGGTGCAGTGCGGCAAGGGCCTCCGCCGAGCGGGCGCCCGACTTGCAGTGCAGGACGATCTGCTTGTCCTGCGGTAGTTCGGACAAAGCTGCGCCGGACAGGATCCGGTCCTTGGGGATCAGCACCGAGCCGGGGATCTTGACGATCTCGTACTCGTGCGGCTCGCGGACGTCGACCAGCACGAAATTGTCGTGCGCGTCGATCTTCTGCTTGAGCTCCAACGGTGTGATGGTGTGACCGGCGGCCGCATCGCGCGCGTCCTCGGACACCACGCCGCAGAACGCGTCGTAGTCGATCAACTCGGTGATCTTCTCGCCGTTGGGGTCCTTCCGGATCTTGATGGTCCGGTAGGTCATCTCCAGGGCGTCGTAGACCATCAGCCGACCCAGCAGGGTCTCGCCGATGCCGGTGATCAGCTTGATCGCCTCGGTCACCATGATCGAGCCGATGGACGCGCACAGCACGCCCAGCACGCCACCCTCGGCGCAGGACGGCACCATCCCGGGCGGTGGCGGCTCGGGGTAGAGGTCGCGGTACTGCGGACCGTTCTCCTCCCAGAACACGCTGACCTGGCCCTCGAACCGGAAGATCGAACCCCACACGTACGGCTTGCCCAGCAGTACGGCGGCGTCGTTGACCAGGTAGCGGGTGGCGAAGTTGTCCGTGCCGTCCACGATCAGGTCGTAGTCGCGGAAGATGTCCAGCGCGTTCTCGCTGTTCAGGTGCACCTGGTGCAGGTTCACCTTGACGAACGGGTTGATCTCGGCGATCGAGTCCCGCGCCGACTCGGCCTTCGGCCGACCGACGTCGGACAGGCCGTGGATGATCTGGCGCTGCAGGTTCGACTCGTCGACCACGTCGAAGTCGATGATGCCCAGCGTCCCGACACCGGCCGCGGCCAGGTACAGGAGCGCGGGGCTGCCAAGGCCGCCGGCGCCGACCACCAGCACCTTCGCGTTCTTCATCCGCTTCTGCCCGTCCACCCCGACGTCCGGGATGATCAGGTGTCGGCTGTAGCGCGCGACCTCTTCCTTGGTCAGCTCCGCTGCGGGCTCAACGAGCGGCGGAAGCGGCATAGCTCCTCCGAACTGTCAGATCTGTGGAATTTCCCTCTTCGACATAACACCGAGCGGCGGTTCAGCCTTCCATCTTCTCAAAATATGGACCGGTCAGCCGGGCGGCTGGTCGACCGGGGCGCCGGGGCCCTGCGGGTAGGGCCACGCGTTGGGCCGGCACACCTTGCCGTCCCTGGCCACCCGGTCCCGGTTGCCCGGATCGACCTGGTTGAGGTCGTGCACGTAGTCGTCGGAGACCCCGAAGGTCTGCTGCATCATCACCGGGGCGAGGGCGCCGCCGGCCGGGCAGCCGACGTGCTCGTTGCCGAACACGTGGCCCACCTCGTGGTTGATCGCGTACTGCCGGTAGAGGCCCAGATCACCGTCGAAGGCGAGGGCACCGCGCACCCAGCGGGCCAGGTCGATGATCACCCGGTGGGCGCTGGAGCGCCAGCAGGAGGACTCGAAGGCAATCAGGTGGCCACACAGGTCCGGCCGGTGGTCGGTGTCCGGAGTGGTGAGGCTCACCACGAAGTCGGGGTGCGGGTAGCTGGCGTCGACCCGCTGCAACGAGATGGTGCCGGCGGCGATCCAACTCCTCGGATCGGCCAGCGTGGCCTGGACGTCCTGCGCGAACGCGTCGTCACCGCCGTACGCGGCCGGGTCGATGCCGTCCTCGACGGCCACCTCGTAGTGGTAGAGATGCTTGCCCTTGCCCACGATCGGCCCGTTGCCCGGCACCACGTGCCAGGTACCCGCGCCCACCGCCGGCACAGCGGGTCCCGGTGGCAGCACAGCGGTTCCGGTGCCGGGGTTCACCGGCACGACACCGCGCTCGGTGGCGACCGGAGGTGCGGCGACCGAGGACGGCGTCACTGACGCCGCCGCGGCCGGCCGGCTGTGCTGCCGGTTCTGGGTGGCGTTCCACACCACGATCCCGGAGAGCACCACCAGGATCGGCAGTGCGTAGACGCGCCAGCCGAACCCCCGCTGTCTCCGTTTGCGTTTCTTCTTGCGACGCTTGGCCTCTTCGGCCGCGAGTTCGGCCGGGTCGAGCCGGAAGGTGGACGTGTCCAGCCGCCAGGACGCGGTCAACGGCTCGCCGTGCGTCCTGCGCTCACCGCGCCGGTAGCGGCCTTTCCCGTCGTCCTCCGTCACTCCGCCCACCCTAGTGCGGTCGGTTGACCCGCCCGGGACAATGGAGTGGTGCACGATGGGATCCGCAGGACGCCTCGGTGGATCGTCCCGATCGTCGTGCTGGTCGCGATTGTCGGGGCCGTCGTCGCGTTACGCAGCACCGGTTCGGACCGGCCGCCGACGCCGGACGCCCAGCAGCAGCAGCAACCGGTCACGGACGGCCGCGCGCTCGCGTTGACCAAGGCGTTCGCCACCGCCAACGCCACAGTGCTACCGGCTGATCTGGAGCTGATGGCACAGACCAGGGACAACCCGGTCGGCGCGCACCGGCCGATCCGCTTCGAGTACTACCCCGACCAGGCCAACGAGGTCTTCTCCGACATCTACCAGGCGTCCGGTCAGCTGGCCAGACGCTCGGACGGCGCTGTCGATTACGGCTTCAGCGTGCGGATCGACCACATGGATGCGGCGAAACTGGCCGCGGCGGACCCCGGCGTGGATCCGAACGTCACCGTCGAGTGCGGTGCCGGCACAGTGGCGGATTCCTGTGTGCAGCGGACGTTCCCGGACGGCACCCGCGCCAGGGTCACGGTGCTGCCGATCACCCACCACCGGCCCGGTGGCGCGCTGAACCCCAAGACCCGCCTGCTGGACACGGAACTGGACGTGCTGTGGCCCGGCGGTGACCGGATGACCGTGGACGCCTCCGACGACAGCACGAATCCGGGTACCCCGCTGGCCGCGGCCATCATGTTCCGGCTGGCGACGCTCCCCGGCCTGCGCTGACGGTCACCAGGTGCCCTGCTCCGCCGCCTCCCACATGCCCAGCACGGCCCTGGCCACGGTGACCGGGCGTTCCATCTGGGCGGTGTGGCCGGTGCGCGGCAGCACCAGCAACCGGCCGGCCGGCAGCAGGGCCGCGGTCCTTGGCGCCTTGCGGACGCTGATCACCCGGTCCCTGGCGCCCCACACGACCAGCGTGGGCGCCGTGACCTGCTGCGCCACGGCCCACAGCGACCGACGCGCCGGCACCAGCCAGTCGCGGAAGATGGCGGCAGCGGCCAGGTTCGACGCCCGACCGGCCCACGGCTGGGACATCAGTTCGACGAGTTCGGCCTCGGCCAGCGCGATCCGCGCCTCGGACACCCGCTGCGGGTCGGCGAAGCACAGCTTGAGCATCAGGTCGACGCGGTCGCGGGTGGTCAACGCGCCCAGCGCCCGCCGGGCCCTGCGGCCGAGCCACGGCACCATGGCCAGCGCCATCTTCGGGTCGGACACCCGGCGCAGGTCCGGCCGCAGGTCCGGCATGGCGGGCGAGATCAGGGTCAGCGTGCGCACCAGGTCCGGTCTGCTGGCCGCGAGCAGCAGGGCGATGCCGCCGCCCATCGAGTTGCCGAGCAGGTGGACGGGTGCGCCACCGCGCGCGTCCAGCATGGTGGCGACAGCGGCGGCCTGGGTGGCCATCCGGTAGTCGGGGCTCGTGGTCGGCGGCGACAGGCCGAAACCGGGCAGGTCGACGGCCAGTCCGTCGGCCCTGGTGGCCAGCAGGCCCGCCAGGTCGTTCCAGTTCGTCGCCGTGCCGCCGAGGCCGTGCAGATAGACCGCGGAGGGCGAGTCGGTGCCTGGACCTGGCGTTTCCCGGACGTGCACCGTCAGATCGCCGTACTGCCTGTTCCGGCCCGGCCACGGCCAGCAGAGGTCGTCCACGTCGGGCAGCGGCGCGTCGGACAGTGGCACGCGGGTGAGCAGCGCCGCCCTCGACATGGCGGACGCGGCTTGCGGGGTGCGGAACAGCAGGGTCATCCCACCAGCATGCGGCGCGGATACCCCGGCGCGCTACCTGCTGGTCACCTTGCGGCCATGTGGTGGCCACCACCCGGCGCGTGCGTATCCGGCGGTATCCATCCCGAACATCTGTACCGATACCTGCCTATCGTGATTACCAGCGAGTAAGGTCGATGGCCGGTGGTGCGGTCAACCCGCGAAGCCACGGGACCTACCGGTGGAGGACGAAAGTGACGGACACGGTGCAGGGCAGCGCTCCGGCCGGCAGAGGTGTGCGGCTGCCGCGTACCGCCCGCAGGGCACAGCTGCTGGCGGCGGCACAGGACGTGTTCGTGGCCAACGGCTACCACGCGGCCGCGATGGACGAGATCGCAGAGCGCGCCGGGGTGAGCAAACCGGTGCTGTACCAACACTTTCCCGGCAAGCTGGAGCTGTACCTGGCGCTGCTGGAGACGCACGTCGACGACATCGTGCGCAGGGTGCGCGACGCGCTCGAGTCGACCACCGACAACCGCCAGCGCGTGCTGGGTGCGGTCGGTGCGTTCTTCGACTTCGTGGACACCGAGGGCCAGGCATTCCGGATGGTGTTCGAGTCCGACCTCCGTGGCGAGCCCGCGGTGCAGGACGCGATCGAGCGGGCCACCACGGCCAGCGTGGACGCCATCACCGAGACGATCACCGCCGACGCCGGCCTCAACCAGGACCACGCGCGGCTGCTGGCCGTCGGCCTGGTCGGGCTATCCCAGGTGAGCGCGCGGTTCTGGCTGGACACCGACCAGCGGCTGCCCAAGGAAGAGGCTGTCGGGCTGGTCTCCACGCTGGCCTGGCGCGGTATCGGCGCCGGGTTCCCGCTCCAGCACTAGACCTTGGTGATGAGCTCTTCGATTCGTGCCGCCACGTCGGTGGCCCGCTCGTAGGGCAGCATGTGGCCGGCGCCGGGATAGATCACCAGGTCGGCCTGTGGCAGTTCGTCGGCGATGACCCTGGCGTGCGGCAGTGAGGTCAACCGGTCGGCACCGCCGGCCAGCACCACCACCGGCAGATCGCGCATGGCTTTGAGCGCCTCGCGTCGCTCGTGCTCGTTGAGCGAGCCACGGAAACCGACCGCGCTACCCGGATGACACCGGCCGACCTGTATCGCCGTGGCCAGGATTTCCGAGTTGCGTGGCTTCGAGCCGAACAGCAGCCAGCGCAGGCCCGGCCGAGCAGCCTTGGGCTTGGCCAGCAGCACCTGCCGCCTGGCCACTCGCCGGTTGATCCGCTGTTCGATCGCCGCCGCCCGGCGGGCCAGCCACGGCGGCAGCCCGAACGTCAGGTCGGACAGGCCGCCGGACGACGTGGCCACCAGGCCCACGGCGGCGATCCGCCCGGCGAACAGTGTCGGGTGCCGCTCGGCCAGCGCCATCGCGGCCATGCCACCCATCGAGTGCCCGACCAGCACGATCGGCCCGTCCGGAATCCGGTCGGCGATCAGTTCGGCCAGGTCGTCGGCCACCTGCGCGATGGTCGCCGTGCCGTCCGGGGCGGGCGCCGAACCGCCGTGTCCACGGTGGTCGTAGCGCACGATCCGGATGTCCTCACCCAGCGCGTCCACCACCCGGTCCCAGGACGTGGTCCAGCGTCCAGCCGTGGGCCAGGACCAGCGTCACGCCGCCCGTGGGGCCGGTGTCCTGCACGTACAGGGCGGTGCCGTCGGACGTGACGAACCGGTGCCGGGCAGCCGGATCCCACGGGGTGACGCGTTCGGTGACCGTCATGACAGCCTCACTTGGCCAGCAGGAACGACCGGCGCCACCAGTGCATCCCCGGCGGCCCGACGAGGCCCGCGTCGGACAGGAAGGCCATGATGCGCTCGCCCGCCCAGCGGATCGACTCCTGGTAGTGCGGGTTGCGCATCGCGGTGTGCCATGCCTCGTGCGGGTCCAGGCCGACGGCCGCGTAGACCCTCGGGTTGACCAGCGTGTGGGTCACCTGGCAGCCCACCATGGCGACGAGCCACCGCTGGTAGGCCAGTTCCGGCTTGCTCAGCTTCGGCATGCCGGACGCGACCTCCTGGCGGGCGAACGTGACGTGCCGCGCCTCCTCCAGCACGTGGATCCGGTTGACCATGCGGATCAGCGGCTGCACGTTCTCGTCGGCCATCGCTTCCCGCTGCAGGCGGTCCAG
The DNA here is from genome assembly GCA_036502345.1 of Pseudonocardiaceae bacterium. Lineage (GTDB taxonomy): Bacteria > Actinomycetota > Actinomycetes > Mycobacteriales > Pseudonocardiaceae > DATEPR01. The sequence goes on along the minus strand of DASXYT010000004.1, from coordinate 11,650 downwards.
CACTTCCTCGACGATCAGCACGGAGCCGTAGAGCGCGGGACCGTAGCCGATCACCGGCAGCATCCTGGCGGTGCGGTGCAGCATCGGGCGCGGGCCGTAGGCGGGCAGGCCGAGGTGCGCGATGGCGCGGCCGAACATGGTGGAGTGGCGGCACTCGTCGGCGATCTCGGTCAGCGCGTACTGGACGTGCTTCGTGGTCGGATCGCCCCGGTAGATCTCCTTGAGCAGCATCTGCATCAGGATCACCTCGAACCAGATCCCGTTGCTGGCCACGCTGGCGATCTCGTGGCGGCTCAGTTCGACCCGCTGCTCGGGGCTCATCCGGTCCCACAGCGCGGTGCCGTACAGGGAGATGCGGTGTTCCGGCTGGTAGAGCTTGCCTTCAACGGGTGGCGCCGACCAGTCGATGTCGACGTCCGGGTCGTAGAACTTCTCGGCGGACGACTTGAGCAGCCGTTCCGCCGTCCGCTCCCGATCTGCTCCCTGGGCAACCTGTAGCGCGCGGCTCATCGAGCGTCCCCTTACGTGTTACCTCCGGTAACTGTTACTTGTGGTAGCGTGCAGCGCATGCTCGGATCTGTCAAGTGGAGGCCACGTGGCTGACGCCCGAAAGGACCGGTGGCGGGCGCACCGCGAAGGGCGCCGCGAGGAGTTCGTGGAGGCCACCATCAGGGCCGTCACCCGCTACGGGCCGGACGCCGGGATGGACGAGATCGCCAAAGAGGCCGGGGTCACCAAACCCGTGCTGTACCGGCACTTCACCGACAAGGCAGACCTGTACCTCGCGGTCGGCACGCGGGCCACCGACATCCTGATGTCCAGCATCGTGCCGGCACTGGCCGAGGACGCGCCGATCTACGAGCGCATACGGCGGGCCGTGGACTGCTACGTGGGCTTCGTGGACGAATACCGGGAGCTGTACCAGTTCCTCGTGCTGCGGCCGAACCCGACGAAGCGGGACATCGTGCAGGAGGACAAGTCCAAGATCGCCGAAGTCCTGACCGAGTTGTTGGCGGCCTACCTGAAGATGTTCCGGATGGATCCGGTGGTGGCGGGCCCGTCGGCGCACGGCATCGTCGGACTCGTGCAGGGTGCCGTCGAGTGGTGGCTGGACCACCCCGGCGAGATGACCCGCCCGCAGCTCACCGACCACCTGACCACGCTCATCTGGCACGGCATCGACGGAGTGCTGCGCGGCGGCGGGATCACGCTCGACCCGCACCAGCCGGTGTCGTTCGCGGCGCAGCTACGACTCATCGTCGGCGGCGAGTAGAGAGGCTTTCGATGACGGACGATGACGGCTACACCGGACCGGCCACGCTGGTCGTCGACGAGCGAGAACTCGCCGTCGAGGTCGACCTGCGCGGCCACTTCCAGCCCATCGACGGCCGATACCACTGGTACGGCAGGCTGCGCGCCAACTCCGAACTGGACGAACTGGTCGGCGGCCGGAAGCGCACAGCTCTACTGCGTACCGACGAGGGCGAGGCCACCGGCGAGGTGTCCGATCCGGACCCGTGGCAGCGCTACCGGATCACCGGGATCAGCAAGCCACCGTTCACCGTGCCGGTGGCACTGGCCGACGTGGAATAGGGCGCGCCGGTCAGCTGCCCGATCCGTGGCCGACGAAGCCGACCTTGCGGACGTCGGCGGGAGCGATGTCGACGTAGGCGATGCGCGCGACCGGGACGACGACCCTGCGGCCCTTCTCGTCCACCATCGTCAGCAGGCCCTGGTCGTGGCGCAGCGCCTCGGAGACCAACTTCTCGATCTCGTCGGGGGTCAGCGCGCTCGACACCACCAGCTCCCGCGGACTCTCCGCGATGCCGATCTTGACCTCCACGCTTACCTCCGGAAACCCAGTGCGAAAACAACGAAGAACGACTGACCTTCAGCCTAGTCGATGAACGACACCGACCCGGTGCTCAGCCCAGCCCGAGACTGGCCATCCGCTTGCTGTGGCTCTGCTGCATCCGACGGAACAGGGCGGCGACACCGGCCAGGTCACCGGACCCGGACACGATCAGCTCGGCGAGCCCATCCCGTTCTGCCACAACGTATTGCGCTTGCGTGAGCGCTTCGCCGAGCAGCCGCCGGCCCCACAGTGTGAGCCGATCGCGGGCCGATCGGTCCTCAGCGCAGGCCGCTTTGACTTCGCGCTCGGCGAACGCGGAGTGCCCTGTGTCGGCCAACACGGTCAGCACCAACTGGCCGGTCGGCTCACCCAGCCAGGTCGCCATCTCGCGGTACAACTCGGCGGCCAGACCGTCGCCGACGTACGCTTTGACCAGCGACTCCAGCCAGGACTTCGGCGCCGTGAGTGCATGGAACGCGTCGAACGCCCCCACGAACGGGTGCATCGCGTCCTCGACCCGGACACCGTGCTCGGCGAGGTAGCTCTCAAGCAGCTTGAAGTGGCCGATCTCCGCGGCCGCCATCTCGGACAGCGCCGCCCTGCCGGTCAGTGTCGGAGCCCGGCGCGCGTCCTCGGCGAGTCGGTCGAAGGCGGACAGTTCACCGTAGGCAAGCACCCCCAACAGGTCGGCGACACCATCGGTCAGCGTGCTTTCGACGGGTCCGACCTGCTGGTCCGCCTCACTCATGCCGTGAGCGTAGCCACCGTGGTGCTGGCCGGTCGAGATGGTCGTGGACCGCTGCGGTGGGGTGTCGGTCACCGGTTGGCGGTTTCCGACCGGTCGGCCGGGTAGAATGTCAGTGAACTCGGCAGCCGCTGGCAGGGTCTGCCTGCGGTCGGCACCGGGTGGATGACCACAGTCGGCGCCGGACGGCGCTGACCCCGTGGAGAGCGCGCGCACACCTCGCCGGCCTCTCCCGCTTCGTCCCGGTGTCACGACCAGGCAGATGAGGCGGTCGAGTGGCCCGTCCAGGACGGTGCGTGCTGGACGAGAGAGGCGACCACCACACCGTGCAGAGTCACACGGAGACAACTATCAGTTCAGACATAACAGGCGAAAATCTCGACCCTGTCGCGCTGGAGCACAGCGAGGCTGGTCTGCCGGCGACCGATCCGTCGCACCCGCTGCAGGCAGGCGCGCCCGTCACCGACGAGACGCCCACCTTCGCCGCACTCGGCGTGAAGGACGAGATCGTCCGCGCGCTGGCCGGTGCCGGCATCGAGCACACGTTCGCCATCCAGGAACTCACCCTGCCGCTGGCGCTGGCCGGCGAGGACGTGATCGGCCAGGCCAGGACCGGTATGGGCAAGACGCTGGGCTTCGGCGTGCCGCTGCTGCAGCGCCTCGAACTGCCCGGCGACGGCACCCCGCAGGCGCTGGTCGTCGTACCGACCCGCGAGCTGTGCCTCCAGGTCACCCACGACCTGACCGACGCCGGCAAGCATCTCGGCGTGCGGATCGAGCCGATCTACGGCGGCCGGCCCTACGAGCCGCAGATCGCATCCCTGCGCAGCGGTGTCGACCTCGTCGTCGGCACGCCCGGCCGGCTGTTGGACCTCGCCGAACAGCGCCACCTGGTGCTGGGCAAGGTGCGCGGCCTGGTGCTGGACGAGGCCGACGAGATGCTGGACCTCGGCTTCCTGCCGGACGTCGAGCGCATCCTGCGGATGGTGCCCGACGCGCGTCAGACGATGCTGTTCTCGGCCACCATGCCCGGTCCGATCATCACGCTGGCCAGGACGTTCCTCAACCGGCCGACGCACATCAGGGCCGAGGAGACCGACGCCAGCGCAATCCACGAGCGCACGGCGCAGTTCGTCTACCGGGCGCACGCTCTGGACAAGGTCGAGGTCGTCGCTCGCGTGCTGCAGGCCGAGGGCCGTGGCCTGAGCATGGTCTTCACCAGGACCAAGCGGACCGCGCAGAAGGTCAGCGACGAGCTGGCGGAGCGCGGGTTCGCGGCGGCTGCCGTGCACGGTGACCTTGGCCAGGGTGCACGCGAGCAGGCGCTGCGCGCGTTCCGCTCCGGCAAGGTCGACGTGCTGGTGGCCACCGACGTGGCTGCCCGAGGCATCGACGTCGAGGGCGTCACGCACGTCGTCAACTACCAGTGCCCCGACGACGACAAGACCTACATCCACCGCATCGGCCGGACCGGTCGAGCGGGCCGGACCGGTGTCGCGGTCACGCTGGTGGACTGGGACGAGGAACCGCGCTGGAAGCTGATCAGCGACACCCTCGGCCTGAACAAGCCGGTGCCGGTGGAGACCTACTCGACGTCCGAGCACCTGCAGGTTGATCTCGGCATAGGTGCGGACGCCACAGGCAGGCTGCCGCTGGGTCAGCGGACCAGGGCCGGCCTGTCGGCCGAGCCGGTGGAGAAGCTGACCACCGGTCGCGGTGGCGAGCCGAAGCAGCGCCGCAAGCGCAGTGGTGGCGAGCGGGTGCGTTCGTCGCATCCGGAGAGGTCGGCTTCCTCGGCTGCTCCTGTTTCCGGTGTTTCCGGCGAGGAAGGCACCGACGGCGAGCAGCGCTCCCGTCGGCGGCGCACCCGGCGGTCGGGCAGCGCGGCTGGGAACGGCCAGGCTGGAACTGAAGCGCGGCAGGACAACCGGCCGGAGACGCCGTCTGGTGAGCAGCGCGAGTCCGGCGACCGGCCGGCGGGTCGGCGGCGCCGTCGCCGCAGGGCTGGTGCCGAGATCAGCGGCCAGCACGACGAGGGCGGCAACGCGAGCAACGGCAGCACGGCCGAACCGAGCAACTGAGCACGGCCACCTCACGCGGGCGTGTCGACCACTCAGGTGGACGACACGCCCGCGCCGGTGAGCGACTCGACGTTTCGACTGCTCAGGCGGTCGACTCGGCCGCAGCGGCGGTCGACTCGCCCCGCCAGCAGGAGACTCGGCCGCGCAGGCGGTCGACACACCTCCGCCGGCAGGCGACTCGGCCGCTCAGGCGGTCGACACGCTCGCGCCGGCGAGCGACACGCGAGCCCCGGCAGGCGACTCGCCCACCCCGGTGGCCGACATGCCCACGCGGGCAGGCGACTCGGCGCCCGAGGGAGTCGACACACCCACGCTCGCAGGCAGCACACCAACCACCAGTAGCCGACACACCCGCGCTGGCGGACGACTCGCCTGCCCACGTGGTCGACACGGCCGCGCCGGTGGGCGACTCGCCCACGCCGACAGCCGACACACCGACCCAGGCAGCCGACTCACCCGCGTCGGCGGACGACATGACGGCTCCGGCGGGCGAGTCGGCCACGCCGGTGGCCGACATGACGGCTCCGGCGGGCGGGCAGGTCGGCCGCACCTGTGGTCGACACGCCCGCGCCGGTGAGCGACTCGGCTACTCCGGCGGGCGAGTCGGCTACCCCGGCGGACGACTCGACGGCCCCGGCGGACGACTCGTCCACGCCAGCGACCGACACACACCAACTCCATGTAGCCGAGTCGACCGCGTCGGCGGGCGACACACACGCCCCGGCGGACGACTCGCCCGCCTACACCGTCGACTCGCCCGCGCCGGCAGGCGAGTCGGTGGCGCCGGCGGGCGAGCCGCCCGATCTGCCGGGTTGCTGAGCTCACCACACGCCTACCAGCGGGCGTACTAAGGTCTCGACGGTAGGCGGAGCGGCAGCTACAGATCAGGGACTTTCGAGTGCATCCAGTCCACGTACGGCGCCGGGGCGCCAATCCGTTCCGGCGACCGGCCGACTACATCGTCGCTGTGCTGATCGTGGTGTCGTCGCTGGTGGTCGGGCTGGTGCTGTGGTCCCGCAGCGACATCCACAACACCGTGCTCCAACTCGGGCCCAGCAACGCGGTCACCCCGGCCGCGCCGACGACGTTTCCGCCGTCGCTGGCGGAGTTCTGGTCCCAGCCGAGTCCCGCCACCCCCGTGCCCGCCGTGGCCGGTCCCACCATCGTCACCGCTGACAACGGCGCCGTCGTCGGCCGTGACCCGCTGACCGGCCAACAGCGCTGGAGCTACACCAGGGACCTGCCGCTGTGCACCGTGTCAGCCGCGTTCAGCAAGATCGTCGCCGTCTACCACCGGTCCAACTGCAACGAGGTCACCGAACTCGACCCGACGACCGGCGCCCGGGGCTCGCAGCGCAACGGCGACGCGCAACTGGGCACCCAGCTCGTCTACGACGGCACCTACGTCACGACGACCGGCCCGACGCTCCTGGACACCTGGCGCTCGGACATGGTGCAGACCATGGAGTACGGCACCGTGCCGGACTTCGTGAACGCGCACGTGCAGCCGAGGACGGGCTGTTCGTACGGTTCCGTCGTGGCCTACTCGGGCCTGATCGGCGTGATCGAGCGCTGCCCGAAGGAGCCGAGTGACCGGTTGACCGTCTACCGGTCGACGGCCAAGGCGGCCGACACCCCGTCGGTCCTGTTCAGCATCGAGACCGGCGACCGCCAGGCCCGGATCGTCACGATGAACGCCCTGTACGTCGCCGTCGTGATGCCCGGCCCGAACCGGCTGGTGGTGTTCAACGCGCAGAACGGCAAGCAGCTCAACCAGTACCCGGTGAGCCTGACGCCGAGCGACCTGTCCGGCGACCCGGCCGGCCGGGTGGTGCCGGTCGCGACCGGGCCGAGCGCCACCTACTGGTGGACGGGTTCGTCGACGGTCGCGCTGTCCACCACGAACCTCCAGCCGGAGTGGACCGTCCCTAACACGCTCGGCCCCGGCGTGACGTTCGCCGGCAACTACCTGGTGCCGGTGCACGACGGGCTGCTGGTGCTGAACCAGGCGACCGGCAAGAAGATCGGCGAGATCGGCGTGGACCGGCACGGCTACACCGGTCAGGTCATGATGGCCACACTCGGCCCCGTCGTGTTCGAACAGCGCGGTCCGACACTGGCAGCCCTGCACTAAAGAGCGCTGATCCGCAACAACGACCACGGCATGGCCCCGTGCGGATCGCGGCATGTGGGCGTGTGGTGCGGCAGACTCGACATGTGAGCCAGCCGTCGAAGCCATCCCAGCTCAGTCCACACAGGGCCGCCAGGGTCGACCTGCCGGGCCGGCATGCGCCGATCGCCGCGCTCCAGGCGCCCGCAGCAGGGCAGAGCCTCGGCGCGACGGCGTTGCTGCTGCCCGGTTTCACCGGGTCGAAGGAGGATTTCGCCCCGCTGATCGACCCGATCTCGGACGCGGGCCTTGAGGTCATCGCGATCGACCTGCCCGGCCAGTACGAGTCGGAGGGTCCGGACGACGAGGGCGCCTACCGGCCGGAAGTGCTCGGCGCCGTGGTGGCCGAGCTGATCGGCAAGCTGACCGCGGACGGCCGCCGGGTGCTGCTGCTCGGCCATTCGTTCGGTGGCCTGGTGGCCAGGGGTGCCGTCCTCGCTGACGCGCCGATCGCCGGGCTCACGCTGATGGGCTCCGGTCCCGGCGAGTTGCCGCCCGGCTACCGGCGGGGTGCGCTGGACCTGGCCGAACCAGCCGTGCGGAAGAACGGGGTGACCACCGCGCAGCACCTGCGTGAGACGCTGGATGCCGCGTCGCCGGAGTGGGCCGCGCAGCCCGCTGAGCTGAAGGAGTTCCTGCGCGTGCGGATCCTGCGGTCCTCCGCGCCCGCGCTGCTGGGCATGAGCACCGTGCTGCGTACCGAGCCGGACCGGGTGGCGAAGCTGTCCAGGACGCTGCGCGCCATCGGTGCGCCGAGCCTGGTGGTCTGCGGTGAGGCGGACGACGCGTGGTCGGTGGCGTCGCAGCGGGACATGGCCGACCGGCTGGACGCCGATTTCGCCGTGGTGCCGGGCGCGAAGCACTCCCCCAATGTGGAGAACCCGGACGGCCTGCTCGGCACGCTGCTGCCGACGTGGCGCAGTTGGCTGAGCGGTCTGTGACCGGTCAGAACGGGGACCACCAGAAGAACCACAACAACAGGATCGCGACCACCAGGATGCCGACCAGACCGAGCAGCCTGGCGAGGCCGGTCCGACGGGACGACCGGTAGCAGAAGACGCCGACCACCACGCCGGCCAGGTGCGCGCCGACGGTGATCGCACCGGGTCCCGGCTGGTCGTCGTGGCCGCCCATGAACTGTGCGATCAGCAGGCCGACACCCATGATCAGCAGGACGCACAGCACCACACCGACGACGCCGGGCACCAGCCCGCCACCCGCCGGCCTGACCACCGGCAGCTCGTCGGTGGATTCGTCCTGCTCGTTCACCATGCTGCTCACCGGCTCGACAGCGCTGCCCACGGCTCGCGCTCCGGCGCGGCCGCCTGGCCTTCCGGGCAGTGCCTGCGGAAGTCGCACCACGAGCACTGCATGCCGGTCGTCGGCGGGAACACCGCGTCCCGGTCGGCACCGTCGGCCAACCGCTCGGCGGCCACCGTCAGGTCGTCTGCGGTTTCCTCGGCCCGCCGGACATGCCGTTGCAGCGTCTCGTCGGTGTGGTTCCAGACGGCGACCGTGCCGCTGGGCAGGTGGTGCAGTTCGACCTGGTGGCACGGTTTGCGCAGGGTGCGGCGCGCCGCGACGGCGTACATCGCGAGTGCCTGCGAACCTCTGGCGTCGTCGGTGGTCAGCGCGTGCCGGCCGGTCTTGTAGTCCACGATGACGAGTTCGCCGTCACGCACGTCGATGCGGTCGACCCGGCCCTCGGCGATGATCGTGCCGACCGGCGCGGACACCCACCGCTCGACGCCGATCGGGTCGATCGTGGGGTCGATGCCCTCGATGTAGCCGGACACCCAGTCCTGCGCCAGTTCCCGGTACTCGGCTGCCTGCTTGGGATCGGCGAAGCCGTCGTCCCGCCAGTTGCTCACCACGAGCGCGGCGGCGGCGGCCGGTGTGCGCGCGCCGGGCGAAATGTCGAAGAACGCCCGCAAAGCGTTGTGTACCACCGCACCCAGCGTCGCGTTGGCCGACGGGCCACCCCGGGGCAAGGCAGGCCGATCCAGGTACGTCATCCGGTACTTGCGCGGACAGTCGTTCCAGGTGGCCAACTTCGCCGGCGTGACTCGGATGAGTTTGCGAGGCATGTCGAAACCGAGCTGACCCTGCACAACACCTACCGTACGCACAAGGTCCGACAACGCCGAGTCACCCCCCGCCGACGAATCCGCGGATCGAGTTGGCCACGAGTTGCACGGCGATCGCGGCCAGCAGCAGACCGGCGATCTTGGCCAGCAGCACGATGCCGCTCTCCCTGATCAGCCGGATCACGCCGCCGGAATAGCGCAGGCAGACGAACAACACGAGGTGCACGAGCAGGATGGCCGCGGCCAGCGCGACGTACGAGCCGAACTGGCCGTGCGCCTGGCGGACGTAGACGATCGTCGCCGCGATCGCACCCGGCCCGGCCAGCAGCGGTGTACCCAACGGCACGAGCGCGACGTTGACGTCGTCGACGGCCTGCGGCTCGGTGTTGTCCTTGCCGGTCAGCAGATCCAACGCGATCAACAACAGCAACAGGCCGCCCGCGCCCTGCAGCGCCGGGATGCCGATGCCCAGGTAGTTCAGGATCGCCTCGCCCGCCACCGCGAACAGGGTGATCACGGCGAGCGAGACCAGCACGCCCTGCCGCGCCGCCTTGGCCCGGGACGCCTTGGACCTGCGGCCCATCAGGCCGAGGAACACCGGGATCGTGCCGGGCGGGTCCATGATCACGATGAGCGTGACCGTGGCACCGACGAACATCGAGGGATCGAAGAGGCTCATCCCGCCGCCCGCCCGACCAGCAGCGGAGCGCCGGTGGCCTTGGCGGTGAGCGCGTCGAACATCTCCGGCGCGGTCGTCTCGCGGCCGAGCCGGACGGTCTTGTTCCTGCCGTGGTAGTCGCTGGACCCGGTGACCGGCAGACCGAGCCGGGTCGCCAGGGCCCGCAACTGGGCCCGGTCGGTCTCGTCGTGGTCGGGGTGGTCCACCTCGATACCGCACAGGCCGGCCGCGGCCATCTCGACGATCACGTCGGGGGTCACCGTCCTGCCTCTTGTGTGCGCGAAGCCGTGCGCAAGGACGGTCACGCCACCGGCGTCGGCGACCATCCGGATGGCGTCGAACACCGGGGTGTCCACCTTGGGTACGTAGTAGCGGCCGCCGTTGTCCAGGTACTTGGCGAACGCCTCGCTGACGCTGCCCACCAGGCCGGCCCGCTGCAGGGCCATGGCGAGGTGTGGCCGGCCCGCTGACGAGCCCGCCGGCAGCCTGGCCATCAGGTCGTCAGGGTCGATCGGGAAGCCGTCCTCGTGCATCTGGACGGCCATCCTGCGCAGCCGGTCCCTACGTTGACCACGCAGTCTGCGCTGCTCGGTGACGATCGGGGCTGAGTCGGGGTCGAACAGGTAGGCCAGCATGTGCACCGTGCAGGTGCCGCCCTTGCCGTCCGGTGACGTGCAGGACAGCTCGGCGCCGCGGACCAGGGTCAGTCCTGGCGGCAGCGCGGCAGCGGCCTCGGCCCAGCCCGCCGTCGTGTCGTGGTCGGTCAGGGCCAGCACGTCCAGCCCGGCGGCGGCCGCCGCGGCAACCAGCTCGGCCGGGCTGTCGGTGCCGTCCGACACGCGGGAGTGGGTATGCAGGTCGATGCGCACGCGGTCATTCTGCTGGACGGGGTTCAGGACTCGCCGAACCCGTAGGTGCGCTCGACCGTGAACAGGGCGACGAGCCGCTGCTCGGCCACCATCGCGGCGCGGTACTCGGCCCAGTCCGGGTGCTCGCCCGCGAGCGTCCGGTACAGGTCGACCAGGGCATCGGCGGTCGCGTCGTCCGGGGCCGTGGTCACCGGGGTCAGCTCGACCGTGCCCTCGACCACCAGGTAGGCGCGCAGGTTCGGCGTGGTCAGGTAGAGGCTGGCCCTCGGGTCCCGACGCAGGTTCTTGGTCTTCGCCCTCGTCTCGGTGATCGAGATCCGGATCAGGCCGGCGGCCTTGTCGTAGGCGTAGCCGATGTTGGACAGCTGCGGCCGGCCATCGCGCTTGAGCGTGACCAGCGCGGCGCTGCCGGTCTCGGTGAGCAGGGACGTCATGTCCCCAATCTATGGCACGAGCTTCTTGCCCCGGGCCGCCCGCTGCGCCTTGATCATCGAGAACCGCTCCGACTGGGCCTGCTTGTCACCGAAGACCAACTCGGAGATCGCGTCGTAGACCAGTTCCGGCCGGGGCAGGAACTCGACCCGGTTCAGGGCCTGGATCTGCCCTGCCGACTCCACGATCAGCGTGCCGTAGCCCAGCAGCCTGCCCAGCGCGCTCCGCTCGTAGGTCAGGTCGGTGACCTTGGTGATCGGCATCATCGCGACCCGGTTGGTGAACACGCCGGTGATCAGCATGAACCGCTTGTCCGTCACCACGATCCGCTCGACCCACCAGTCCACCACGATGTAGGCGAACCGCAGCACCACCAGCAGTGCCGCGTACCAGAGGACGTTCTGGAAGATCCAGGCGCCGTCGGGCAGCAGGTACGACAGCATCACCGCGACGGCCAGCAGGGCGACCGCCTCGAAGACATCCCACAGGACGTACGTCCAGTGGCGTCGGACGCGGATCACCCGCCGCTCGGTCGGCAGCAGGTACTCGTCCGGATCGCGTGGCGCGAACATGACCCCAGTGTCCCGCAGTTCTAGTGGAACAGCGAGCCTACAAAGGTGACCAATGCGTCAGCCGCGTTTTTCAGCATCGTGAGAATGCTGGTCACCAGGCCGGACGCCTGCGTCGGGGCGCTGATCAGGAAGAACAGCACCAGCGCGACTGCCGCCCAAG
>DASXYT010000003.1:0-49979 GCA_036502345.1 Pseudonocardiaceae bacterium | reverse complement strand
GTCCGGCTCACGCGGGTCGCCGTACTCGTCCATCCAGGACGCACCGGCCAGCAACTCGTTGTACCGGAACATGTCCAGCAGTGGCACCTGGCACACGATCGCGCCGAACAGCGTCGGGTACCTGGTCAGCATGACGCCCATCAGCAGGCCGCCGTTGCTGCCGCCCTGGATGCCGAGCCGTTCCGGCGTCGTGATGCCTCGGGCGACCAGATCCTTCGCCACCGAAGCGAAATCCTCGTAGACGAGGTGCCGGTTGGCCTTCAGTGCCTGCGTGTGCCACTCCGGCCCGTACTCGCCGCCACCCCGGATGTTGGCCACGACGTACGTGCCGCCACGCGCCAGCCAAGCCCTGCCGATCGTGCCGCTGTAGGCGGGTGTCAGCGCGATCTCGAAGCCGCCGTAGCCGTACAGCAGTGTCGGCCCGTCGGTCGAATTCGCAGGCGACACAACGTAGTACGGGATCGTGGTGCCGTCGTCGGACGTCGTGGTGAACTGTCGCACCGTCATGCCCTCGGCGTCGAAGAACGCGGGTGCCTGCTTCAGGATCTCGACGTCAGCCGTTCCGATCACGCCGCGCCGCAGCGTCGCGGGCTCGGTGTAACCGCTGGACATCAACAGGTAGGCGTCGTCCGTGTCGGACTCGGTGTCGGCCAGATCGGTGTAGGCGTCCTCCGGCACACCGGGCAGCGGGGACCGTTCCCACCCGGCATCATCCGGAGTCAGCACGGTCAGCCGACTGCGGACATCGGACAGCGTGTGCAGGATCAGGTGGTTGCGGGTCCACGCGTAGTAGCTGAGGTGGTTGTGCTCGTCGGGCTCGAACAGCACCGTCAGGTCACGCCCACCGGCCAGGTAGTCGTCGAACCTGGCCGCCAACAGCGCGCCAGCGGGATAGGTCGCCGCACCAACCTGCCACTCGGACTTGGTCTGGATCAGCAGCCACTCCCGGTGCGCCTCGATCTCGGAGTCGTCAGGCACGTCGATCCGGGTCAACTCACCGTCTGGCCTGCGCAGATAGGTCTCATTGTGGTAAAAGTCGGGACTGCGTCCGACGAAGTCCCGCTCGTAGCCGGCCGTCGGGTCGTGGCTGGCGAATGCCGAGACGTCATCCGGCTTGCCCTCGTAGACGACCACGGCGTCCACCAACGGTGTCCCCCGCCGCCATTCCTTGATCACCCTGGGGTAGCCGGACGTGGTGAGCGAGTCGGGACCGAAGTCCGTCCCGACGTAGATCCGGTCGTGATCGATCCAGCCGACCCGGCTCTTGGCTTCCGGCAGGACGAAACCGTCCTCCACGAACCGTCGCTCCGCCAGATCGAACTCGCGCACGACGCTGGCATCCGCGCCACCCCTGGACAGTTCGATCAGAGCGAACCGGAAGTCCGGCCGCAGCACGGTCGCGCCCTGCCAGGTCCAGTTCACCTTCTCCTCGGCGCCCAGGGCGTCGATGTCCAGCAGAACTTCCCACTCCGGCTGCTCGCGCCGGTATTCCTCCAGCGTGGTCCGTCGCCACACGCCCCTCGGGTTCGCCGAGTCCTGCCAGAAGTTGTAGAGCAGTTCGCCTCGCCTGGCCACGAGCGGAATGCGGTCGTCGGAGTCGAGCACCTCACGGCTTTCCGTGCGCAGCTGCCCGAAGCGGGCACCGCCGGTGAGCGCGCCCACACTTTCCGTGTTCCGTTCGGCCACCCAGTCCAGCGCGGTCGAGCCGGTCACGTCCTCCAACCAGCGGTACGGGTCGTCGGACGCGGGGATGTTCGGTTCGGTCATGCTTCCCATTGTTGTTCAACCAGCGGGGTTGTGGCGAGACCGTCCTACTCGTCGACCAGTCCGGCCCGGTACGCGTAGGCGACGGCCTGTGCCCGATCGCGCAGATTGGCCTTGGCGAACACGTGATTGACGTGGGTCTTGACGGTCGCTTCGCTGACCACCAGCCGCCGTGCGATCTCGGTGTTGGACAGGCCCGCGGCGATCAACCGCAGCACTTCGATCTCTCGTGTGGTCAGGCCGTCCGCCAGTTCGTTTTGCGGTCTACCGTGCGCTGACCTGCCCCGCGCCGCCGCATCGATGAGCCTGCGTTGCACGTCGCCGTCCACGGTGGACTGACCGGCCGCCGCGGCACGCAGTGCCCGGGCGATGGACTCGGCGTCCGCGTCCTTGGTCAGGAAGCCCCGCGCACCTGCCTGCAGTGCACCCAGCACCGACTCGTCGTCGGCGAATGTGGTCAGCACCACAACTTCGGTGCCCGGATGTTCGGCCAACACCCTGCGAGTCGTCTGCACACCGTCACACCGCGGCATCCGCAGGTCCACCAGCAGCACGTCCGGCTGCTGCTCGCCGACCAGTCGTAGCGCCTCGATGCCGTCCGCGGCGGCGCCCACCACGGTCACGCCCGGCAACAGGCCCAACAGGGTGACCAGGCCCTCCCGGACAACGGTCTGGTCGTCGGCGATGACCACTCGCAGCATGTCCCGCTCGGTCATCCCCACCCCGCTCACGTCGGTACCACCAGCCGGACCTGCCAACCGTCGTCGGTGGGTCCGGTGCACAGCCGGCCACCGATCAACTCGGCTCGTTCCCGCATCCCGGTCAGACCATATCCACCGGTCGGCGGCCCGGCCGGTCGATGGCCCTGATGGTCGGTGACGGTCAACTCGGTCGAGTCGTCCCGGTATGCCAGCACCACGCTGACCGGTGCGCCCGCCGCGTGTTTCCGCGTGTTGCTCAGGGCCTCCTGGGCGGTGCGGTACAGCGCGTCCTCTGCGGGTCCCGGCAGCTCACGCGGGGTGCCGTCGACGGTGAAGTCGGTCGGCGTGCCGCTCTCCAGGCGGGAGCTGGTGACCAGGTCGGCGATGGCCCGCGCGGCCGGCACCGGGTCCTCCCGCAGCGCGGCAACGGCTCGCCTTGCCTCGGCCAGCCCCTCGACGGCCAGCCGTTGTGCCCGCTGGATCTGCTCCTGGGCCTCGTCGCTGGCGTTCTCCCTGGCCAGCATCAGCCGGGCGCCCTGCAGGTTCAGCGACAGGGCGGACAGCGAGTGGGCCAGCACGTCGTGCACCTCGCGGGCGATCCTGGCCCGTTCGGCCAGCGCCGCGGCCTTCTTGTGCTCCTCCAGCGCGGCCTGCTCCCTGGCCAGCGCGAGTTCCATCTGTTCGAGCCTGCCGGCGCGGTTGCGGCGGGCGATCGCGCCCATCGTCAGGGCGCCCATGATGGCCAGCGACGCGATGATCCCCAACGGGTGGCTACCGGCGCTGGCCTCGGTGATCACGATGGCTCCGACACCGGCCAGGATCACCCAGGTGGCGGCGAGCGGCTGGTAGCGGCGGGCGGCGACACCGGCCAACAGGTACGGCAGAGCCAGCGTCCAGCTCTGCGGGATCGCCACCGACATCAGACCGCCCGCGATGCACATCACCACGAGGACCGGAGGACCCCACCGGACGGCCCGCCCGGGCAGCACGATCAGCAGGACGCTTCCGGCCAGCACGACGCCGGCCAGGGCGTAGACGGCCACGGCACCGCCTGCGAACCGGTAGGGGCCTCGATAGAGCAGCAGGGTGGCCACCGTCAGCGGGGCAGGCAGGAACTGCCACCAGCGCCGGTCGATGAAGAAGTTCTCCGCGACCGAGGCGAAGCGGTGGGCAGGCCGAACCTCGCTCATGCTGCCAGCATGCGGCATGAGCGTTGCCGTGTCATCGACCCGGGGTTGGGATCAGGCTCCACCCTCGGGTGTACGGCCTTTAGCACGCACCCCCGACAAGATCGCCCGCGATGCGTTGATTCGGGCCGAGTTATCCACATCGGACCATCTGTCCACAGCAGACGCGCTGAATTCTCCGCGCTGCGCCGAGGTGGTCGATTGTGGACGCATGACCTCCACGCAACGTCCTCACATCACGCTGGAACACCCCGGCGACCTGTTGGCATCCATCCCGCCACTGCTCGGTTTCCACCCGGTCGACTCGCTGATCGTGTTCGGTCTGCGCGGGCCAAGAGCCACGGAACTCACCCTGGTACTCAGATCCGACCTACCGCCGCCAACGCGGGCTCGCGAACTGGCACGCAGCCTGCTGCTGCCGTTGGCGCAACAGAGCGCCGTCGGTGTCGCGTTGGTCGTGGTCGGCGGTCAGGGCCGCTCACCGGACGACGACCTGCCACACCGTGAGCTACTGGCGCGGTGCGAGGCAGCCTTCGTGGACAGCGGGATTCCCGTCGTCCACCAGTTGTGGACGCCGGACACCGTGGCCGGTGGTCGATGGCGCTGCTACGACGAGACCGACTGCACAGGCGTGCTGCCAGACCCGGACGGCACGAACCTGGCGACGCTGGCGTCGCAGATCGGCCTGCCGGTGTACGCCCGGCGAGAGGACATCATCGCCACTCTGGCACCGGAACCACCTGACGTGCTGGCGCGTAGGTCGGCGTCGTTGGACAGGTTCACCGACGTGACCGAGCCGTCCGGCGGTGAGCCGGATCCGCCGCAGGCCAGGCTCAGCGCTGTCAGGTCGGCGATCGACGCGGCCGCGGCGGCCGAGCCTGAACTGACCGACGACGACGTGGTCCGGTTGTCCGCGGCCCTGGCTGATCACCGGATCAGGGACGTGTGCCTCGATTTCGACGAGCTGCCGGACATCGGTGCGGCGGAGCGGTTGTGGACGGCGTTGGCGAGGGCCACGCCGGCACCCGAACGAGCCGAACCGGCGTGCCTGCTGGCGTTCTCGGCGTACGCGAGGGGCGACGGCGTGCTGGCCGGGATTGCGCTGGACCAGGCAGAGGAGGCCGACCCGGGCCACCGCCTGTCCGGCCTGCTCCGCGGTGCCCTGGCCATCGGCCTGTCGCCCGGCAAGCTCCGGGTAGCCGGAATCCGAGCAGCAACGTTCGCCCGCCAGGCCCTGGCCGAGGAGACATCGTGACCAGCCACATTGACCCACCGACAACAGCCACCAACCCCGGCCACCCCGCCCGCGTTGCCCTGGGCCAGGCCGGTCCCGCCCAGCACCCGGCCGGCGATGTCCAGCATCCGAGCGGAGAGCCCAGCCAGCCGACCCGTCACCCGAAGGTGCGAATCTGCCAGGACCCTCGCCGGCCGGCCGCCATGCCAGGCAGCCCCGCCACCGGTCTGCTCTGCCGGACGGGTCGCCGCCTGATCAGCCTCGCCGGCCGCTTCATCCGGCGCCTCGCCAACCTGCTCCGCCCGCACTCGTCGAGACCGGCAAGCGACCAGCCGGGCGCTCGATCAGGCGCGTTGTGCCCGTGCGGTGGTGAACGACCACGCGTCGCCGACGATGGTGGCCAGATCGGTCCTGCTCGGCTGCCAGCCCAGCTCACCGCGCGCCAGGTCGCTCGACGCCACCAGCACCGCCGGGTCGCCCGGCCGCCGGTCGGCGACGATCGCCGGGATCTCGTGTCCCGTGGCGGCCCGGCAGGTGTCGATCACCTGCTTGACCGAGAACCCGGTGCCGCTGCCCAGGTTGTAGATCCGGTGCGCCCCAGCCTCGGCGTGCTCCAGCGCGAGCAGGTGCGCGTCGGCCAGGTCGGTCACGTGGATGTAGTCCCGGACGCAGCTGCCGTCCGGGGTCGGGTAGTCCTCGCCGTAGATCTGGACCGCGTCCCGCTGGCCAAGGGCGACCTGCAGCACGATCGGGATCAGGTGCGTCTCGGTGGCGTGTCGCTCGCCGAACCGGCCGTGGGCGCCGGCCACGTTGAAGTACCGCAGGCTCACCGCGGCCAGCCCGTGCGCCGTCGCGTACGAGGTGATGGCGTGGTCGATGGCGAGCTTCGTGGCGCCGTAGGTGTTCGTCGGCCGGGTCTGCGCTGTCTCCTTGATCGGCACCTCGGTCGGCTCACCGTAGGTGGCCGCCGTCGAGGAGAAGACCAGCCGCGGTGTGCCGTGCCTGCGGACGGCCTCCAACAGCCGCACCGACGTCACCACGTTGCCCTGCCAGTACTTCCCTGGCTCCCGCATGGACTCGGCCACCAGCGACTTGGCCGCGAAGTGCAGCACGCCGTCGAAGTTCTCGGCCAGCAGCGAGTCGGCCACCTCGGCGATGTCGCCTTCCACGAACCGGCAGCCCGGCGGTACGGCGTCGGCGTGCCCGGTGGACAGGTCGTCGACCACGACCACCTCGTGGCCGGCTTCGACCAGCCTCGCCGCACACACACTTCCGACGTACCCGGCACCGCCGGTTACCAGCAACCTCACCGTGTTCCTCACATTCGTCGAAGCAGGAGAACCAACAACAGCAACGCTCGTGCCCCGCCAGAGTCTGCCGCCCGAATCCACGGGCCGGCCACCGGGGGACGGTCAGGCGTCGCGACCCGCGCCCGCCGACGGCACCGCGGTGAACAGTCGGGGTGCTGGCCAGGAGCGCTGCTCGAACGCCTTGGTCACGGCCCGCTCCATGTCGGGTCGGTCCTCGCCGGGCACCAGGGCGATGGCCGACCCGCCGAACCCGGCTCCGGTCATCCTGGCGCCGAGCGCTCCGGCGGCCAACGCAGTGTCCACGGCGACGTCCAGCTCGTCGCAGGACACGCGATAGTCGTCGCGCAGGCTGCGATGGGACACCGTCAGCACGCTTCCGATCTGCGGCAATCGGTTGCTGTGCAACAGTTCCACGGTTTCCAGCACCCTGGCGTTCTCCGTCACCACGTGACGGACCAGCGGAAACAGGTCAGGAGGCAGACTGCCCGCCACCGAAGGCAACTCGTCCAGCTTGACGTCGCGCAGGGCGGGCACGCCGAGCAACTCGGCCGCGCGTTCGCAACCCCTGCGACGGCTGCCGTAACCGTCGCCGTACTCGGAGTCGCCGAGCTTGTGGTTGGCCCTGGTGTCGATCACCAGGACCTCCAGGTCCTCGGCTGCCGCCGCGAAGGCGACCTGCTCGGTGTCGCCGGACCGCACGTCCAGGTACAGCACCCGCGCATCTCGACAACACAGGGAGGCCGTCTGGTCCAAGACGCCGCTGGGTACCCCGGCGAACTCGTTTTCCGCCCGCTGGGCCCACCTGGCCAGTTCGGCGCGCTCTGCCGGGTCGTCACCCACCTCGCGGCCCGCCAGGCCGAGCAGGGCGAGCAGCGTCGAGCACTCGAGGGCCGCTGACGACGACAGCCCGGCGCCTGCCGGCACGTCGCCCGCGATCACCAGGTCGGCGCCCGCGTCGTAGCCGTGCTCACGCAACACCCACGCGACGCCCGCCGGATAGCTGACCCAGCCGGTGAGCAGACCGGGGGTCAGGTCGGCGACGGGTACCGGCACGGCCTGCTGCGGGCGGCCGTCGTCGCCGACGGTGGTCACGGCGAGCATGCCGTCGGTCCTGGGCGAGCCGGCCACCGCGGTGCGGTGCGGCAGCGCGAAGGGGAGCACGAGGCCGTCGTTGTAGTCGGTGTGCTCGCCGATCAGGTTGACCCGACCGGGTGCCGACCAGATGCCGGTCGGACCGCTGCCGTACAGGTCTCGGAACGCCGTCGCCGCGCGTTCTACCGCCCTCACCGCGTGGGGACCAGCACAGCGTGGACCAGCACGGCATGCGCGACGGACTGCGGGATCCTCGCCGTGTTGCCGGCGCCCTTCACCTCGATGCCGTTGCCGCGCTCGCTGACGGCGCACACCTCGACGGTGCCGCCGGGCACGAGGCCGACAGCCTTCAGTTCGGCCAGCACGACCGTGTCCAGCTGGACATGTTCAGCGATCCTGCGTACCTCGACCATGCCGCCGCCGCGCCTGGCCACCTCGTCCACCCGGACCAGATCCGGGTCGATCGGCGGGGCGGGCTCGCCTGCGTCCAACTGGTCCAGGCCGGGGATGGGGTTGCCGTAGGGGGACGTCGTGGGGTGGTGCAGCAGGCGGACGAGCTTGCGCTCCACGGCTTCGCTCATCACGTGTTCCCACCGGCAGGCCTCGCTGTGCACCTGCTCCCACTCCAGGCCGATGATGTCCACGAGCAGGCGTTCGGCCAGTCGGTGCTTGCGCATGACGGCGACAGCCAGTGAGCGGCCGTGATCGGTCAGCTGCAGGTGTCGGTCGTCGGCCACGACGACCAGCCCGTCCCGTTCCATTCGGCCCACGGTCTGGCTGACGGTCGGCCCGCTCTGTTCGAGGCGCTCTGCGATCCTCGCGCGCAGCGGCACCACGCCCTCTTCCTCCAGCTCGTAAATCGTCCGGAGGTACATCTCGGTGGTGTCGATGAGGTCGTTCACACCATTCCCCTTCGTCGTTTGACAATGGTAGTCGCTCTCACCGACCATGCGGCGCGCCTCGCTTCGGTTTCCCGGACCGGGCAAGATGAGCCGGTGCCGCCCAGTACTCGATCACTCGTGTCCACCCAGGAACTGGCCACTTCGCTCGACCGGTCCGCGCCGCCTGCCGATCGTCCGGTGGTGCTCGACGTGCGTTGGCGCCTGGCTGGTCCGCCTGCCCGCGAGGACTACGCCCGCGCTCACCTACCCGGCGCCGTCTTCGTCGACCTGGACACCGAACTGGCCGGCCCGCCCGGTCCGGCAGGCCGCCATCCGCTGCCCGACCCCACCGCGCTCCAGGCCACGCTGCGGGCCGCCGGCATCAACGCCGGTGACACGGTGGTGGCCTACGACGACCGGGACGGTTCGGTCGCGGCGCGGGCCTGGTGGTTGCTGCGCTGGGCAGGCCATGACCGGGTCGCCGTGCTGGACGGCGGCTACGCAGCATGGACCGAGGAGGGCAGGCCGGTCACGGCCGACGTCCCGGACCCCGTGCCCGGCGACATCGTCGTGACGCCCGGTCAACTGCCGGTGCTGGACGCCGACCAGGCCGCCGACCTGGCGAAGACCGGCGTGCTGCTGGACGCCAGGGCAGCCGAGCGCTACCGGGGTGACGTCGAACCGGTCGACCCGAGGGCCGGGCACGTGCCGGGCGCCCGGCACGCGCCGTTCGCCAGGCACGTCGGGCCGGACGGGCGCTGGCGCTCACCTGCGGAACTCGCCGAGCGGTTCGTCGAACTCGGGGTGGCGAACGACGCCGAGATCGGCGCCTACTGCGGGTCCGGCGTGACGGCGTCGTCCGTGGTGCTGGCCATCGAGGTGGCAGGCGTGCTGGACCGGCCCGCCGCGCTGTACGCCGGATCGTGGTCCAACTGGTCGGCCGACCCGGCCCGCCCGGTGGCCACTGGCGAGCAGCCGACGAGCGGTTAGTGTCGGGACATGGGTGTACCGGCGGAGGTCGTGTGGGACGAAGCACTGGTGGCCTACGACATGGGCGACCAGCATCCGCTCAATCCGGTGCGCCTGCAGTTGACCATGCGGCTGGCCGAATCACTGGGCGTGCTGGACGGGGTCACCGTGCACCGGCCGGAACAGGCCAGCGACGAGCTGATCGAGCGGATCCACGACTCCGGCTACCTTGCCGCCGTCCGCGCCGCTCCGACCAGCGACTATGACGTCGACCACGGCCTTGGCACCGCCGACAACCCGATCTTCCCCGGTATGCACGAGGCGTCGGCGCTGATCGTGGGCGGTTCGGTCCTGGGCGCGGAGTTGATCGCGAACGGGACGACGGACCGGGCCGTCAGCATCGCGGGCGGCCTGCACCACGCCATGCCCAGCCACGCTGCCGGCTTCTGCGTCTACAACGACTGCGCCGTCGCCATCTCCTGGCTGCTGGACCACGGCGTCGAGCGGGTCGCCTACGTGGACGTCGACGTGCACCACGGCGACGGCGTGCAGGCCGCCTTCTACGACGACCCCCGCGTGTTGACCATCTCGGTGCACCAGCATCCGCGCACGCTGTGGCCGGGCACCGGCTACGCACGCGAGATCGGCACCGGCGGTGCCGAGGGCATGGCCGTCAACCTGCCGCTGCCGCCCGGCACCACCGACGGTCCCTGGCAGCGCGCGTTCCACGCCGTCGTGCCCAGTCTGCTGTCCGCCTTCCAGCCACAGGTGCTGGTCACCCAGTGCGGAGTGGACAGTCACCGCAACGATCCACTGGCCGATCTGGCGCTGACCGTGGACGGCCACCGCGCCACCTACCTGGCCATGCGGGACCTGGCCCAGCGCTACGCGGGCGGCCGCTGGCTGGCGCTGGGCGGCGGCGGATACGACCTGGTCAGGGTGGTGCCCCGGTCGTGGAGCCACCTACTGGCCACCGTCCTGGACCGGGACGTCGACCCGAACACGCCGGTGCCGGCCGACTGGATCTCCCTGGTCACCAAGATGGTGGCACCGCACGTCGTCCTGCCGACTTCGATGTCGGACAACGCCGACGTGACGTTCGAGCCGTGGGGCGGCAGCGTGGACGATCAGGTGGATCTGGCGATCCGGGACACGCGGCGGGCCGTGTTCCCGTTGCACGGCCTCGATCCCGACGATCCCAGGGACTAGTCCCATGGCCGACCCGTACGACTATCCGAAGCACTGGGAAGCCGACCTGGTGCTCACCGACGGCGGCACCGTCCACTTGCGACCCATCATCCCGGATGACGCGCCGAGGATTCTCGAACTGCACGGCAGGCTGTCCGAGCGGACCCGCTACTTCCGTTACTTCTCACCGTATCCGCACATGTCGGAGAAGGATCTCAAGCGGTTCAGCGTCGTGGACCACCACGGCAGGGTGGCGTTCGGCGCGTTCCTCGGCGACCAACTGATCGCGGTCGGCCGTTACGAGCAACTCGGCGACTCCGACTCGGCCGAGGTGGCGTTCGTGGTGGAGGACGCGCACCAGGGCCGTGGGCTCGGCTCGATCCTGCTGGAACACCTCGCCGCCGCCGCCCGTGAGCGCGGCCTCGGGCGGTTCGTGGCCGAGGTGCTCGGCGAGAACGGCCAGATGGTCCGCGTGTTCCGCGATGCCGGGTACCGGGTCAGCAGGGCCATCGAGGAGGGCGTCCTGCACCTGGAGTTCGCCATCGACCCGACTGAGGAGTCCGTCGAGGTGGCCAGGGCCCGCGAGCAGGCCGCCGAGGCACGCAGCGTGCACAACCTGCTGCACCCTCGCTCGGTCGCGGTGATCGGCGCGTCCACCGATCGGGGCAAGATCGGCCACGTCGTGCTGACCAACCTGCTGGCAGCCGGGTTCGCCGGCACGGTCTACCCGGTCAACTCCGAGCACCGCTCGGTGCGCGGCGTCCGGGCCTACGCCTCGGTGCTGGACATTCCCGACCCGGTGGACCTCGCCGTGGTCGCCATCCCGGCGGCCGGCGTGGACGCGGTGTTGGACGGCTGCCTGGCCAAGGGCGTGCGCACGCTGGTCGTGCTGTCTTCCGGTTTCGCCGATGTCGGGCCGGACGGTCGCAGCGCCGAACGCAGGCTGGTGGCCGAGGCGCGGGCGCACGGCATGCGTGTTGTCGGGCCGAACGCGCTGGGCGTCGCGAACACCGACCCGGACGTGCGGCTGAACGCCACGCTGGCGCCCCGGCTGCCCGGTTCGGGCCGGGCCGGTTTCTTCTGCCAGTCCGGCGCACTGGGCATCGGCATCCTGGCCGACGCGGCCGCCCGAGGGCTCGGCCTGTCCACCTTCGTCTCGGCCGGCAACCGGGCCGACGTGTCCGGCAACGACCTGCTCCAGTACTGGGAGACCGACGCCGCCACCCAGGTCGTGCTGCTGTACCTGGAGTCATTCGGCAATCCGCGCAAGTTCGCCAGGCTGGCCAGGCGGTTGGCCCGGCACAAGCCGATCGTGGTCGTGAAGTCGGGCCGCAACGCCGTTCGGCCCGGCTTGGCCGCCACGTCGGTGCCGGTGGACGACGCCAGCGTGCGGGCGCTGTTCGAGCGGGCAGGCGTGATCAGGGTCGACTCGCTGGCCGACCTGTTCGACACCGCGGTGCTGCTGGTCAACCAGCCGCTGCCGGCCGGTGAGCGGATCGCCGTGGTCGGCAACTCGACCGCGATCGGGCTGCTCGCCGCCGACACCATCCTGGCCCAGGACCTGCGGCTGGCCGCCGATCCGGTGGACACCGGTTCCGAGGCGTCGCCCGAGGTGTTCGCAGCTGCGGTCCGGGACGTGCTGACCCGGGACGACGTGGACGCCGTGGTGATCGTGTTCATACCGCCGCTGGTGGTGCCCGGCAACGCCTACGCCAGCGCGCTGCGGGCCGTCGTCGACGAGTGCGCCTCGGCCAAGAAGCCGGTCGTGTCGACGTTCCTTGCCGTCGAGGGTGTGCCGGCCGAACTGGCCGTGCCGGGTCCGGACGGCACTCCTGGCTACGGCTCCGTGCCGTCCTATCCGAGCCCGGAACGCGCGGTCACGGCACTGGCCAGGGCCGTGCGGTACGCCCGCTGGCGGTCCGCGCCGCAGGGCGCTCTCGTCCGGCCGGACGGCATCGACGTGGACCGGGCCCGCGAGCTCGTCGCAGTGTCCACAGAGGAGCGAACGCTGTCCGACGACGAGTCGATGCGGCTGCTCGGCTGCTACGGCATCGACGTGGTGCCGTTCCGCCACGCCGCCACCGAGGCTGACGCGGCCGCCGCTGCCGACGACCTCGGCTACCCGGTCGCCGTGAAGTCCGCCAGCGAGAAACTGCGGCACCGCAACGATCTCGTCGGCGTGCGGCTGGACCTGGTGACCGAGGACGCCGTCCGGGCCGCCTACCGGGATGTCCGTGCGGTGTCCGGTGTGGACGATGTGGTGGTCCAGCGGATGGCCGAGCGTGGCACGTCGTGCGTCATCGGCCTGCAGGACGACCCGTCCTTCGGCTCGCTGGTGTCGTTCGGGCTGTCCGGCATCGTCAGCGACCTGCTCGGCGACCGTGCCTACGGTGCCGTGCCGCTGACCGACGCGGACGCCGCCCGGCTGGTCCGCGCACCGAGGTCGGCGCCGCTGCTGGCCGGCTATCTCGGCGCTGAACCGGCGGATCTGGCCGCGCTGGCCGATCTGGTGCTGCGGGTGGCCGCGATGTCCGAGGACCTGCCGATGGTCCGCTGGCTGGCGCTCGACCCGGTGTTGGCGCTGACCAAGGGCGTCGCGGTGACCAGCGCCAGGATCGTGCTCGGGCCGCCGCCACCCCGGCCGGACTCGGTGCCGCGCCAACTGCGCTCGATCGGCGGCGCGTCATGAACACCACCGAGTCACTTCCGCCGCACAGAGCGAGCGGCCCGGTCCGGGCCGGCATTCCCGACCACGGCCGCGTGCCCCGCTACTACGTGGTCAAGGTGGCGCTGCTCGGCTTGGTCGACGAGTTGGGCGAGGGTGCCGCGCTGCCGGCCGAGCGGGAACTGGCCGAGCGCTACGGGGTGTCCCGGCTGACCGTGCGGCAGGCGGTCAGCGAACTGGTGCTGGAGGGCAGGCTGGTCCGCCGGCAGGGGAGCGGCACGTTCGTGTCCCGGCCCAAGTTCGTCCAGCCGTTGGCCCTGGTCAGCTATACGGAGGGCATGCGCCAGCAGGGTGTGGTGCCCGGGCGCAGCCCGGTCATCGTCGAGCACCTGCCGGCCGACGGGGAACTGGCAGTGGAGCTGGGAGTCGAGACGGGTGCCGTGGTGCTGCACCTGGAGCGGGTGTTGACCGCGGACGGCGAGCGGATCGGCCTTGAGTCGACCTATCTGCCGGCCGCCCGGTTTCCCGACCTGATCGGCGTCTTCGACCCGACCACATCGCTGTACGCGTTCCTGCGGGACGAGCTGGGTGTCGAGTTCGGCGAGGCGGAGGAACGGTTGGAGACCGTGTTGGCGACGCCGAGGGAGGCGCTGCTGATCGGCGCGAACCCGGCCCTGCCGATGCTGCTGCTGCACCGGGTCACCTACGACGTGACCGGTCGGCCGATCGAGCGGGTCAGATCGCTGTACCGGGGGGACCGCTTCAGCTTCGTCACCCGGTTGTCCGCGCGGTCCTGACCTGCGGGAGTAGGTACGGTGTGCTCGTGCCTGCTCCGCGTGACAACTCACCGATCTGGGCGCGGCCGGAACCCGGCTCGCGACGTCCCCGTTTCAGCAGGGAGCAGATCGCCGCCGCCGCGCTGGCCATCGCGGACGCCGAGGGGTTCGCCGCCGTGTCGATGCGCCGGGTGGCCACCGAACTGGGCGCCGGCACGATGACGCTCTATCACTACGTGCGCACCAAGGACGACCTTGTCGCGCTGATGGACGACGCGCTGATGGCGGCAGCGTTGATTCCGGACGGCGAGCTGCCGACCGGCTGGCGGGCCGCGACGACGCTGATCGCGCACCGGACGAGGACGGCGATCGGCCAGCACCCATGGGCGCTGGTGTCGCTGCGCGACGCGGCCATGGGACCGAACGCGATGCGGCACTTCGAGCAGTCCCTGCAGGCGTTGCGGGAGATCGACGCCGACTTCCCGACCAAGATCGAACTGATGGCGATCGTGGACGACTACGTGCACGGCTACCTGCTGCGCTCCGACGAGGTCCGCAGCAGGACCGACACGACGACCGAGGACGACGTCGACGCTGCGATGGAGTTCGCGAAGGCGCAGTTGACGGCCCATGACCTCCCGCTGACCAGGGAGTTGTTCGAGCAGAGCCAGCACGGCGAGGGCTGGCAGCGGGTGTTCACCGAGGAGGCGACCACCCGGCGGTTCGACAACGGGCTGCAGGCCCTGCTGGACGGCCTGACCATGAGGTACGGCCTGCCCAAGAGTAGATAACAGAACGGTAACTCATCTGAACCAGCCTGTCGCATCGTGATGGGGTGGGTTCGTGGTCATGCGGATCGTGGTCGTCGGCGGCGGAGTACTCGGCACGATGCACGCCTGGCACGCGGCGCACCGCGGCCACCAGGTGGTGCAGATCGAGCGGGAGGCCGAGGCGCGTGGCGCCTCGGTGCGGAACTTCGGCCTGGTGTGGGTCGGCGGCCGGGCCGCCGGTGCCGAACTTGACACCGCTGTCCGCGCCCGGGAGTTGTGGGCGGGTATCGGCGCCGCCGTGCCCGGTATCGGCTTCCGCCCGAACGGTTCCCTCACGGTGCTGCGCACCAAGTCGGAGTACGCGGTCGCCGAGGACGTGGCGGGCCGCGCGGACGCGGAGCAACGCGGCTTCACGCTGCTCGATCCCGAGCAGACCCGCACGGTGAATCCGTTGCTGGGTGGGGATTTCCTCGGTGCCCTGCACTGCGATTCGGACGCCGCCGTGGAACCGAGGCTCGCGCTGCCCGCACTGCGCGCGGCTCTCCTCGCGACCGGCCGGTACACCTGGCTGCCCGGCAGGGAGGTGCGCGACATCGACACCGGCGTCGTGCGGGACGACAGGGGTGCACGGCACGACGCGGACCTCGTCGTGCTGTGCACGGGTGCGTGGCTCGGTGGCGCGGTCCGGGAACTGGCAGGCGACGTGCCGGTGCGCAACGTGCGGCTGCAGATGATGCAGACCGAGCCGATGGCCGACCGGCTGACGACGTCGGTGGCCGACGCGGACAGCTTCCGCTACTACCCGGCCTACCAGGGCACGGCGTTGGATGCGCTGAACAGCGGCCAGCCGCAGTCGTCGGTCGCGGCGGAGCACGCGATGCAACTGCTGATGGTGCAGCGCCTCGACGGCTCGCTGACCATCGGCGACACCCACGGCTACACCGAGCCGTTCCCGTTCGACGTGACCGAAGCGCCCTACCGGCACCTGGTCGAGGTCGCCGAAGCGCTGCTCGGCCGCCCGCTGCCACCGATCCGGCAGCGCTGGGCCGGGGTGTACGCGCAGTGCCGCGACACGACGCAGGTGGTGCACAGGGAGCAGCCGACCGCAGGGGTCTGGCTGGTCACCGGGCCGGGCGGCCGGGGAATGACCTGCTCGCCCGCCATCGCCGAGCAGACCATGACGGAGGTTGGACTGTGACGACCGGAAGGACCGTGACGACCGGAAGGACCGTGACCGGTACGGAGATCGTGGTGCTGGACATGGCGGGCACCACCGTGGTCGACGACGGACTCGTCGAGGACGCGTTCACCGCCGCCATCGGGGATCTCGGCGTGCGGCCGGGCACCGAGCGGTTCACCGCCATGTTCGAATACGTCCGCGAAACCATGGGCCAGTCCAAGATCATGGTGTTCCGCGCGCTGCTGAACAATGCGGAGGATGCCGCCCAGCAGGCCAATGCGGCCTTCGAGCGGTACTACGCCGAATTCGTCCACAACGGACGATGCGCGCCGATACCCGGTGCCGAGGAAGCGATCTCGGGGCTGCGCTCGTCCGGTCGCAAGGTGGCGCTGGTGACCGGTTTCGCCCGCCCCACCCAGGACGCGATCCTCGCTGCCCTGGGCTGGCAGGACATCGCCGACCTCACGCTCACCCCCGCCGACGCCGGCCGGGGCAGGCCGTTCCCCGATCTCGTGCTGACCGCGCTGCTCCGGCTGGGCGGCACCGACGTGCGGCGCGTCGCGGTGGCCGGGGACACGCCGTCGGACATCCACACCGGTCTGCGGGCCGGCGCCGGCGTCGTGGCCGGGGTCCTGACCGGTGCGGGCACCACCGATCAACTCCGCTCGGCAGGTGCGACGCACGTGTTGTCGTCAGTGGCGGATCTGCCCGCCCTGCTGGATCTAGAGTTGGCGCGTGACTGACCGAAAGATCACCAGGACCGTGGTCGTGCACGCACCGGCCGAACGGGTTTTCGACCTGCTCACGGACCCGACGAAGCATCCGCTGATCGACGGCTCCGGCACCGTGCTGGCATCGAGGAGCGGGAGCCCGCAGCGGCTGGAACTCGGGTCGACGTTCGGCATGGACATGCGGCAGGGCGCGCGCTACCGGATCACCAACACGGTCGTGGAGTACGAGCAGAACCGGCTGATCGCGTGGCGGCACCTGGCGGGCCACCGCTGGCGCTGGCAGCTCAAGCCGGTCGACGAGAACACCACCGAGGTGACCGAGACGTTCGACTGGTCCACGGCGCCCGGTGGCTTCGCCTACGGCGCGCTCGGCTTCCTGAAGCGCAACACCCAGGGCATCGAGAACACCCTGGCCGGCCTGGACAAGATGCTCGCCGACCAGCATTGACGCCGCATGCAACCGCTCAGCGCCCTGGTTCCGTCCTCCATCCATGAGACACCTGGGAGCTGTGATCGGAGCAGGAGTCCTGCTGGTCCTGGTGGCCGGCTGTGCCCAGGGCGGCACGGTGGCCGCCGGTGGCGGAAACACTCTCAGCACGTCGAGTCCGACCACGACGGCGCCGCACCCCACCGTGATCGGGCCGCCGATGCCGAGCCTGCACCTGCCAGGCGGCGCCATCCCCGTGCCGGGTACCCGGGTGGACGCGCACGCGCTGCCCAGCAGCTTCCCGAGGCAGGTGTGGACCCAACACGGCGGTACGGTGCTCGGGTTCCAGGGCGAGGTGGGTGGCTGCTTCACCTCCCGCGCCACCGTGGACCAGCAGACGGACAAGCAGGTCACCGTGCGGCTGATCCAGCAGGAGCCGGGCACCGGCGAGCACGCCTGCCCGATGTTCCTGCGGTACAAGCCGATGTCCGTCAACCTGGCCAAGCCCCTCGGCGACCGGACCGTGGTGCTGCTGCTGTCGATCATTCGGGGGTGAACCGGTCATGAGAAAGTCAGCGGGACTACTTGTCGGCGCGAGTTTCGCGCTGCTCACCATCGCGGCCTGCGGAGCGCAGACCGTGGCCACGGGTAGCGGCGGGCCGAGCATCGCGATCAGCAACCCGGGTACACCAGCGACACCACCGGCGCCCACCACCACTCCGGTGGTGACAGCACCGATGACCGTCCCTGCCACGGGGACCGCCACCAAGCCGGCTGTCCCGCCCGTGCTGCCGGTGCCGAAGCTGCCGCGCGTGCCGGTGCCGCCCGGCCAGGTGCACAGCGGCGGCATGACCACACCGCCGGCCGGTGTGCAGGTCACCAAGGACGGCAAACAGGTCGTGTTCGACGTCGAGCAGTCCGGCTGCCAGCACATCACCGGCCAGGCGACGTCCCAGACGGCAACATCGGTGGCCATCCAGGTGGTCGACACGATCACCAGCCACGGCGGCCAGGTCTGCCCGATGATCGTCCGTCAGGTGCCGGTGACCGTGGCGCTGAACGCGCCGCTGGGCAACCGGACCATCGTGTTCTCCAGCGTCACCAAGCACAGCTGAACTGCTGTTACCCGGTGACGCCGGTCAGGATCGTGGCGACGAGTTCCGAGTAGGCGACGTGCGGACAGTGGTCCCCGTCGATCTCCACCGGAGCCGCGCCGAGTCGCTCCCGGGCGGCCGCACGCATCCATGTCGGGGTGAGCGTGCGGTCGTCCCGGGGCAGTACGTAGGTGGACGGCACGTCCGGTGCCTGCCCGGCGGGCTCGCCGTAGGCAGCCACCGGCCGCCAGGTCCGCAGCGTGCCCAACGCCCAGCGCAGGGTGGCCAGATCGCAGCTGTGGAACAGGAAGTAGGCGGCCTCGGTCGGGTCCTCGCCCTCCCACTGCGGCCATTCGGTGCCGAACATGCCCGCCAGGTCCTCGTTGATCTGGTCGAGCAGGCTGCGGCCACCTGCGAAGTCCGGGATGACGGCGGCCAGCCACACCAGGTGCCGCGCCCGCAGCCGCCTGCCCAGCGCGGTGAGCACCAGCCCACCACCGGAGTGCGCCACCACCACGGGATCGCGGACGTCGTCGGCCACCTGCTCGGCGGCGATCCTGGCGTAGTCGTCGGCCAGCAGGTCAGGTTGGTCGACCGGCAGATCGACGGCGAAGGCCCGGTGGCCACGCTCGGTCAGTGAGCCCGCGACCCGCTCCCAACCGGCAGGTGACTGGGTGGTGCCGTGCACCAGAACGAAGTCCACGTCGTCACCTGCGGAACGAGATCTGCAGGGTGGGCTGGGACGTGCCGGCGAAGAAGTCGTTGCCCTTGTCGTCGACCACGACGAACGCCGGGAAGTCCTCCACCTCGATGCGCCACACCGCTTCCATGCCCAGTTCCGGGTACTCCAGGACGTCGACCTTGCGGATGCAGTCCTGCGCCAACCGGGCCGCCGGACCGCCGATCGAGCCGAGGTAGAAACCGCCGTTGGCCCGGCACGCGTCGGTGACCTGCTGCGACCGGTTGCCCTTGGCCAACATCACCAGCGAGCCGCCCGCCTCCTGGAACTGGGCGACGTAGGAGTCCATCCGGCCTGCCGTCGTCGGGCCGAACGAGCCGGACGCGTAGCCGTCCGGGGTCTTGGCCGGACCCGCGTAGTAGACGGGGTGGTCGCGCAGGTACCGCGGCATCGGCTCGCCCGCGTCCAGCCGTTCCTTGATCTTGGCGTGCGCGATGTCCCTGGCCACCACCAGTGGGCCGGACAGCGACAGCCGGGTCTTCACCGGCAGCGCGGCCAGCGTGGCCCGCAGTTCGGCCATCGGTCGGTTCAGGTCGACGCGCACGACCTCGTCGGACAGCGATTCGTCGGTGACGTCGGGCAGGAACCGGGCCGGATCGGACTCCAACTGTTCCAGGAACACGCCCTCCGGCGTGATCTTCGCCTTGGCCTGGCGGTCGGCCGAACAGGACACCGCGATACCCACCGGGCAGGAGGCGCCGTGCCGGGGCAGTCGGATCACCCGGACGTCGTGGCAGAAGTACTTGCCGCCGAACTGGGCGCCGATGCCGAACTGCCGTGTCATCTCCAGCACCTGCTGCTCCAGGTCCACGTCCCGGATGGCGTGGCCGAGCGGCGAGCCATCGCCCGGCAGCGTGTCCAGATACCGCGCCGACGCGAGCTTCGCGACCTTCAGGTTGAACTCCGCGGACGTGCCGCCCACCACGATCGCCAGGTGGTACGGGGGGCAGGCCGACGTGCCGAGGCCGCGCAGCTTCTCGTCCAGGAACCTGGCCAGTCGCGTCGGGTTCAGCAGCGCCTTGGTTTCCTGGTACAGGAACGTCTTGTTGGCGCTGCCGCCACCCTTGGCCATGAACAGGAACTCGTAGTGCGGGTCGATGCCGGGGGAGTTGTAGAGCTCGATCTGCGCCGGCAGGTTCGTGCCGGTGTTGCGCTCGTCCCAGAAGCTCGTCGGCGCCATCTGGGAGTAGCGCAGGTTGAGCTGCTGGTAGGCATCGAAGATGCCGCGCGAGATGGCTGCCTCGTCGGTGCCGCCGGTGAGTACCGACTCGGTGCGCTTGCCGATCACGATCGCGGTTCCGGTGTCCTGGCACATCGGCAGCACGCCACCGGCTGACACGCATGCGTTGCGCAACAGGTCGGTCGCCACGAAACGGTCGTTCGGGCTGGCTTCCGGGTCGTCGATGATGGCCCGCAGCTGAGCCAGGTGCGACGGCCGCAGCAGGTGCTGGATGTCCCGAATGGCCTCGCGGGCCAGTCCGGTCAGTACGGCCGGTTCGATGGTGAGAAATTCCCTGCCCGCTGCCCGTTCGACGCCAACGCCGTCCGTCGTCACCAACCGGTACTCGGTGTGGTTGTCGCGGCCCAGCGGTAGCACTTCGGTGTGCTGGAACAGGGGAGTCACGTTCACGGCGGTCACGCGATGACGTTACCTCGACCGGGTTTGGACATCGGAAGGCCGGGCCGGCCCGCAACCGTCCCGACCTCCCGGCGCGCGCGACCGTGGTCCGCGTTCGGGCCACGGCGGCGAAGTCTCGGGAATACTTCTCACCTTGGCGTGACTCAAATCACAAGTCACTCCCGCATTCGAGTGAGAGCAATCACTTCTCCTGTCCACCCCGGAAACACGAACGGCGAGCGCCGTGGTGGCACTCGCCGTTCGCGTGTCGGTCTGGTGGGTTTGTCAGCTCGCGTAGGCCCGCAGCCGCTCCGCCCGGTCACCCTGGCGCAGCTTCGACATGACCTCGCGCTCGATCTGGCGGACCCGCTCGCGGGACAGCCCGAACCGCCGGCCGATCTGGTCCAGCGTCCTGGGCTGGCCGTCGTCCAGGCCGTAGCGCAGCCGGATCACCGACTGCTCCCGGTCGTCCAGCGTGGCCAGCACCCGGCGCAGATCGTCCTGCAGCAGGCCCGAGATGACCGCGCTCTCCGCGTCGGTCGCCTCGCCGTCCTCGATGAAGTCACCCAGCGGGGCGTCCTCGTCGCTGCCGACCGGCATGTCCAGGCTCACCGGGTCGCGGGCGTGGTCGAGCAGGTCGGCGACCTTCTCCGGGGTCAGGCCGACCTCCTTGCCCAGTTCCTCGTTGGTGGCCTCGCGGCCGAGCGTCTGGTGCAGGTCGCGCTTGATCCTGGCCAGCTTGTTCACCTGCTCCACCAGGTGCACCGGCAACCGGATCGTGCGGCTCTGGTCGGCCATGCCCCTGGTGATGGCCTGCCGGATCCACCACGTGGCGTACGTGGAGAACTTGTACCCCTTGGCGTAGTCGAACTTCTCCACCGCGCGGATCAGACCCAGGTTCCCCTCCTGGATCAGGTCGAGCAGCGGCATACCCCTGCCCGTGTACCGCTTGGCGAGGGAGACGACCAGCCGGAGGTTCGCTTCCAGCAGGTGGTTCTTGGCCACCCTGCCGTCGCGGACCAGCGCGGTCAGCTCCTCGCGGCGCTTGGGCTGCAGCTTCTTCGCCGTGTCCAGCATGTGCTGGGCGAAGACGCCGGCCTCGATGCGCTTGGCGAGTTCCACCTCCTGCTCGGCGGTCAGCAGCGCTGTCTTGCCGATACCATTGAGGTACACCCGAACCAGATCGGCGGCCGGGCCCTGCGCGTCGAGGTCTGCCTCGGCGGCGAAGTCCGGAACTTCAATTTCGCGTTCCATGGTCTGCGGGACGGTCATGGTGCTCCCTCCCCCTTGTTGCGGGCTGCGTGCGGGCGCGTCACACGCCGACGCGGCACTGCGCGGCGCACCTCGGGCTCGGCGCCCGCTGGATTTGCCTGCGGGCCGCTTCGCTGTTCGGCCTGACACTTTGGAAAACGAGTACGATGGCGATTTCGTTCCCGGCTTCTACAGGTGATGACGTCGCGGCTGTCACACCGGTTGCTCGATCAAAGCTGAGGTTTCGCTGAGAAGGCCCCACCGTGGGGCCGGTGCCCGAATTCCAGGGTTGGTTACCCCTGTCCCCGCAGGTGCAAACGGGCCGTACGACGCCTGCTCGGTCACACTTCGACGAGCACTGTGAACGGCCCGTCATTCACACTTTCGACGGCCATCATCGCGCCGAACCGACCGGTAGCCACCACGGCGCCGCGTTCCCTCAGTCGCGTGACCACCGCGTCCACCAACGGCTCCGCGATCTCCGGCCGGGCGGCGGCCGTCCACGATGGACGCCTGCCCTTTCTGGCGTCGCCGTACAACGTGAACTGGCTGACCACCAACAGCGGTGCGCCCGTGGTCGCGCAGGACGCTTCGTCGCGCAGGATCCGCAGTTCGTGCACTTTGCGCGCCATTGTCTCGGCGTGCGCTTCGGTGTCGTCGGTGTGAATGCCCAGCAGCACCAGCAGACCCGGTTCGGCGATCGCGCCGACGGTCTCGCCGTCGACCGTGACGCTGGCCCTGGTGACCCTGGCGACGACAGCACGCATGGCGGCCATGTTCTCAGGTGCTCTGGTCTGTGCGGTGCCGGTGGGCGACCGGCTGTGTCGGGCTGTGACCGAACGTGCCAGGCTGTCACTCGATCGGGGTCTGTGTACTCGATCGGGGGACGGCTGGGAGGACGCGATGGGGTTTTTCGACGACGTTCTGCTGACCGACGACCGCCCCACGACGCCGGAACTGCAAACCGTCAACCCTGCTCACCTCGGCCCGCCGGAAGGTTGGGTGCTGCCCACGGTGCTGCCGGCCGTCCGACTGCTCGGCCGCTCCGAGAACGCCAGGATCGCGCTGGTCGGGCTGCGCTGCTGGCCCGACGGCGTGTCGCTGGACGTACGGCTGATGTGCCGGACCCGGCAGTTCGGCAGGCCGCGCCGGGACGGCAAGGCGGCCGACGACTGGTCGTTCCGGTTCGGCGTGCAGTACGCCGACCGGCGACGGGTGGCGATCGGCGAGTTCCCGCCTGCCGAGCGCGGCCAGGACGGACTGGTGTTGCGGCCGACCATCGGCGGCGGTGGCCGGTTCCACCGGCACTGGGAGTTCTACCTGTGGCCGCTGCCGCCCAAGGGCAGGCTCACGCTGGTCGCCGACTGGCCGGTCGAGGGCATCGGAGAGACCTACACCGAGTTGGACGCCGGCGAGATTCGCTCGGCCGCGGCGCGGGCCGTGGTGGTATGGCGTGATCTACCAGTCGCCGAGCAGGGTTAGCGTGGGGTGGTCCTGTCAATTCCCTGAGTGCGGTGGGACGATGAACGTGGAGGTGGTGTCGTGAAGGGTTCCGATGCGGACAACCCGGTGTTGATCACCGAGGCCGCCCCTTCCAACGACGATCAGCAGGCCGCCCGCAAACGCAGGTACATCATCATGATGTTGATGCGGATCCCGTTCCTGGTGCTGGCCGGGATCTTCCACGAGACGTGGTGGCTGGCCGTCATCTTCGTGCTGATCTCCATCCCGCTGCCGTGGGTCGCCGTGCTGATCGCGAACGACCGGCCTGCCCGCAAGCGCGAGGACATGCACCGGTACCAGGGAGGCCCCACCAACATGCCCGAGTTGGAGCGCGTGGAGCACCCGGTCATCGACTCCTGACACCGGGCTGGGCGCCGACCTGCCGTACCGCGGCGGTGCCGGCACGCACACCGGCCCGCAGTACGTCCACCGGTGCCGCTCCGGCCAGCCAGGCGATCAGTGCGGCCGCGTTGAACGCATCCCCCGCGCCGGTCGAGTCGACGCACTCGACCTGTTCGGCCGGTACTGCGACGACGCCGTCCCGATCCACCCAGCACGCCCCGGCAGCACCCCTGGTCACGGCGACGGCGCCGACCGAGGTGAGCAACCCGGTGGCCGACTCCGGCTCCGTCGACCCGGTCAGCGCTGCCAGTTCGTCCGTGTTCGGCAGCAGCAGGTCGACGCCACGCACCAGGTCGATGAACCCGTCGACCGGCGCCGCGGCCTGCGGGTCCACCGACGTGGTCAGGCCGGCGGCGCGGGCGGCGGCCAGCATGGCCACCCCGGCGGGCCGGGACGACTCGTCCAGCAGCACGTAGCCGGACAGATGCAGATGAGCGGCGCCGACCAGCAGTTCCCGCGGCAGGTCGGTGGCCGCCAGCCGGGCGCTGGCGCCCCGGTCGGACAGCATCGTGCGCTGGCCGTGCCCGTCGACGAGCACGACGACGCAGCAGGTGTGCGCAGCCGGGTCGACGACGTGCTCGCAGCGGACGCCCGCCTCGGTCAGTTCGGCCACCGCCTGGCGGCCGGCAGGGTCGTCCCCGACCCTGCCGACCAGCACCGTCGGCGCGCCGAGACACGCGAGCCAGGCAGCGGCGTTCGCGCCCGCCCCGCCCAGTGCCGTCCGCACGTCGGCCTTCCGGTCACCGCCGGACACGACAGGGCCGTCGTAGCGGGCGAGCACGTCGATGCCGGTGTCGCCGACCACCACGATCGGGTCAGGCACGGCGCAGCGCGACGGCGACCTCGGCGGCCAGGCCCGAGTTGGCCACCACCAGTTCCTCGTTGGCGTCGAGGCTGGCGCCGCCGCTCGCGGTGTGGAAGTGCTCCAGCAGCGCCGGGGTCACGGCCTTGCCGCTGACGTTCTCGGTGGCCAGCATGTCCAGCCCGCCGGCCAGCAGACGGTCGTGCAGGTCGCGGTCCAGTTCGTGCTCGGCCGGGATCGGGTTGGCCAGCACGACACCGCCCGCGTAGGGCCGGTTGGCTGCGAAGATCGCCGCCGCGACGGCAGCGTCGTCCACCCGCCACGGCACCTCGTAGTCGGAATCCCGCAGGTAGAAGGCTGGAAACACGTCGGTCCGGTAGCCGAGCACCGGCACCGACCTGGTCTCCAGCAGTTCCAGCGTGGCCCCGATGTCCAGCACCGACTTCACGCCGGAGCAGACCACCAGGATCGGCGTGTCGGCGAGGACGTCCAGGTCGGCGGACACGTCCCAGGTGTCCCGGGCGCCCCGGTGCACCCCGCCGAGGCCACCGGTCGCGAAGACCGTGATGCCGGCCGCGACGGCCAGCGTGGCGGTCGCGGCGACGGTGGTGGCGCCGCTGCGGCCGAGCGCGGCCGCGGGCGCCAGGTCCCGCCGGGAGAGTTTGACCAGGTCGGCGGCCGGATCACAGACCCGCTTCAGCTCGTCGGCGCTCAGCCCGATCGTCGGCCTGCCGTCCAGCACGGCGATCGTGGCCGGCACCGCGCCGTGCTCCCGGACGGTCCGTTCCAGCCGTTCGCCGACCTGCTGGTTGCGGCCCGGTGGCAGGCCGTGGGCCAGCAAGGTGCTCTCCAGGGCGACCACGGGCCTGCCGGCGGCCAGGGCTTCGGCAACTTCGTCGGATACGCGTGTCGTCACAATGGCATCATGGTGGGCGTGAGTACGCAGACGCTGCCCGAGGTGGACACCCGGCCGGAGGGCACCGAAACCACCGGCGACGACGCGCCGAAGATGTTCCACTACGTGCGCAAGGAAAAGATCGCGGAGAGCGCCGTGATGGGCACGCACGTGGTGGCCCTGTGCGGCGAGGTGTTCCCGGTCACCAAGTCGGCCAAGCCGGGCTCCCCGGTGTGCCCGGACTGCAAGCGCATCTACGAGCGCATGAAGCCAGGCGGCAAAGACTGACCCACGATGACGTCATGGTCATCGCCCGTGACGTCATCGAGGGGGACGCCGAGATCCTGCGCCGGCTGGCAACTGCGTGACCAGGCATCTCAGCACTCAGGGCTGATCGAGCCAGGCCAGGCGGGCGTCGCCGAGCCGGGTGGGTGGCGAGCACCTGTGCTGCCGATGACGACTGCCACACCTCGCGGTTGTCCGGCGCGTAGAACAGCGCCTGGTTCTCCTCGGTGAACTCCATGCCCCAGCCCAGGAACGGGCTGAGCCCGGTGCCGTGGCAGCCGTAGACGGCGAACAGTCGTGGCCGGAACGTGCGTGCCTGTACATCAAGTTCCTGGATCAGGTCGTCCTGGGTCATGGCCGGCTCGTTGAACGTTGTCATGTGCATCTCTGTGACCTGCTGATTGCACATGTGCATAGGCATGTCATTCGATCGAGTGAGATGGATATGCCCAGGTGGAGCGGTCTGCGAGACTGGCGCGGCCGTCGCCATGACTTGGAGGTATGTGTTTGTCGACCACCGTGGGGATCCGTCCGCGCTGCGTTTCCTGATCGGCCACGACCTCCGGGCGTCCCGCGAGCGGGCGGGGATGACGCAGTCGGTGGCCGGCAAGGTCATCGGGTGCAGCCACTCGAAGATCGTCTACCTGGAGACCGGCAAGACCCAGCAGCGACCCGACGAGGTCACCGCGCTGCTCCGGGCCTATGGCGCCGACGTGGCACACGTGGACCGGATGGCATCGCTCGCCGGTCGGGCCGACCAGGGCACCTGGTGGGCATCGTTCAACGACGTGCTGCCGAACTGGTTCAAGACCTTCGTCGGCCTGGAAGGGCTGGCGACTGCGGAGTTCGTCTACAAGGCCCTGGTGCTACCGGGTCAGTTGCAGACCGAGGACTACGCCACCGCGTTGCTGGTCGACAACCTGCGTGTGCCGCCGATGGAGGTCCAGCAGGTGGTGCGCGGCCGGAAGGCGCGACAGCGGGTGGCTGACGACGAACCATTGCGGTTCCGGACGGTCATCGAGGAGTACGCCCTCGATCGGATCGTCGGCGGCCCTACCGTCATGCGGGCTCAGTTGCGGCATCTGCTCACGCTGATGGAACGGGACAACGTCGAGTTGCACGTCATGCCGGTCAGCACGACCGTGCACGATGGGCTGGACGGCGAGTTCCTGTTCCTGGATTTCGTTGAGGCACAAAGCATCGGCTATATCGAGTATCCCAACGGCGCCGTATACGTCCAAGATCAGGACCAGGTTGAGCTGTATGCTCTGACCGCCAACCGGTTGTGCACGACCGCACTGTCGGAAGCCGATTCCGAGGTGTTGATCGCCGACCGGCTCGACGACCTGGACAAGATCTTGGAGGGGTAAGTCATGAGCACCGCTGACCGCCTTCGGTGGCGGACCTCCAGCCAGAGCAGCAACGGCGAGAGTTGTGTGCAGTTGGCGGTGAGTTCGGGCGGTGTGCTGGTCCGGGACTCCAAGAACCCCACCGGCCCGATGCTGCGGGCCGACCTGGCAGCACTGCTCACCGAGGTGAAGTCCGGCCGTTTGAACGGCTGACCTGCATGCATGTAAGATGAATGCATGAGTGTGGCGCTACAGATCCGGGACGTCCCGGAGGAGGTCCGGGACGCGCTGGCCGAGATGGCACGCAAGCGTGGTCAGTCGTTGCAGGCGTTCCTGCTGGCGTTGGTCGAGCAGGAGGCCCGATTCGCCAGGAATCTCGCCCTGCTCGACCGGCTCGACGGTCTTGGCGGCGGAGTGACGGACCCGGCAGACGTGTTGGAGGCCCTTGACCAGGCGCGGGCAGAACGGGACGAGAGGAACCCGGCCAGTTGATCGTCGTTGACGCATCGGTCATGGCATATGTGCTCGCCGGCGAAGGCGCCCAGAAGGCTGCCGCGCGAGCCGCTCTGGCGGCAGACGAGCACTGGGCAGCGCCGGAACATTGGAAAGTGGAGGTCGTTTCGTCGGTACGTGGCATGTTGCTCGGCGGCAAGGTGACGGAAAGCCGTGCACGGCAGGCGATCGACACGCTCGGGCAACTGTCCGTGGTGCCCGTGTCGATCAATGATCTCCTTGAGCGGATATGGGAACTGCGCCACAACGTGAGCGCGTACGACGCCGCCTATGTTGCCGCCGCCGAACTCCGTGACGCGACCTTGCTCACGATGGACGCGCGGTTGGCACGGGCCGGTGGGCTCAAGTGTCCGGTCCGGGTGGTGTGACGGGTGGCGGTTCGTCGTCCGGTTCGCCGATCTCGGGGCCGAGGTCCAGGGTGAGTTGTTGGCCCGCGTTGCTGCGCTTGTACATCTCCAGGCGGCGCCAGCGGCGCTGGCGTGAGGTCATCTTGGCAGGCCACATCTCCTGGATGGCGCTGTTGAAGTGGGCGCCGATGACGATGGCCAGGCCGATGAAGAACGTGAACAGCAGGAACGCGATCGGCGCCGCCAGCGCTCCGTAGGTGTAGCCGGTGCGGCCGATGGCGATCAGGTAGATCCGGATGCCGACGCTGGCCAGCAGGAACACGCCCATGGCCAGCACGGCGCCGGGCAGGCCCCGGTGCCACGGGAGCTTCCTGGGCAGCGCCACCTTGTACAGCGTGGCCAGCGCGATGACCAGTAGGACGCCGACGACCGGGTAGTAGAACGTGCCGATGACGGTCGAGATGTTGTCCCGCCAGGACGGTGGGAACACCTTCGGCAGCAGGTCCGGGCCGAGCGCCAGCACAGGCAGGCCGATCACGGCGAGCACCAGGCCGACCAGGTACAGCAGCAGTGCGAACAGTCGCTGCCAGACGTCGTGCCGGACGCCGTACTGGCCGTAGGCGACGGTGATCGCGTCCACGAACGACGCCATGGCCGACGAACCGGCCCACAGCGAGATCAGGAAGCCGATCGACGCTACCTCGGCCTGCGCCTTCGTCAGAATGTCCGCCACGGTCGGTTGAATGATGGTGTCGACCACATTCGTGCTGAACACCGTGTGGCAGAAGGCGAGGATGTTGTCCTGCACCGATGTGACGAGGTTCGGGCCGAACCAGTCGCCGAGGAAGCCGACACAGCCGAGCAGGCCCAGTAGCAGCGGTGGCAGGGACAGCGTCTGCCAGTAGGCGGCCTCCGCCGCCTCCGAGAAGATGTTGCCGTGCCACGCCTTGGCCAGCGTCCGTTTGACCAGCGGCCACGCGCCCTTGCGCTGTGGCTGGCTGTTCTCGGGTGGCTGTGCAGTCATGGTGCGGACAAGCATGGTGCATGCGATGTTGATCGCGTCGCAGGCCGGGCCGTGCGTGCCGACCGGCTAGACTTCGACGGCACCGATCGCGGGGAAGGGAGGGGAGTCCGTGGCACAGCCCGACTCCCTTGGTGTCCCTGAACGGCCAAAAGAGCAGCCGGCCGTCCTCATGCGGCCACTGCGCGACTGGCAGCGCAGGGCGCTCACCCGTTACCTGGCGGCCAAGCCGAAGGACTTCCTCGCTGTCGCGACGCCCGGCGCCGGCAAGACCACGTTCGGCCTGCGGGTGGCCGCCGAACTGCTCGCCGACCGCACGATCGAGACGATCACCATCGTCACGCCGACCGAGCACCTCAAGCACCAGTGGGCGGTGGCCGCGCGCGAGGTCGGCATCCCGATCGACTCGAACTTCCGCAACACGCACGGCGCCACCTCCCGTGACTACCGGGGTGTCGCCGTGACGTACGCGCAGGTGGCTGCCCATCCCACGCTG
This sequence comes from Pseudonocardiaceae bacterium, assembly GCA_036502345.1. Taxonomy (GTDB): domain Bacteria; phylum Actinomycetota; class Actinomycetes; order Mycobacteriales; family Pseudonocardiaceae; genus DATEPR01. The sequence continues at coordinate 20,789 of DASXYT010000003.1, read as the reverse complement.
CACAGGGTGCGTACCGAGAACCGCAAGACGCTGGTCATCCTGGACGAGATCCACCACGGCGGGGACGCGAAGTCCTGGGGCGACGCGATCCGCGAGGCGTTCATGCCGGCGATCCGGCGGCTGGCGCTGACCGGTACGCCGTTCCGCAGCGACGACTCGCCGATCCCGTTCGTCACCTACGAGCCGGATCCGGCCGGGTTCCAGCGCAGCAGGGCCAACCACTCCTACGGCTACGCGCAGGCGCTGCGCGACGGCGTGGTCCGGCCGGTGATCTTCCTGGCCTACTCCGGCGAGGCCAGCTGGCGGACCAGCGCCGGCGAGGAGTTCACCGCCCGGCTGGGCGAGCCGCTCACCCAGGAGCAGACGGCCCGGGCCTGGCGGACCGCACTGGACCCGACGGGGGAGTGGATCCCGTCGGTGCTGCGCGCGGCGGACAAGCGGCTGACCCAGCTGCGCTCGGCCGGTATCCCGGACGCCGGCGCGCTGGTGATCGCGTCCGACCACGAAACGGCCAAGGCCTACGCGAAGCTGATCGCCGAGATCAGCGGGCAGCAGCCGACCGTGGTGCTGTCCGACGACCCGAAGGCGTCCGGCCGGATCGCCGAGTTCGCAGCGACCACGGAACGCTGGCTGGTCGCCGTCCGGATGGTGAGCGAGGGCGTCGACGTGCCCCGGCTGGCCGTCGGTGTCTACGCGACCAGCGCGTCCACCCCGCTGTTCTTCGCGCAGGCGATCGGCCGGTTCGTCCGGGCCCGCAAGACCGGCGAGACGGCCAGCGTGTTCCTGCCCAGCGTGCCGGTGCTGCTGGAACTGGCCAGCCAGATGGAGGCCGAGCGGGACCACGTGCTCGGCAAGCCGCACCGGGAGAAGGACGGCTGGGACGACGAACTGCTCGCCGACGCCAACCGGACGAAGGACGAGCTGGGCGAGGAGGAGTCCGCGTTCACGTCGCTGGGCGCGTCCGCCGAGTTGGACCAGGTGATCTACGACGGCTCGTCGTACGGCAGCGCGGCGGGGGCCGGCACCGACGAGGAGCAGGAGTACCTGGGGCTGCCCGGCCTGCTCGAACCCGACCAGGTGCGGGCCCTGCTGCGGGAGCGGCAGGACCGGCAGATGTCGGCCGCGTCGGCCCGCGCCAGGGCCGATTCGGGCACCGTCCAGACCGAACGCCGGTCACTGTCGGTGTCGGAGCGGCTGGCCGAGCTGCGCAAGGAGCTGAACACGCTGGTCGGGATCTACCACCACCGCACCGGCAAGGCGCACGGCCAGATCCATGGCGAGCTTCGTCGGGTTTGTGGCGGTCCGCCCACTGCGATGGCGTCGGTCGAACATCTCGAGGAGCGCATCGCCACTCTGCGTTCGTGGTGATCTTGGCCGACCGGCCGCAGGCTGCTGAGCTCGGAATTTCTCTCAGGTTACGTCACCATCCGTAGCCGAACGTGTCGGCTCAGGTGTTAGGTGACGGCCCAGTGACATGCTCGTTGCCGGATTGTGTCACCCAGTGAGGTACTGAATCGATTCGGAATGCTTCAGTCACGGCCCTGGAGGGCATATGTTGTCGCCCACAACATTCTTATGTTGTCGCCCACAACATTTTCGGTTCCGGCCCGGCTCGGAACCACGCAGACAAGGATGAAGGGGACGCGGATGCGCAAGACCACCCTCGCCCTGATCGCCGTGAGCTCGGGCCTTGCCTTGAGCCTCGCGGCGTGCGGGAACAACAGCTCCGGCGCCTCGAGCAACAACGGCGCCGCCGCTGCGGGTAGCGGTTCGTCCTGTAAGGCCATCGGTGCCGGGCTCCCCGCACCGGCCACGGGCGCGGCCAGCAGCGCGACGCCGCAGAGCGTCGTCGCTCAGCTCGGCAGTGCCAACGGCACCAAGGTTGGTGTCATCCTCCCGGAGACCGCCACCTCGGCCCGCTGGGCCGACTTCGACCAGCCCGACCTGGCTGCCGCACTCAAGGCAGAAGGCTTCGACGCCACCATCCAGAACGCCCAGGGTGACGACCAGAAGTTCGCCCAGATCGCGGACGGCATGCTCAGCCAGCACGTCAAGGTCCTGATCATCGGCGCGCCGGACGGCGCGGCGGGTGCCACGGTCGAGCAGAAGGCCAAGGCACAGGGCGTTCCGGTCATCGACTACGACCGCCTGAACCTCGGCGGCAGCGCTGACTACTACGTCAGCTTCGACAACGTGCGGGTCGGCCAGCTGCAGGGCATCGCGATGGCCACCGCGCTCAAGGGCAAGAACGGCGCCCAGGTCATCTCGATCCAGGGTTCGCCGACCGACAACAACGCGACCCTGTTCCAGCAGGGCTCCGACCAGGTCCTCAAGCCGCTGTACGCCTGCGGTCAGCTCAAGCTCGTGAAGAGCCAGCGGATCGACAACTGGGACAACCAGAAGGGCGGCGCGACCTTCGAGCAGTTCCTGACCCAGAACGGCGGCAAGGTGGACGGCGTGCTGTCCGCGAACGACGGCCTCGCGGGCGCCATCATCACGGTCCTGCAGAAGAACGGCCTGAACGGCAAGGTCCCGGTGACCGGCCAGGACGCGACCGCCGCTGGCCTGACCGCCATCCTGACCGGCGACCAGTACTCGACGGTGTTCAAGCCGGAGAAGCTGGAAGCCAACGCCTCCGCTGAGCTCGCGCTGGCCCTGGCCAAGGGCAACACGACCGTGGCCAACCAGATCGCCAGCCAGACGTCGGACGACCCGACCGGCAAGCGCCAGGTCAAGTCCGTCCTGCTCGCGCCTGAGTCCATCACGAAGGACAACGTGAAGGACGTCGTGACCCAGGGCTACGTGAAGGCGAGCGACATCTGCACCGGTGCGGCCGCCTCGGTCTGCACGCAGCTGGGCATCTCCTGATCACCCGGCTCCCCGGACCGCCCACGTCCGGGGAGCCGGCGCATGCCCGCCGTGGCGGGGCCGCCCGACCGCACCGGAGGCCCCGTCACGGCATCCCAAATGGCACGATGACAACGCTGTCAGCCGATCGGCAGCGTTGTCATCGCCCGTAGTTGGCCCAACTTTCCGTGGAGGTCCTGCCGTGAACGAGCCGATTCTCGAGCTGCGCGGCATCAACAAGAGCTTCGGCCCGGTCCACGTCCTGCACGACGTGGACCTCACTGTGCGGGCCGGTGAGGTGACCGCGCTGGTCGGTGACAACGGCGCCGGCAAGTCGACCCTCGTGAAGTGCATCGCCGGCATCCACACCATCGACAGCGGCGAAGTGCTGTTCGAAGGCAAGCCCGTGCACGTGCACAGCCCGAAGGAAGCCGCCAATCTGGGCATCGAGGTCGTCTACCAGGACCTCGCGCTGGCCGAGAACCTGGACATCGTGCAGAACATGTTCCTCGGCCGGGAACGCACCTCGGGCGGCCTGCTGGACGAGGCCGCCATGGAACAGGCGGCCCGCAAGACGCTGGCCTCGCTGTCGGTGCGCACGGTGAAGTCCGTGCGAACCCTCGTGTCGTCGCTGTCCGGCGGCCAGCGGCAGACCGTCGCCATCGCCAAGTCGGTGCTCTGGGACAGCAAGGTGGTGCTGCTCGACGAGCCGACCGCCGCGCTGGGCGTCGCACAGACCCGGCAGGTGCTCGACCTGGTTCGCCGCCTCGCCGAACAGGGTCTCGGCGTGGTGCTGATCAGCCACAACATGAACGACGTGTTCGAGGTCTCGGACCGGATCGGCACGCTGTTCCTCGGCCGGATGGCGGCCCAGTTGCCCACCAAGGACCTCAACATGAGCCAGGTGGTCGAGCTGATCACCTCCGGTAGGTCCGGCGATCTCGGCCTGTCCCGGCCGGACGTCGCAGCTGTCTGAGCGGCCGTCTGATGTGCGGCACGGCCACCCCAGCACCACACAGGTCAACCCCCGCGAGGAACCACCATGACTGACAGTCCGAACCCGTCCCAGTCCGGCGTTGGGACCGCGACGGCCGACAGCGGCTCCGCCGTCTCCGACTTCGGCATCGACACGACGTCGCTGTCCACCGGCGAGTCGATCCGCAACTACGGCAGCAGGCTGCGGGGCGGTGAACTCGGCCCGCTGCCCGCCCTGTTCGGGCTGGTCATCCTGCTGGTCATCTTCACCGCGCTGTCCGGCAACTTCTTCACCCTGAACAACATCGCCAACCTGCTGTCCCAGGGCGCTGGCGAGACGATCATCGCGATGGGCATCGTGCCCGTCCTGCTGCTCGGCGAGATCGACCTGTCGGCCGGCACGGCGTCCGGTTTGACCGCCGCGTTGCTGGCGCTGCACCTGAACAAGAACGGCAACCTGCTCGGCTCGATGGGCAACACCGTCTTCTACGGGTTCGTCATCATCCTGATCGTGGCCGCGGCCCTCGCCGCGTGGCAGCGGATCTGGATCGGCGCGGTCCTCTCGGCAGCGGCAGCCGTCATCATGCTGGCCAGCCCGTCCCCGAACGCCTGGATCGAGATGCTGTTGGCGGTCTGCGTCGGCGCCGGTATCGGCAGCCTGACCGGTGTCATGGTGTCCAAGATCGGTATGCCGTCGTTCGTGGTGACACTGGCGTTGTTCATCGCGTGGTACGGCGTGATCCTGTTGTTGATCGGCAGCGACGGTGAGCTGTCCATCCGGCAGAGCGGGGTGCTGTTCGACGTCGCCAACAGCAACCTGAACACACTCGGCAGCTGGATCCTGTTCGTGGTGGCCGCCGGTGGGTACGCGGCCGTGGTGGTGTCGCGGCACTTCAGCAGGCTGCGCAAGGGGCTGGTCGCCCAACCGACCACGATCATCGCGATCAAGGTGCTCGTCGTGCTGGTGCTCGGCGCGCTCGCCACGTATCTGCTGACCCTGAACCGGTCGCCCAACCCTGACCTGACCACGATCCAGGGCGTGCCCTACGTCGTGCCGATCGTCCTGGCACTGTTGGTCCTCGGCACGTTCGTCCTGGACAGGACCAGCTACGGCCGGCACATCTACGCGGTCGGCGGCAACCGGGAGGCCGCCCGGCGCGCCGGTATCGACGTGGACAAGATCCGGATGAGCGTGTTCGTGATCTGTTCGTCGGTCGCCGCGATCGGCGCCATCGTCTACAGCTCGAAGATCGGTGAGGTGGACGGCAACGCCGGTAACGGCAACACGCTGCTGTTCGCCGTCGGTGCCGCCGTCATCGGTGGTACGTCGCTGTTCGGTGGCCGTGGCCGGCTGCGGGACGCTGTGCTCGGTGGCGCGGTGCTGGCCACCGTGCAGAACGGCCTCGGCCTGCTCGGCTTCCAGGCCGCCCAGGTGAACATCATCACCGGTTTGGTCCTGCTCATCGCGGCTACCGTGGACGCATTGTCGCGCCGCCGATCCCAGAAGACCTGAGGGACGGCCCACTGACCGCGGAATCAGCAGCAGGGGGGCGGCCCAGGTTGACCAGTTCGCCAACTGCGGGCACTCGCCCGGACGAGGTTCGCCGGCACAACCGGGCCGCCTTGCTGCGCCGCCTCCACGTGGACGGCCCGTGTACCCGGGCCGATCTGGCCACCGAACTGGGGCTCAACCGCAGCACCATCAAGACGTTGGTGGACGGCCTTGCCGAGGACGGCGTCGTCGCCGAGCGGGTGCCGGCCCGGCGCAGCGGTGCCGGTCGCCCGTCCCTGTTGGTCCTGCCGCAGCCCCACGCGGCCGTGGTGCTCGCCGTGGACATCAGGGTGGAGCAGGTGTCCGTGGCGCTGGTCGGCATCGGTGGCGAGATCCTGGGGCGGTGCAGCTGGAGCCTGCGGCCGGCCACCAGGGCGCCCCGCGAGGTGTTCACCAAGATCGTGGACAGCAGCCTGCTGCTGATCGACGAGCTGGCCGTCGAGGTGGTCGCCGTCGGTGTGTCCCTGCCCGCCGTGGTGCGCAGGTCGGACGGGCTGGTGCACGAGGCACCCAACCTGCACTGGACCGACGTGCCGCTGGGGGACTGGCTGACCAGGGCTTTACACCGGCCGGTGCACGTGGGCAACGACGCCGAGCTGGGTGCGCTGGCCGAACATCTGCGTGGCGCCGCGAGGAACGCGGCCGACGTGGTCTACGTCGCTGCCGACATCGGCATCGGCGGCGGTGTCATCTCCAGCGGCGTCTCGCTGCGCGGCAGCGGTGGTTACGTCGGCGAGATCGGGCACATGGTGGTCCGGCACGACGGCCGCCAGTGCTACTGCGGCTGCCGCGGCTGCTGGGAGACCGAGGTCGGCGAGCGGGCGCTGAGCAGGGCGCTCGGCATGCCGGAGGAGACGCCAAGAGGCGCCATCGTGGCCGAGTTGCGCACCCTGGCCAGCACACCGGAACTGGTGCTCGTTGTGCTCGGCGAGTTCGCCGAGTGGCTGGCGGTCGGCCTGTGCAACGTGGTGAACCTGCTCTGTCCGCAGCTGGTCGTACTGGGCGACCTGTTCACGGCGCTGCCCAGCGTGCTGGTGGAGCACGTCGGGCAGGTGGTGCGGGATCGCAGCCTGGTCAGCAGGGCGCTGGGCGGCACCAGGATCGTGACGTCCCAGCTGGGCTCGGACGCCAAGCTGCTCGGGGCGGCGGAGCTGGCCTTCGAGCCGGTGCTCGCGACCCTGGGCCTGTAGCGCCGGTCAGGGAAAGCACTGAGGGCGAGACCCCTCCGGGTCCCGCCCTCAGTAGTAGTTGTCGGTGCCTACGGTGGCCGGTCAGTCCTGCTGCAGCTCCGCCGCGATCTCGCGGAGTTTGCTCTCGTGTTCGCGCGCGTGGTGCTTGCAGAACAGCAGTTCGCCGCCCGATGCGAGCACGGCCCGTACCTGGGCAGCGGCGCCACAACGGTCGCAACGGTCGGCAGCGGTCAATTCGGGGCGGGCGAGCGTAGTCGTCATGTGGAGTTCTCCCTCCGTCCCGGCACCGGTGTCCCGATGCCACTTCCGGCCACGATCACGGTGGAGCAAGTCCGTCGTGTTCGCTGCTTCCACTCTTGCAGACGCTCAGGGGTGCGCAAGTGTTCCCGCGCCGTTGCGTCAGTCGTCACGTCATGGTCTACCCGGATGTCGCAGCGGTTCGCATGGTCGTCGTCTCGCTCCGTAGCCGTCACCAGGGGATATGCCACGCGGGACGGCCGCTGACTCGTGACGTGGATCACTTTTATTCGATATTGCTCAGTGGTTCGCCCTCAGAGAACATGGCGCCAGATGGGGGATATCGGACTTCGTAACGCCCATACCGACGCCGACACGGACGCCTCCGCCCCGGCCGAGAGGGCCGGGGCGGAGGCGGGAATCCCTGCGGTGACCACCCTGCTGGCGGCTAGTCCAGGTAGTCGCGCAGCACCTGCGAACGGGACGGGTGGCGCAACTTGGACATCGTCTTCGACTCGATCTGCCGGATGCGCTCCCGGGTCACCCCGTACACCTGACCGATCTCGTCCAACGTCCTCGGCTGGCCGTCGGTGAGGCCGAACCGCAGCCGCACCACACCGGCCTCGCGCTCGGACAACGTTGCCAGCACCGACTGCAGCTGGTCCTGCAGCAGGGTGAACGACACCGCGTCCACGGCCACGACGGCCTCGGAGTCCTCGATGAAGTCGCCCAGCTGCGAGTCGCCCTCGTCGCCGATCGTCTGGTCCAGCGAAATGGGCTCCCGGGCGTACTGCTGGATCTCCAGCACCTTTTCCGGGGTGATGTCCATTTCCTTGGCCAGCTCCTCCGGGGTGGGCTCACGCCCGAGATCCTGGAGCAGCTCGCGCTGGATGCGACCGAGCTTGTTGATCACCTCGACCATGTGCACCGGAATACGGATGGTGCGGGCCTGGTCGGCCATGGCGCGGGTGATGGCCTGCCGGATCCACCAGGTGGCGTACGTGGAGAACTTGTAGCCCTTGGTGTAGTCGAACTTCTCGACAGCGCGGATCAGACCCAGGTTGCCCTCCTGGATCAGGTCCAGGAACGCCATGCCACGGCCGGTGTAGCGCTTGGCCAGCGACACGACAAGGCGGAGGTTGGCCTCGAGGAGGTGGTTCTTGGCGCGCTCGCCGTCCCGGATGATCCACCGCAGGTCGCGGCGCATCTGGGTGGTGAGCTTCTCGCTCTCCTCCTCGGCCTTGCGGGTGCGCTCCGCCGCGTAGAGGCCCGCCTCGATCCGCTTGGCGAGTTCGACCTCCTCCTCGGCGTTGAGCAGCGCGACCTTGCCGATCTGCTTGAGGTACGCCCGGACGGAGTCCGCGGACGCTGTCAGCTCGGCGTCCTTGCGGGCCTGGCGGAGTGCCTCGGACTCCTCCTCGTCCCAGACGAAGTCGCCGTCCTTGGCGTTCTTGGGCGGGGCTTCCTCTTCCTCCACGGCGACGTCCTCCACGACGTCCTCGCCGAGGTCGACGTCCACGTCCTCAAGTTCGGCATCCTCCGGCGGAGCATCGCCTTCGATGTCGATCTCGGCCTCGTCGCCGTCCTTGCGCGCCTTGCCCGGCGCCGCGTCCTTCTTGCCAGCGGCGGGCTTCTTGGCGGCAGTGGCGGTCGGCTTCTTGGCGGTCGGCTTCTTGGTCGCCGGCTTCTTGATCGGGATCGCGGGATCGGCAACGCCGTCGAGACTGACGTCGCCCGCATCCGCACCGGCCGGTTCGTTGGTGCCCGCCTTATCGGCGCTCACGGCGGTGCTGGAGCGTCGGGTTGCGGTTTCTGCGGCTGCCACGTACGCCCTTTCGCAACGGTCCATCTGGCCGCCGAGGCGGAGCGGACCTCGGAGCCTTCAGTTCGGGGAGTGCCTGCCGGCCTTCCGCGGCGGGCACGTGTTCCATTGTAACGACGCCGCCGGGCAACCGTGGCAGCGCGCAGTCGGTTTGGTGTCTTCGGGTGAACGGGCGGGCCGACCCACCGATGCCGACACGCCCGGCGACACCCTTACTGTCCAGGCAATCAGTGCTGGATGCCCTCGACGGCGGCAGCCGCGGCACCCACGATTCCGGCATCGTTCTTCAGCGCGGCGGCGACCACTTCGGTCCGCACGTCCAACAGCGGCAGCCAGTGGTCCGCCTTCTTGCTGACACCGCCGCCCGCGATGATCAGATCCGGCCAGATCAGGCCTTCCAGCGTGCGCAGATACTTGGAGACCCGGTGCGCCCAGTCCTCCCAGGAGAGGTTCTTGTCGTCCTTGACGGAGGCGGCTGCCCGCTTCTCGGCGTCGTGCCCGTCGACCTCCAGATGGCCGAACTCGGTGTTCGGCACGAGCTTGCCGTCCAGGAACAACGCGCTGCCGATACCGGTGCCGAAAGTCAGCAGGACGACCACTCCGCCGCGCCCGGAACCGAGACCGAATCGCATCTCGGCCATGCCGGCGGCGTCGGCGTCGTTGAGCACCGTCACCTGGCTGACGTCCCTGCCGAGGCGCTCGGCGAACAGGCTGGCCGCGTCGGTGTCGATCCACTTCTTGTCCACGTTGGCCGCCGTCAGCGCAGTGCCCTTCTTGATGACGCACGGCAGCGTGATGCCGATCGGCCCTTCCCAGGCGAACTGCTTGACGATGTCCGCCACGACCTCGGCCACGGCGTCCGGACTGGACGGCTGCGGGGTGGCGATCCGCAGGCGTTCACCGGCCAGCGCTCCTGCTTCGAGGTCGACTACGCATCCCTTGATGCCGGATCCACCGATGTCGATCCCGAAGCCGCGGGTAGTGCCCATCCGTGGACCCTTCCTACTCGATTCAGCTTGATGCAACCGACCCTAGCGGGTTGTGGTCGGATGGTGATGTGCCTACCACCAGTGAGCAGTTCGCCGCTTTTGACGTTCGCACGCTTCGGGCCCAGGCGGTGCGAGTGGCCGGTGAGGCGGCGGCACTCGTCGCCGAAGCCAGGGCCGCCGGACTGGCCGACGTCTCGACCAAGAGCACCGAGACCGACGTGGTCACCGGCAGTGACCGGGCGGCCGAGCGGCTGATCCGGGAACGGCTCGGCGAGCTGTGGCCCGGCGTGCCGGTGATCGGCGAGGAAGAGGGCGGCACGGCGCCTGCGGGCGGGCTGTCCTGGGTCGTCGACCCGATCGACGGCACCGTCAACTACCTGTACGGATACCCCTGGTACGGCGTGTCGGTGGCGGCCCAGGTGGACGGCGTGTCGGTGGCCGGGGCGATCGTCGAGCCGGCCAGTGAGCGGGTGTGGGAGGCGTCGCGGGGCCAGGGCGCGTGGCTGGCCGGGCAGCCACTGCACGTGTCCGACGCGACCCGGCTGGAGCTGTCGCTGGTGGCGACCGGGTTCGCCTACTCTGCGCAGCGCAGGGCCAAGCAGGCCGCCGTGTGGGGCCGGATGCTGCCCAGGGTCCGGGACATCCGGCGGGCCGGGGCGAGCTCGCTGGATCTGTGCGCGGTGGCCGCGGGCTGGGTGGACGCCTACATGGAGCACGGTCTGCACAGGTGGGACTGGGCAGCGGGCGCGCTGGTCGCCGAGGAGGCGGGCGCCGTGGTGCGGCTGCCGGCCGAGGCGGGGGAGCGCGACGACGGGCTCGGGCAGGACGCCGTGTTCGTGGCGACGCCGGGTATCGCGAAGGAGTTGCTGGCCGCGCTGGCCGAGAGCGGTGCCGGCGAGGTCTAGGGGCTCGGCCGGTTTCAGGCCGGTGTCAGCACTGGGTGGAGTGCGCCTGGGCCAGCAGAGTGGCGTTCAGCTTCGGCAGGACGCTGCTCTGCGCCTGCTGGCCGCCCTTGGGCGTCGGGTGCTTCGCGGCCCACGCCGCCAGTTGCTGCATGGCCTGCTGGGCCTCGGAGTTCGGCGTGACGCCGGTGAAGTCCGAGCCGATCGCCAGGTCCACGGTGGCGTCCTGGCGGCTGTCCCTGACCAACTGGGTGCACGGCACCAGCAGGCTGACCGTGCGCGCCGCCGACTCGCCGTTGACGCCGAACCGGATCTGGCCCCGGCAGTTCATGTCCTGCTTCGGGTACAGCGGGTCGTTGCCGGGAGCGGCCACCTGGAAGCCGTCCTGGGTGAGCTGGCTGGAGGCCTGCGTCGCCGCGCCGCGCTGGGTGCTCGCGTTGAGCACCTGCACCTTGACGCCGGCCGCCGGCTCCGGCGCGATCTTGTCGAGCGCGTTGTACGGCAGGGCGCTGCCGGTCGCAGGCGCCTTCGTCGGTTTCGCGGGCACCTTCGTCGGAGTAGCCGGGGTGACCGACTGGGTGGAAGCCGACGTGCACGCAACAGCGGCGTCGACATCGGATGCCTTGGCGATGACCTTCGTCCAGACGATGACGGCCGTCAGACCGAGCAACACGACGATCACGATGGCAGGGATGGGCTTCCGCTTGCGGTACCGCGCCTTGTCGCGCTCCCGTGTGAAGCCCTCGGAGACCACTGCCCGTCCTCCCCTGGCATCGTGCCCGTACTTACCTACCGACTACCCGTACCCGGTAACTGTCTACCCGTTGTCGCCCCAGATCAGCCTAGGCGTTTCACCTCAGCCGGGTGCACCTGGATCACCCGTTGTGGTGCTGTCGTTTTCGACTTGTGTCATAGTCGCTGGTTGCGACCAGTCCTGCGCACTCAGTGAGCGTAGGAGGCCATCGCACCACGTACCAGATGACGTCAGCAAGGCGCCTCGCGTTGCTTGCCGGGACCGATTCATTGCCCATCTCACTCACGTGAACCCATCTGGGTGATCCGAGGTGTGTATACCGGTGGGGTGGGCTACCCTCTGCCCGCTCCACACGTCGGCGGCTTCAGCCGGATCGATTCGGGTGAAGGGGGGTCGGCGGTGATCTGCAGCGAGACCTCCGTCACTTTCGTCGGTGGGCACAAAATGCTGCGTTGAGACGTTGAGCAGCGCACAACACAAGTCTCCGTGTGACCGCAGGGGTGAGGAAAATGGCGACCGACTACGACGCTCCGCGCCGCAGCGAGGCCGATGAGCTGGCTGAGGACTCCCTCGAAGAGCTCAAGGCCCGGCGCAACGAGACCCAGTCAGGTGTCGTCGACGTGGACACGGACGCTCCTGACGAGAACTTCGAGCTGCCCGGCGCGGACCTGTCCGGCCTGTCAGGCGAGGAGTTGACCGTCAAGGTGCTGCCCAAGCAGGCGGACGAGTTCACCTGCTCGAAGTGTTTTCTGGTGCATCACCGCAGTCGGCTGGCCGAGGAACGCAACGGCCAGTACGTCTGCCGCGACTGCGCCTGACGGGTGCCCGCCGCGCCAGGCGGGTGCTCGACACGCACGACCGCACACCGTTCGACCGCAGGACCGTACAGACAGACAGACCGCCGACCGACGCAGTACTGGGCACCTACGCGCCGTAGGTGCCCAGTCGCATGTTCGGGGTCAGGACTCCTGGTCCGGCTGCTCGCTGTCCACCTTCGGCGTCGGCGTCTCACTGCGCAGCGCGGCGACGAGCTGTTCCGGATGCCGGGAACTGATCAGCCAGTAGGGGGTCGGATCCTCTTCGTCGGTGACATGGATCCACACCATCGGGGCAACCCAGCTGCGGTGCAGCGCGAACGCGGCGGGGTCGAACGCCGGTCCGAGCACCTTCCGCTTCAGCGCTCCGGGGATGATTTGCGTCTCACCCGCGTACTCCAGCGGCAGGTGGGCCTCGCCGACCCACAGCTCGCCATCCCGCACGACGACCGTGGCGCTGCTGAACCGCCACAGCAGGAGCAAGGCCAGCGGGATGGTGATCACGTAGGGCAGCCAGGCGCGGACGCCCGGGTAGCCCATGTTCACCTCGGCCGCGAGCAGCCCGGCCGCGAACAGCGGCAGAATCCAGTGCCACCAGGGCAGATACAGGCGCTCCCGGAACGCAGGCTGGCCGGCCTGCTCGGCGCTGCCGGTTGCCCCAGCGTGGCTTGCGGCCGTGCTCGCACTGTCGGTCACGGGATCAGGGTAGTCTCGCCGCCCGTGTCCAGCGTCGAGGTGTTGCTCTCCCGGATCGACCCAGGTGTCCCGCTGCCCGAGTACGCCCAACCGGGTGATGCCGGCGTGGACCTGGTGACCACCGACGACGTCGTGCTCTCGCCCGGTGAGCGGGCCGTGGTCGGCACCGGCATCGCGATCGCCCTGCCGGTCGGCTACGCGGGTTTCGTGCACCCCAGGTCCGGGCTCGCTGCCAGGGTCGGGCTGTCCGTGGTGAACACCCCCGGCACCATCGACTCCGGCTATCGGGGCGAGATCAAGGTGTGCCTGGTCAACCACGATCTGCACGCGCCGATCGCGCTGCGGCGTGGTGACCGGATCGCCCAACTCGTGGTGCAGCGGGTGGAGCACGCCGTGTTCCGTGAGGTCGACGACGTCACGGCCCTGCCGGCCAGTGTGCGTGGCGCCGGTGGCTACGGCTCGACCGGCGGGCATGCCACGCTGGTGGGCGGTGCACTGGGGACGGAGGACTAGGTGGCGCTGTTCAAACGCGGCGGGCAGGCGCCGGACGACCAGCCTGGCCCGGCCGACGACGACTTCGAGTACGCCGTCGCTGCCGACGATGACGCCGACTACGACGACACCGACTACGACGCGGAGTACGACGCCGACGCCTACGGCGGCCCGTACGACGAGGCCGAGGCCCCCGACGACGGCATCGCCCGGCTGGACCTCGGCTCGGTCCGGCTGCCACTGCCGGTGGACGCCCAGGTCCAGGTCGAGATGGACCCGGACGGCCCGCTGCGCGCCGTGCACGTGCTGACCCCGAACGCCCGATTCACCATCGGCGCCTACGCGGCCCCGAAGTCCGGCTCGCTGTGGCCGGAGATCAGCAGGGAACTGGCCGAGCAGCTGCACGGCGACGGCGCCAGGGTGCGCAGGGAGAACGGCGAGTGGGGGACCGAGCTGGTCGCCTTCGTCAACGACGTGCTGCTCCGGTTCGTCGGTGTGGACGGCCCGCGCTGGATGCTGCGCGCGGTGTCGGCGGGTCCGAAGGAGACGTCGGCCAAGGCAGCCGAGGAACTGCGCGACATCGTCAGGGACGCCATCGTGGTCCGAGGTGACCAGCCGATGCCGGTGCGCACCCCGCTGCCGCTCGAACTGCCCGGCGAGATCGCCGAGCACATCGAGCAGGCCAAGACGGGCGAGGGCCAGCCGGGCTGACCAGCCCCTGGCAACCGGTTCGCCCGCCTGAGTGGGCGACTCGTCCGCGCGGGCGGTCGGCTCGTCCGTAGGCGCGGTCGGTTCGCCCACGTGGGTGGTCGGCTCGTCCGCCGAGATCGCCGGTTCGCCCGCTTGAGAGGTCGGCTCGTTCACCGGGCGGTCGGTTCGCCCTCCCACGTGGTCGGTTCGCGCGCGCGGACGGTCGGCTCGCTTGAGTGGTCGGCTCGCGTGCCCCGGTGATGGGTTCGTCCGCCCAGGTGGTCGATTCGCCTGCTTGAGCGGTCGGTTCGTCTGCCGAGGCGGTCGACTCGCGTGCCCTGGGAGCCGGTTCGCGCGCTCAGGCGGACGGTTTGCGCGCATGGATGGTCGGCTCGTGCGCCCAGGCGGTTGGTTCGTCCGTAGGCGCGGTCGACTCGTTCGCGCGGGCGGGTCGACCGCCCTCCCAGGCGGTCGGTTCGTGCGCCCAGGCAGTCGGTTCGTCCGCCGAGACGGTCGGTTCGTGCGCGTCGGTGGTCGGCTCGCCTGCCCGGGTGGTCGGTTCGTCCGCAGGCGCGGTCGGTTCGCCCTCCCAGGTGGTCGACTCGTCCGTTCCAGCGGTCGGTTCGGCCCCGTGGGCGGGCGACCTGCGGTGATGCTGGTCGATACTGGCGCGGTGGCAACCCGGCAATCCAGATCCGTGACCAGCAGGCTGTTGCGCGTGCGGGTGGACGGCGAACAGCGGGTCACGAACACGGAGCTGTTCTTCGACCTGGTCTACGTGTTCGCCGTGACCCAGCTGACCAAGTTCCTGGCCGAGGACCTGACCTGGCAGGGCGGCCTGCGTGCACTGCTGCTCCTGTTCGCCGTGTGGTGGGCGTGGATCTACACCGCCTGGGTGACCAACTGGCTGCAGCCGGACACCAGGGCCGTGCGGGCGATGCTGTTCGGGGTGATGCTGGCCAGCCTCGTCGTCGCCGCCACGCTGCCGGGGGCCTTCGGCAGCCGGGGCCTGGTGTTCGCCGTGGCCTACGTGATCATGCAGCTGGGCAGAACCCTGTTCACGGTGTTCGCCGTCCGGCGTGACCCGACGCTGCGCGGCAACTTCGCGCGGATCGCGTTGTGGCTGGTGCCGTCCGGCGCGTGCTGGCTGGCGGGCGGCTTGACCGGCGGCACAGCGCGGGACGTGCTGTGGGCGGTGGCCGTGGTGATCGACTTCGTCGCGCCGGCATCAGGCTTCCCGGTGCCTGGTCTCGGCCGGTCCACCACCAACGACTGGAACATCGCGGGGGAGCACCTCGCGGAGCGGTGCCAGCTGTTCATGATCATCGTGCTCGGCGAGTCCATTCTGGACATCGGGACGAGCCTGGGCGACGTGTCGTTCACGACGCCGAGGATCGCCGCGTTCGTGCTCGCGTTCCTCGGCACGGTCTCGTTGTGGTGGGTCTACTTCGACCGCAGCGCCGAGGACAGCAGCAAGGCGATCGCGTCCTCACCGGACCCCGGCAGGCTGGGCCGCTCCGCGTACACGTACTTCCACCTGCCGATGGTCGCGGGCGTCATCGTCACGGCGGTGGCCGACGAGCGGGTCATCGCCCACCCGACCGGGCACGGCTCCGCCGCCGTCACCGCCACCGTGCTCGGCGGTCCCGCGCTGTTCCTGTTCGGGCACCTGCTGTTCAAGCGGGCGGTGTTCCGGGTGATCTCGTGGCCACGACTGATTGCGCTCGCCGTGCTGGCCGCGCTGATCCCACTCGGTGCCGTGGTGTCACCGCTGGCTCTGGGCGGGTGCGCGGCTCTCGTCGTCATCGGGGTCGTCGTCACCGACCTGATCATGCATCCGACCGACTAGGCCGGCCAGCGCCGCCCTGCCCAGCGCGGCCCGGTCGGCGCCGAGTTCGGCGAACGTGACCGTGTGCAGTTCGGCCGACGGCAACGCCTCCGTCCACCGCGCGGCCACTCCGATCGGATGAACCGGATCGTCGACACAGCCCGCGACGCCTGCCGGGGCTGTGATCCTGGACAACAACTCCAGCGACGGCGCCAGCCGGTCAACGGCCACCCGCAGTGACGCCGCCAGGTCGGTGCCCGCCCGCCGCCACGCCCTGTTCAGTTCGGCCGCCAGCCACGGCGGCACGTCCCTGGTGGCCGCTGCCAGCGCGGCGTCGATGCCGTCGTCCTCGACAGCGGCGGCGCTGATGGCCGCCGTCCCCGAGCCCGGTGCTGTGCCGTCTGCCGTGTCCGGTGCGCCGTACCAGCCGGGCATCGCGGCCAGCAGGCCCGCGCACCGGTCCGGGTTGACCGCCGCCCACTCGGCGGCCAGATGGGCGCCCAGCGAGATGCCGCCGACCACGATCCGGCCGTACCGGTCGGCCGCGGCGTCCAGCGCGGCGAGATGGTGCTCGGCCAGTTCGCTCCCGTGCCTCGGTGCCGGGGTCACCAGGCGTAGTCGGGCCTGCTCCGCCGGGGTGCCGAACACCTCTCGGACGAACACCTCATCCGAGCCTGTTCCGGGCAGAACGACGGCCGTTCCGACCGCTCGGCGCACTGCTGTGACTGTCACGGGGATGATCCTGCTCTCTGGGGGTTGAGCAGGGCTCCTGCGCGGTTACCCTGGCGTTGAACGGGCCGAGTCGGGGCGGCCCCACCACTATCCGGGAGCACGAGGATGTCCACCGCTAAAGACGGCTATTGGCGTCGCCTGGCACGTCGGTTGAGCAGTGACGTCGAAGTGTTGGATGCAGATGACCTGTCCCGCGAGGCAGAGGAGGCCGGCGCCACACCGGCCCGTAACTGCCACTGTGGCGACGAGGTGACCGTTCGCGGCAGGCTGCGCAGTGTGGAGCTGTGTCCGAAGGACGCCAACGCCACGCTGGAAGCGGAGCTGTACGACGGCACCGAAGGTGTCACGTTGGTCTGGTTGGGCCGCCGGAGTATTCCCGGTATCGAGCCTGGCCGTACCATCAAGGTGACCGGCCGGATGGCTGTCCGTGACGGTCACAAGGTCTTGTACAACCCCTACTACGAACTGCAGACGACTTCATGACCCCATCAGGGCCTACGCCCGCAGCGCAGTCATCAGAAGCGCAGTCCGAACCAGCGACGGAGCCCGAGGCCGCACCGGCCGAGGGCAGCGTCGAGGGAACAGCAGAAGAGAACGAGCCGACGCAGACGCTGCTCGAACAAATGGGCGGCGTCGCGGGACTGGTCTACTCGTCTGTCCCGGTACTGGTGTTCGTGGCCGTGTACCTCCCCACCCACAGCCTCGCGGCCGGCATCTGGGCCTCGGTGGCCAGCGCCGTCGCCATCCTGGTGTGGCGGCTGATCCGCAAGGAGCCGGTGCAGCCGGCGATCTCCGGACTGTTCGGTGTCGCCATCGCGGCGTTCATCGCCTACCGGACCGGCTCGGCCCGCGGGTACTTCCTGTTCGGCATCTGGACCAGCCTCGCCTACGGCGGGGCGTTCCTGCTGTCCATGGTCGTGCGCTGGCCGCTGGCCGGCGTCGTCTGGTCCACGCTGAACGGCACCGGGACCGCATGGCGGGCCGACCCGCGCAGCCGCCGCTACTACGACGTGGCGACCGCCGTCTGGGTGCTGGTGTTCGGCGCCCGGTTCATCGTGCAGCACTGGCTCTACTCGACCAACCAGGTCGGTTGGCTCGCGTTCGCCAGGATCGCCATGGGCTGGCCGCTCACCGCGCTCGCGGCACTGGTCACGGTGTGGGCCGTCCGCAAGGCCGACCTGCGCCAGAAGGAGATCAACGGCGAGGACGAGGCAGAGGCAGACACCGCCGATGCGGCGCCCGGCGGCGAACTGACGGACCAGACGGCAGGCCAGTCGGAGCCGCAGCCGGCCGCCCCGGCATCCGTGCCGGAAGCCTGACCCGCTCCGGGCACGCGATGGCTCGACTCGGCCGACAGCCCAGCTACGGGTTCGGCGACGACGGCCCACTGCCGCCCGCGCCGCAGGTCAGGCTGAACCGGCACGGTCGGGGCCGCAAACCGCCGGGCAAGCTGGCGATCGCGTGGGCCACGTTGTGGATGCTGGTGCTGTTCGGCGTCGGTGTCGGCTGGTTCGTCACGTCCGCCATGGACCTGCCCTACCGGGCGGGTTGGTCGGGCACACCGGGCGTCGCGACCGCGGTGGACTGTCAGCTGGTCGGCACCGGCAGGGACGAGTCGGAGGACTGCACCGCGGCGTTCATCTCCACCGACGACACCATCTTCGTGCCGTACGTGGCCATCGAGGGGCACACCAACTTCACGGGAACGCAGTATCCGGCCCGGCTGCACCCGGACGGCAGGACGATGTCCGTCGTCGGCGGCAAGACCGTGCTGTTCTCACTGGCCGGGATGGCCGGCTCGCTGCTGCCGATCGTGCTGCTCGGGTGCTTCGGCTACTACGGCATCACATCGTTCCTGCGGCGCAGGCTCGGGCTGCCGGTGCGGCCGGACAAACGGAAGCTACGTGCCACGCTGCTGGCCGTCGCGCTCACCGGTGTCACAGCGGTCGCACTCGTCATCGCGGGCGCGGCAGCGAGCGCCTGACGGCCGCTACTCGGGCGGCAGGCCGACAGCCTGCCGGATCGCGGGCTCGACCTCGGCCGACGCGACGAACAGCAACTCGTCGCCCGCCTCGACCGAGTCGTCGTCACTCGGCACGATCACCCTGCCGCCACGCAGGATCGCCACCAGCGCCGCGTCGTGCGGCAGGTCCATCGACCTGGCCCGCTTGCCGGCCAGCGGGGTGTCCTCGGGCAGCGTGACCTCGACCAGGTTCGCCTGGCCCTGGCGCAGCGTCAGCAACTGGACGAGGCCGCCGATGCTGACCGCCTCCTCGACCATCGCTGCCATGATGCGCGGCGTCGACACGGCGACGTCCACGCCCCACGAGTTGGTGAACAGCCACTCGTTGCGCGGGTCGTTCACCCTGGCCACCACGCGGTTGACCGCGAACTCCGTCTTGGCCAGCAGCGACACGACGACATTGACCTTGTCGTCGCCGGTGGCCGCGATCATCACGTCGCAGGTCTCCACACCCGCCTCTTCGAGCGAGGAGAGCTCACAGGCGTCGGCAAGCACCCATTCGGCCTGCTCCACGACGGGCGGGTCGAACTGCTTGGCCTCCCGCTCGATCAGCATCACCTGGTGGCCGCCCGCGACCAGTTCCTGGGCGATGGACCGGCCAACCGCGCCGGCACCGGCAATCGCGACCCGCATCAGTGCTGATCCTCCTCTGGCGGCCGTGCCGCCGCCGCGGTGACGTCGGTGACGGTGCCCGACACAGCGGCCACGTAGACCGCGTCGTCGGCCTGCAGGACGGTCCGTGTGCTGGGCAGCACACCGGTGCCGAACCGCATGATGAAGGCCACCCGGCAGCCGGTGGCCTCCTGCAGGTCGCGAATGGACCTACCCACCCAGCCGGGGTTGATCGGCAGTTGCAGGACGGCCACGGTGCCGGTCGGGTCGCGCCACGCGGTCGCGGTGCCCTCCGGCACGAGGGTGCGCAGGAAGCGGTCGGTGGTCCACGGCACGGTGGCCACGGTCGGGATGCCCAGCCGCTCGTAGACGGCGGCCCGGCCGGCGTCGTAGATCCTCGCCACCACGTTGGCGACGCCGAACGTCTCCCTGGCCACCCGGGCCGAGATGATGTTCGAGTTGTCCCCGTTGGACACGGCCGCGAAGGCGCCTGCCCGCTCGATACCGGCCTTGACCAGGATGTCCCTGTCAAAACCGTTACCAACTAGATACGTGCCGTGGAACTCGGCGCCGAGCCGACGGAAGGACTGCTCCTCCTTGTCGATCACGGCCACGGTGTGGTCCAGCCGCTCCAGCGCATGCGCGAGCGACGATCCAACCCTGCCGCAGCCCATGATGACCACGTGCACGTTCTGCCTCCTCCGCCGACCGCGCAGACCGTATCGCGTGTGACTACAGCCGAACGTACTGCCGGCCCGGCGACAGGGCGGCACCGGAGCGCCTAACCTGTCGACTCGTGCTGAAGCTGTCGACAGTGGCCAAGCGGCTGATGCTGGGCCGACCGGTGCGGAGCGACCGACTGTCGCACACGCTGCTGCCCAAAAGCATCGCCCTGCCGGTGTTCGCGTCGGACGCTCTGTCCAGCGTCGCGTACGCCCCGGAGGAGATCTTCCGGACCCTGAGCGTGTCCGGCCTGTCCGCCTACGCGTTCGCGCCGTGGGTTGGCCTGGTGGTCGCGCTGGTGATGCTCACCGTCGTCGCGTCCTACCGGCAGAACGTGCACGCCTACCCCAGCGGCGGCGGTGACTACGAGGTCGCCACGACCAACCTGGGCGGCCGGTTCGGGCTCACCGTGGCCAGCGCGCTGATGGTGGACTACATCCTCACGGTGGCCGTGTCCACGTCGTCGGGCATCGCGAACATCGGCTCGGCGATCCCGTTCATCGCCCAGCACACGGTGTTGTTCTGCGTCCTGGTGATCGCGGTGCTGACCATGGCGAACCTGCGCGGTGTCCGGGAGTCCGGCGTCGCGTTCGCCATCCCGACGTACGGCTTCATGGTCGGCGTGTTCGGGATGATCATCTGGGGCCTGATCCGGTCGGCGAGCGGCTCGGACATCGAGGCGGCGAGCGCCAAGTTCCACCTTGCGGCGTCCAACACCGGCCTGGCCGGCTTCGCCTTCGCGTTCCTCATCCTGCGCTCGTTCTCCTCCGGCAGCGCGGCGCTGACCGGTGTGGAGGCGATCAGCAACGGCGTGCCCGCGTTCCGCAAGCCCAAGTCGAAGAACGCGGCGACCACGCTGCTGCTGATGGGCACGATCGCGGTCGTCATGTTCCTGGGCATCATCACGCTG
>DASXYT010000002.1:0-61204 GCA_036502345.1 Pseudonocardiaceae bacterium | reverse complement strand
CTTCTGGCCGAAGGAGCACTTCCAGCAGCTGATCAGCCTGTACCGGGAGCGGTACGAGCACTACGGCCACGGCACCGCCGCGCAGGCCTACGTCGGCCTCGGCGGTCAGGTGTTCATGCGGCGCAACTCGCAGGACGCGGTACGCGAGTTCCGGCCCTACTTCGACAACGCGCCCGTCTACGGACACGGCCCGTCGCTGGAGGAGTTCACCGAGCAGACACCGCTGACCGTCGGCAGCCCGCAGGAGGTCATCGACAAGACGCTGACCTTCCGCGAGTCGTTCGGCGACTACCAGCGCCAGCTGTTCCTGGTGGACCACGCCGGTCTGCCGCTGAAGTCGGTGCTTGAGCAGTTGGACCTGCTCGGCGAAGAGGTCATTCCGGTGCTGCGCAAGGAATTCGCAGCCGGACGCCCGGCCGACGTACCGGACGGCCCGACGCACGCCGCGCTCGTGCCCACCACTACTTCTGCCTGATCGGAGGAACCATGGAATCGCTGCGGTTGGTGGTCGTCTCAGCCGGCCTGAGCCAGCCGTCGTCGACCCGCCTGCTCGCGGACCGGCTGACCAGGGCCGTGCGCACGCGGCTGGTCGAGGACGGTCGGACCGCCGAACTGTCCGTGATCGAACTGCGTGACTTCGCCGTCGACATCGCCAACAACATGGTCGCCGGGTTCCCCGGCCCGGCGCTGGCCGAGGCGATCGAGGAGGTTCGGCGGGCCGATGGCCTGATCGTGGTCACGCCCATCTTCACGGCGTCCTACAGCGGCCTGTTCAAGTCGTTCTTCGACGTGCTGGACAACGACCTGCTGGCCGGCAAGCCGGTGCTGATCGCGGCCACCGGCGGCACGGCAAGGCACTCGCTGGCACTGGAACACGCGCTGCGCCCGATGTTCGCGTACCTGCGGGCGATCGTCATGCCGACAGCGGTGTACGCGGCCGCGGAGGACTGGGGTGGCAACGGTGACGCCCACACCGGCAGCCTCGCGACCAGGATCACCAGAGCGGGCGACGAGTTGGCGGTCCAGTTGTCCGGCCGGCAGGCCGCGGCGCCGGTCGAGACCGTGACCCCGTTCGAGCAGCAGTTGGCCGCTCTGAAGGCGCTACCGCGCAAGGGCGCGTGAACTGTCGGATCGTGCGAATCGACGCCAACGACGCCCCATCGCCTCGCTACCATCTGTAGTCGAACGACGACGATGGGGAGCATGAGCGGCGATGGCCGAGGCGGCGAAATCACGGGCCAAGGATTTGCCCTGGCCAGTGCCATGGGGGATGCCGAAACACGTGGGTCGCCGCACCAGAGCCGTCCGGAGCCGGGACGGTGCGTTGTCCGTACCGTTCCTGCGGTCATTGTGGATCGCGCTCTGGCTGGTCAGCACTGGCTACATCCTGCTGACCGCGGTCCTGGTCGCGATCACCTGGCTGGTCGCGTTCTCGAACAGTCCGCCGGAAATCACCCCGCTGGTGGTCAGCGTGGTGCTGCTGCTCATGGCCTTCCCATTCGCGGGCCTTGCTGTCGACGGCCTCCGGGGCAAGGCGATTCGCGGTGAGCTGCTGGTGTCGGCTCAAGGCATCCGGTATCGGGCTCTCGCCTACGACATCGAACTCGGCTGGGACTGCGTCGAGCAGGTGTCCGTCGTCGGCGGGGACGGACAGCGCATCGTGATCGTCGCGTACAACAACATGACGCCGTCGGTCCAGGGCCGCTCGTGGCTGTCCAAACCCCGCAAGGCGGTGCTCGAACAGGCCGCCGAGGCCACGGTCGTCGTCCGGGGCGGTGCGCTGTCGGTCAACCCCGCGCTGGCGTTCCACACGTTGCGCTACTACCACCAGAACCCGGCAGCGCGCGCCGAGTTGGGCACCGACGCGGCCGTGCAACGGGTCCGTGCCGCCGCCGTCATCTAACGGTCCAGGCGGGCCTCGGAGCGGGTCGGCTCGAACAGCTCCACCGGGTTGCCGGCCGGGTCGTCCACCAGGATCTGCCGGCCGCCGACCCCGTCGACGATGTCGTTGCGGAACCGGGCGCCTGCCGCGCGCAGGGCGGCCACCGTCGCGTCCAGGTCCTCGACCTCCAGCGCGAACCGGTTCCACCCGCCCGGCTGCGGCACCCGCCCGTCCGGCATCGCCTGGCCGCCGCCCGGTCCGCCACCTGGCGCGCTGAGCACCAGCCTGAGGTCACCGTGCGACAGCATGGCGAACGTGGGTGCCGGGTGCATGATCTCCTGGAAGCCCAGCCGATCGCAGTAGAACGCGATCGCCGCATCGACGTCGTCGACGATGTACCTCACGCTGACTGTGGCCACCGCGGCACGGTAGTCCCGTCAGGAAGCCGCCGCCACCCGCTCGTTGAGCGGTCGCAGCACGTCGGCCACGTCCGCCAGCTGGTCGAACTGCCAACACCGGTCGGCCAGTTCACCGGCTGCGGCCGACGAGAGATACGGCTCGGCCGCTGCCAGCAGTTTGCCGGTCAGCTCGTCGTCGGTCAGCGGGTCGGCCGGGGTGCCCCTGTTCTGCTCGACCCGCTGTTCGAGCACGGCGCCGTCGCTCAGTTCGATGCGCACCTGCGTGCCACGCTTGGTCATCCCGGCGTCGGACACGATCCGCACCACATCGCGCAGCGCCGCGACGGCCGGGTCCACGGCAACGGAATCGGTGAAGTCGGCTGGCCGGGCGAACCCGGTCAGCAGGGCCACCGCGACACAGTGCGCCGTGCTGAACTTGGCTGCCGCTCCGGTCGCCGGCTGTCGCAGCGCGGTCACCTCGGCCGCGAACGGCGCCAGCCGCACCTCGACCCCGACGACCTGCTTCGGATCGACCGCCCGATCGGCCAGCACGGCCCGCACCGCGTCGATCGGCGGGTGGGTCAGCGACGCGCTCGGGTAGAGCTTGTGGCCGTTGTCCAGCAGGTGCCAGAGCTCGCCGAACCCTTCCACCAGCCGTTCCGGCACCGGCTGCGGCGTGACCGCGTTGAGCAGGCCCATCCGCCCCTCGATCGCGGTCTCGGTGGCCGTGAACCCCTGCTCGGCCAGCAGCCCGGACAGCACGCCGTCCATCGCGGCCTTGCCGGGGTGCAGCGCCTTGGAGTCACTGCCGTACACCTCACGGATGCCGGCCGCCTGGGTGGCCGCCGCCCCGATGGCGTGCACGGTGGCCGACCCGGGCAGGCCGAGGATGTTGGCCGCCGCGGCGGCGGACGCGATGTGGCCCGCTGTTCCCGTTACGTGCCAACCACTTTCGTAGTGCTGGATACCGGCGGCGCACCCCACCCTGGCACCGACCTCGAAGCCGGCCACGTACGCGGCCAGTGCCGCGCGCCCGCTGGCCCGCCGGGTCTCACCGATGGCCAACACGACCGGCCACACACATGATCCCAAGTGGACGGTGGTGTAGGGCGGGTTGTAGATGTCGTCCCAGTCCTGCAGGTGCGAGGCGTAGGCGTTGGCGAGGGCGGCGAACGGCGCGCTGGTGGTGGCGTTGCGCCCCACGATGGTCGCGCCGGTGTCCGGCCCCACCGCCCCGATGACCCGGTTCAGCTTGTCCGCCGCGGGTTCCCGCGCGCCGGCCAGCGCTGCGGCCAGCCAGTCGACGAGAGCGCGGCGGGCGTTGTGCACCACCTGGGCGGGCAGCGAGTCGACCGTGATCACCGAGGCGAAGTCGGCCAACTGCCGGGTCATCGGAACAGTCGGTTGGGCGTCGGTCACTGGCCGGCTCCGGACAGCGTGCCCACGAGCGGCTTCATCGACGTGGAGAACTTGTTCAGCAGGGTCTTCAGCGCGGGGCCGGTGACGAACTCGGTCGTGTCACCCTCGCTGGCCATGTACTTCGCCCAGCCCGGCGACTTGACCATCTTGGACAGCACCCCCACGTAGTAGGACACGGCGGCCGCGGACATGCCGGGCGGGCCCGCGATGCCACGGAACTGGAGCTGGTCGGGCAGACCGGAGAGCGCGAAGCCCTGCGACGCCATGGTCGTCGCGTTCGGGAAGGCGGGCAGCTTCGTGTTGCCGAACACCGCGATGATCCGCAGCTTGCCGGCGTCGACCTGCTCCTGGAAGTCGCTCTGCGCCCCGATCATCATCTGCGCGTCACCACGCAGCAGTGCCGTGATGCGCGGGCCGCCGTCGGCGAAGGACAGGTACTTCCACTTGGTGCCGGTGTCCTTCTCCACCTTCAGCGCCAACAGGTTGTCCACCGAGCTGGGCGCGCCACCGACCTGGACCAACTGGCCGGGGTGCTGCTTGGCGTCGGCGACGAAGTCGTTGAAGTTGTGGTACTTCGAGCTCGTCGGCACGGCGACGATCTGCGTCTCGTTGGCCAGTTCGGCGATCGGCGTCAGGTCCGACAGCTGCGCAGGCGGGTTGGTGGTGCTCAGCGCGCTGATCACCCACTTGGAGGTGAACGCCGCGATGAAGTTGGTCGCGTTCGGCTTGCCCTTCATGTACGCCATGGCGCCGAGGCCGCCACCCTGCGGTTCACTGATCACCGGCCAGTTGCTGCTGATCCCCTTGCTCTGCTGGGCCAGCTTCACGATCTCGCGGGCGAAGATGTCACTGCCGCCGCCGGGACCGGTGTCCACGACGATCTGCACGTGGCTCGGTGTGGCGGAGCTGCTGGAGTTCGTGCCCGCCGAGAGGGTGGAACATGCGGTCGCTCCCATGAGCAGGACCGCGAAGGCGGCCACCGCCCGCAGGTGGCGTGCTGTGGGCTTCATGGCTGAAACTCCCTTACTTGACGGGCTCGTCGACCGTGTTCGCACCGACGGTGGTCACGGACGGTGTGGTGGGGTTGGCCGCTGCGACACGGCGACGACGCCGGTAACGGCTGACCGTCGTGAAGGCGATGACGGCCACGGTGAGCGCGAGGACGGTGGCCGAGATCGGCCGCTCGACGAAGATCAACGGGCTGTTGTTGGACAGGGTGAGGGACTGGCGCAGCGCCAGTTCCGCCTGTGGACCGAGGACGAACGCCATCAGCATCGGCGCCGCCGGGATATCCAGTTTGCGGAAGATGTAGCCGACCAGGCTGAAGCCGACCATCATCCACACGTCGAACAGCGAACCGCGCACGCTGTACGCGCCGACCACGGCCAGCACCAGGATCGTCGGGTAGAGGATCCAGTAGGGAATCCGCAGGATCTGCACCCACATCGGGATCAGCGGCAGGTTCAGCACCAGCAGGACCAGGGTGCCCAGGTACAGGCTGGCGATCACCGGCCACGCGATCTCGGGGTGGTTGGTGAACAGCAGCGGTCCCGGCTGCACTCCGTAGAGCAGCAGCGCGGCCAGCATCACAGACGTGCTCGCGTTGCCGGGCAAGCCGAGCGACAGCAGCGGGATCATCGCGCCGCCGGCCTCGGAGTTGTTCGCGGCCTCAGGACCGGCGACACCCTCGATGGCGCCCTTGCCGAACTCCTCGGAGTTCTTCGACGTGTTCTTCACCAGCGTGTAGGACACGAAGGAACCGATGGTCGAGCCACCGCCTGGCAGCGCGCCGATGATGAAGCCGACGACGGAGCCGAGCCCGATCGCGCTGGCACACCGTTTCAGGTCCGCCTTGCTCGGCAACAGTGCCCGGAACCCCTTCGGCACGGCGAACAGTGGTTTGCCGCGTTTGGTCTCGACGTTGATCAGCACCTCGGCCACCGCGAACAGGCCGAGTGTCAGCGTGAGGAACTGGACACCGTCGTAGAGGTTGATGTTGCCGAAGGTGTAGCGCTGGCTGCCGGACACCAGGTCGACGCCGACGGTCGCGACGAGCAGGCCCAAGCCCATCGAGATCAGGCCCTTGACCGGGGACTTGCCGGCCATCGTGATGACCAGCATCAGGCCGAAGGCCATCAGCGCCGCGAACTCGGGCGGCCCGAACTTGATGGCCAGGTTGGCGATCGCGGGCGCTGTGAAGGTCAACGCGATGACGCCGACGGTGCTGGCGATGAACCCGGAGATCGCGGACATGCCCATCGCGGGGCCCGCTCGGCCCTTCTTCGCCATCTCGTGGCCGTCGTAGCAGAGCACCACCGACGACGTCTCGGTCGGGATGTTCAGCAGGATCGCCGTCGTGGAGCCCGCGAACTTCGCTCCGTGGTAGATACCTGCCATCATGATCAGGCCGGTGGTCGGCTGGAGGCGCAGGGTCAGCGGCAGCAGCACCGCCAGTGTCGCGGCGGGACTGCCCAGCCCGGGCAGGATGCCGACGATGGTGCCGAGCACGCAGCCGATCAGCATCCACAGCAGATTCGTCGGTGTGAGGGCTGTGCCGAGGCCGTCAAGCAGGTGATTCAGCGCAGACATTCGATTCCTCGCGGTCGGATCACGAGCTGAGTGGGCCGATGAC
Organism: Pseudonocardiaceae bacterium; assembly: GCA_036502345.1. Classification (GTDB taxonomy): domain Bacteria; phylum Actinomycetota; class Actinomycetes; order Mycobacteriales; family Pseudonocardiaceae; genus DATEPR01. The sequence goes on along the minus strand of DASXYT010000002.1, from coordinate 54,873 downwards.
GAACACGCCCGTCGGCAGCGGAATGCTGAGCAGGTGGACGAACAGTTCGTACACACCTACCGGCACCACGACGGCCAGCACCAGTGACCGCCAGTTGAACCGCCGCTCGACGCCGAACAGCAGCGCCGCGATCAGGATGGCCATCGCCGGCACGAAGCCGAGATAGGTCAGCACCGGCACGGCGATGAGGAAGCACAGCCACACCGAGCCGGCCCGCATGACCCTGGCCCGACCGGTCGGCCCTTCCGTCACCAACTCACCAGGCACGTGCCTGGTCGGTTCGTCCTCGATGTCGGTGTCTTCCGCGTTGCCGGACTGTCGACCACGCAGACTCATGATGGCGAGCACGACGCCGAGGACAACGAGCAGTCCGGAAAGGAGGGTGGGGAAGAAACCCGGACCAGGCACCCCGCTCTGGCTGAGAAACGCCAGGTTGAGCGCCGTCACCAGCGCGAAGGCACCCAACGCGGCAACGGCCGTGCCGGCGACAACATCCGCTCGCTGCATGGGTTGCCCTCCATTGGACAGACACTCTGTCTGTAGTACAGACAGAAACGTAGCCTCGGGTCAGGGGATGAGTCAAGGCCGAATTCGCCTCGTGTCGACAGTCAGCAGCCGACGGGTACGGCAGAACTGTTGTTCTGCAACGATTCTGGAGTTGAGGTCAGGCGAGTGACGAACGGAAGTCGGACTGGGCCTCACGCAGCGCGCGGACGATGTGGGTCCGCACCTTCGGTCCGAGCCTGCTCACCGGCACAGCGACCGCGATGGCGGCCACGGCTCTGCCGGTGTGGTCGTGCAGCGCGATGGCGACCGAGCCGACGCCTTCCTCGCTCTCCTCGTAGTTCGTCGCGTAGCCCTGTTCGCGCACGTCGTCCAGGGCGGCCTCCAGCGACCGCAGGCTGGCCAACGAGTGCGACGTCTGCGTCGTGAGCCTGAGCTGCGGATACAGCTCGTGCAGCCGTGCCGGGGTGAGCTCGGCGAGCAGCACCTTGCCGGCCGACGTGCAGTGCGCCGGCAGCAGGTTGCCGGTGCGCGCGACCACCCGCAGGGTCCGTTCGCTCTCCACCGCGTCCAGGTAGCGGACCTGCGTGCCCTCCAGGACCGTGAGGTGCACGGTCTCCTCGAACTCGCTGGCCAGCTTCTCCAGCATCGGTCGGACCTGTAGCCGAATGTCCATTTTCTGGACCACGGCCAGGCCGATCTCCACCAGCGTCGGCCCAGGTCGATAGGCGCGCGTGGTGGGATCCTGGGTGACGAAACCGTGGTGCACCAACATGGCCAGCAGTCGGTGCGCGGTCGAGTGCGCCACGTCGAGATAGGCACACGCGTCGGTCAGCCGAACGGACTGCCGCTCCCGGAACAGCTGGAGCAGCCGCAGCGCGTTGTCGACCGACGAGATGGGGTAGGTCGGCGCTGCGCCGTCGACAGGCGGATTATCTTTCTGCACAGCAGACAGCATGACGTACGAGGCTGTGTATTGTCCACCCTGCCGAAAGTTGGCTTGACCGAGTCGGATCAGCGTCGTACAGTGCTGCCGTCGGCTCTCCGGACATGATTTCTGTTCAGCAGACAAGAGCATAAGGTACAGCGGAGGCGAAATGCGTATCCGGCACATCGGTGTCGTCACGTCCGATTTGGACAAGACGGCGACGTTCTACGAGAAGGTGTTCGGCTTCAAGCGGCTCGGCGCCGAGCGCACCCCCGGCCACTACCCCGGCAAGGCCCTCGACCTGTCCGACGGTGAGGTGAACTTCTCCCTGCTGCGCCCGGACGACGCGCGTGTGCAGACGACCCCGTGGACGCAGGGCACCCTCGGCCCGAACCACGTCGGCGTGGAGATCCAGGACACGGCCGCCGTCGTCGAGGCGCTGAAGGAGTTCGGCATCGAGATCTACGGCGAGGACAAGGAGCAATGGCCACCGCGGTTCTTCAAGTTCCTCGACCCGGACGGCATCGAGATCGACGTGGCAACGCCGGACCGCAGCTGGAAGTTCTGACTCGGCCGGAGCGTGTCTGATGGACGGCCAGCGGAGTGACCGCACCTGGCTGGCCGTCCTCATCGGCTTCGCCCGTATCGGCGCGACCTCGTTCGGCGGCGGCAGCGCGACCACGTTGGCCATGCGTCAGCTGTCGCTGAAACGCGGCTGGCTGACCGAGGACGAGTTCCTGGACACGGTGGTGCTGTCCAGGCTCACCCCCGGTATCACCATCCTGGCGCAGGCGATGCTGATCGGCCGCGCCGTGGCGGGGGTGCGCGGGCTGCTCGCCGCCCTGGTCGGGCTGATGCTGCCGGCCGTGGTGATCACGGTCTTCCTGGCCGGCGTCTACCACAAGGTCAGCACGCTGCAGTCGGCGACGATCCCGCTGCGTGCCGTGGCCGGGATGGCTGCCGGCTTCGCAGTGGCACTGGCCCTGCAACTGTTGCGGGACACGCTGAAACGGTCGCACCGCATCCGTGGCCCGCTGATGTTCGTGGTCTACCTCGGACTGGCGCTGCTGATCGACAACCCCCTGATCATGCTCGCCATCGCCATCGCGGCGGGCATCGCGTTCCCCTCGGTGTTCCGGGGTCGGGGTGACAACAAGGAGAAACTCAAGGCGGAGGGCGAGTCGCCGGACGACTCGTTGGGTGACGAGGCGGTGGAATGAGCACTCTCCAGACGTTCGTCGCCGTCTTCCTGGCCAGCCTGCTCGGTTTCGGCGGGCTCGGGTCGCTGCCGGTCCTCCGTGGCCAGTTGGCATCGGCGGGGCTCAGCCCGGATCCACTGCTGCTCAGCTCGCTGGCCGTTGGCAACATCAGTCCCGGCCCCAACGGGCTCTACCTGATCGCCATCGGCTACTTCGTGGACGGCTACGCGGGGGCCGGTGCCGCGACGGTGGCCGTGCTGCTGCCGCCAGTGCTGGTACTGCTGCTGGACCGGCTGCGCGCCAGCCTGATCCACCTTCGTCGGTTCAGGTCGGCGCTGCGTTCGCTCGGCCTGGCCGTGGTGGCGCTGCTGGCCACGTCCAGCGGTTCGCTGGCCTGGACGGCGGCCCACACCCTGCTCGGTGCCTCGATGCTGATCGTCGGCACGGTCCTGCTGATGTTCCGGGTGCCGCCGCTGGTCGGCGTGGTGATCGCCGTGGGGGTCGGCATCCTGGTCAGCCTGTGAGTGTCGGTGATGTGCGGTAGAAATCGGACATGAGGTACGGGATCGTATTGCCCGGCGGCACGGCAACCGAGCAACTCGCACACGCCGAACTCGCGGAGCGGTCCGGCTGGGACGGTGGAAACCCGCTGGGAGATGCCACACCACTCGGCCGAACGACTGGAGCAGATCCGCGCCCGCATCGAAGCAGGACCACCGGTTCAGCGGTAGCCGGCCGCCTGTAGGTCGAACAGTTCCGCGTAACGGCCGCCGCTGGCCAGCAGGTCGTCGTGGCTGCCGAACTCCACGGCGTGGCCCTCGTCCACGTAGATGATCAGGTCGGCCATCCGGACCGTGGAGAACCGGTGCGACACCAGCACCGTGACCGCGCCGCTGCGCCGTGCCTGCCGGGTCGCCTCGGCCGAGTACCGCTCGAACAGCGCGTGCTCGGACTGCGCGTCCAGGCTGGCGGTCGGCTCGTCCAGGACCACCAGCAGCGGGTCCTCGCGGCGCATTGCCCTGCCCAGCGCCAGTTTCTGCCACTGGCCGCCGGACAGGCCGTGGCCACCGGTGTACACAGTGCCGACCATGGTGGCCAGCCCGTCCGGCAGTTGTGCCGGCAACTCGCCCGCGCCTGCCCGGTCCAGCGCGGCTACCGCGGCCGGTTCGTCGGTTATGGCCGGCAGGTCGGCGATGCCCACCGACTCGACTGCCGGCATGTGGAACCGGGCGAAGTCCTGGAAGGCCGCCGTGCACCTGGCCCGCCACTCTGCCGGATCCAGTTCGGCCAAGGGCGTGCCGTCCACCAGGATCGTGCCGCTGTCCGGTTGGTACATGCCGAGCAGCAGCTTGATCAGCGTGGTCTTGCCGGAACCGTTCTCCCCCACCAGCGCCACGGTCGACCCGGCCGGCAGCAGCGCGTCGAAATCGGCCAGTACCGACCGCTCGGTGCCCGGGTAGTGGAACGTGACGCCACGCAGTTCGATGCCGTGCCGCAACTGGTCGGGCGCGGGCCTGGTGCCGGCCAGCGCTGCCTGTTCGGCCGCGTGGTCCTCCAGCCAGAACACACGGTCCGCGGTGGCGAGCACGTTGATCAGCGCCCCGGACCGCTGTGCCGTCGCGGCCAACTGGTTGCGGGACCGGCGGATCAGCGACACGGCCATCAGCACAGTGCCCAGCGACATCTCCCCCGCCGACGCCCTGACCACGATGAACGCGATCGCACCCATCAAACCTGCCGCGTAGAGCAGCCACCCGGTGCCCTGCACGAGCAGCAGCGAGAGTGCCTCCCGCCCACTACGCCGGTCCAACTCCTCGGACAGCCTGCGGTGCTCGGCGGCCAGGTGCGGGGCCAACCCGTAGGCACGGATCTCCCCCGCCGCCGTCGTGTCGCTGGCCAGCCCGAAGAGCATGCCGGCCAACCGCCTGGTGTGCCCCATGTCGTCCTCGGCCCGCTTGGTGATCCGCTTGGCCATCCGGTCGGCCACCAGCGGCGGCACAGCGCACACCGGCAGCAACAGCAACCACGGCGACACGGTGGCCAGCAGGACCACCAGCGCGACGATGCGGGCGCTGCTGGCCACGCTGGTCAACAACTGCCGGGGCGCCGCCGCGAGTTGGCGCCGGTTGGTGTTGATCCGTTCCACTTCGGTGAGGTAGTCCGGCCGTTCCAGGTGTTCCATCCCGGCGACACCGCTGATCAGCTTGATCAACTCGGCCGTGCGGTAGAGCGCGATGCGGTCGGACAACGCCATGGCGTCGGTGGCCGCGACGGCGCTGAGCAGCCAACCGATCGACATCAGCCCGCCGACCACCGCGACGCCGAGCACCACGTGGCCGCCCGAGCCTGCCAGCGCGCCGTCCACCAGCAGCCGGTAGCCGAGCGGGTAGCACGTCGTGGCAACACTGCCCACCACGAGCATCCCGGTGACCAGCGACATCCAGCCCGGCGCGGCACGGAACCCGTCCAGCAGCAGGATGCCGGCCAGCCTGCCGAGCCTGCGCCGAGGAACCGCCGCCGTCATGCCGAGCTACCGAATCGGGCCGCCTGCACCTCGTACATCCGCGCGTAGGTGCCGCCCGCCGCGACCAGTTCGTCGTGCGTGCCGCGTTCGGTGATCTGGCCGCCGTCCAGCACGCAGATGTGGTCGGCGCGCCGCACGGTGGCGAACCGGTGCGAGATGATCACGGTGGTGAGTTCCTTCGTGATGTCGAGGAATCGGCCGTAGAACCGGGCTTCACCGCGCACGTCCAGTGCCGCCGTCGGTTCGTCCAGCACCAGCAGCCGGGCGCCGTGCCGGGTGGCGAACAGCGCGCGGGCCAGCGCCAGTCGCTGCCACTGCCCGCCGGACAGGTCGACGCCACCGGGCAGTTCCCTGGCCAGCACCGTGTCCCAGCCGTCCGGGAGGGTGGCCACGACCTCCAGGAAGCCGGACAGCCGCGCGGACTCCTCGACACCGGCCTTGTCGTCGCGGTGGGTCAGCGAGCCGAACGCCACGTTGTCGTACGCGCTGACCGGGTAGTGGGCGGGCTCCTGCGGCATGATCGCCACCGTCCGCTGCCAGCGTTCCGGGTCGAGGTCGCGCACGTCGACACCGTCCACGGTGATCCGGCCACCGGTCGGGTCACGCAGCCGGGACAGCAGGCTGACCAGCGTCGACTTGCCGGCACCGTTCACCCCGACGATGGCAGTCGACGTGCCGGCCGGCAGTTCGAGGTCCACGCCTGCCAGTACGTCGGTGCTGCCGGTCGGGTAGCGGAACCGCACCGCCTCCAGCCGGACGGCCTCCTTCGGCAAACCGGAAACGTCCTGTGTACCAACGAGTTCGGCCCTGCGACCGACCAGTTCGGACTCCAGGGTGTCCACGTCGGGCAGCCCGGCGAGTGTCCACGCGAGCGTGATGTCGTCGTAGTTGACGCTGCCGGTGGACATCGTGACCGACAGCATCGGCAGCAGCACCGCCAGCGCGCCGACACCGATCACGTGCGTACGGGCGTCGTTCGCGATCACGAACAGGGCCACCGCGTAACCGGCCAGCACCACGACGAAGCACAGCAGGGCGCGCCGGTGCAGGTCCCGCAGCCCGGCGGCGGCCCCGCGCATCGCGTCCCGGTACTCGCCGCGGAACCGGGCGGCCACGAAGTCGGCAAGGCCGAACACCCGGATCTCCTTGGCATCCCTGGCTTTCGAACCGACACCGATGAAGTACCACGCGCGCCGCATCACCGTGGTCTGGCCGCGCAGTTCGGTGGCCTGGCGGACCACGGCGACCAACACGTACCGCCGCACCAGCAGCCACATCACCAACAGCAGCAGCCCGAGCCACCACGCGTAGAACGCGACGACGGCGCAGCCGATGATGCCGGAGATCCGGGACGCGAGGATGCCCACCCAGGTGACCGGGGCATCGCCGGGAAAGTAGCCGGTCAGCGTGCCCTCGGCGCGGGCCAGCCGGTCCAGCACGGCGGAGTCCTCGAGGTGGGCCACGCCGACCGGCTGGGACACCGCCGTGAGCAGCCTGCCCTGCAACTCGCCGGTGATGCGCGACTTCGCCGTCGTGCCGAGGGCGTTGCCGATCGGGTCGAGGATCAGCGAGAACGCGTAGATCAGGGCGGCCACGACCAGCGCGATGATCAGGCCACGGCCGGCATCCGAGGCCATGCCGTCCCGGATGGCGCCGGGCAACTGGCCGACCACGACGCCGAGCGCGCCGACGACGAGAGCCGGCATCAGGGCACCGGCCACGACCCAGGCGATCACCGCGAACGACAGCGACCGGCTGGAGGTCCACAGCAGTCGCCAGGCCTGCCGACCCGACGCCCGCTCCCCCATTGCCGACCCGGAGTACAGCTTCCCCGCCCTGGTCATCGACACCCGACGAGTCTATGGAGCGGCGCTGGGAGCCGCTGCCCATTTTCCGGTCCGCGCAACCGGACGGCCGCCGGTTCCGTCCGTTGGGTATGGCACGCCCCCACAGAGCCGGCCTGGCCGCGCTGCTCAGTCTCCTGGCGCTGGTCGCCTGTGGTTCGCCGACACCGTCAGCGCAGCCACCACCGAGGCCGGTGCCGGTCGCTGTGGCCGTGCCTGCGGATGCCGCCGCGCTGGTCGCAGCCGACGACAGGTTCGGCATCGACCTGCTCTCCGCCGCACCCGATGGCAACCTGGCGATCTCGCCGGCCAGTGTCGCCATCGCGTTGCAGATGGTGGCCACCGGGGCCAGGGGCACGACCGCGTCCCAACTGGCACACGTGCTGCACCTGCGGAGCGTGGCGGCCGCTGCCACGTCGGCGCAGGCGCTGCTCGCCGGGCTGAACGCTGCCGAACAGGACCACAGGAACACGCTGCGGGTGGCCAACACGGTGTGGGCGCAGCAGGGCATGCCGGTCGCACCGGCGTTCAGCAACACTCTGCGCACCCGCTTCGCCAGCGCCATGCGCACCGCCGACTTCGCGAGCGACCCGGACGGCGCCCGGCAGCAGGTGAACAGCACGGTGTCCGGCCAGACGAACGGGCTGATCCCGCAGTTGTTCCCGGCAGGCTCGCTGGACGGCAGCACCAGGCTGGTGCTCACCAACGCCATCTCTCTCGCGGCATCGTGGGCCACCGCGTTCCGGGAGAAGAACACCGCGCCCGGCCCGTTCACCAAGCCAGACGGGTCGGTGGTCCAGGTGCCGATGATGCACTCGGACCAACCGACCGCCGAGCAGCCCGCCGCATACGGCTACGCGGCAGACCCCGGCTACCAGGTGGTGACGCTGCCCTACGTCGGCGGCAAGCTGGCGTTCACGATCCTGCTGCCGGACACCACATCACTGACACCACTGCTAGGTATGTTGCGGGACAAGGGTTTGCCCGCTGTCATCGGCGCCGTCCGGCCGACCAGGATCGCGCTGGTCATGCCGAAGTTCACCATCCGCACCGACCTCGACCTGACCGCGACGCTGGCCGGTCTCGGCATGCCGGCCGCGTTCGGTGCCGATGCCGACTTCAGTGGCATCACCACCGCTGAACACCTGCAGATCCAGACGGTCCGGCACGACGCCGTCGTCCAGGTCGACGAGCACGGCACGGTGGCCGCGGCGGCGACCGGGGTCGGCGTCCAGGCGACAGCGGGCGTGGCGGTGCTGCCGGTGAACGTGAACCATCCGTTCCTGTTCGTGATCACCGACACCGCAACCGGCGCGCCGCTGTTCCTGGGTCGGATCACCGATCCGTGACCGACTACATCTCGATGTTGCTCATCACGTGCTTGATCCGGGTGTAGTCCTCGAACCCGTACATCGACAGGTCCTTGCCGTGGCCTGACTGCTTGAACCCGCCGTGCGGCATCTCGGCCACGATCGGGATGTGCGTGTTGATCCACACGCAGCCGAAGTCCAGCCGACGCGCCATCCGCATGGCCCGCCCGTGATCCTTCGTCCACACGCTGGACGCCAACCCGTAGCGCACACCGTTGGCCATCCGCACCGCCTCGGCCTCGTCGCCGAACCGCTGCACGGTGATCACCGGCCCGAACACCTCGTTCTGGATGATCTCGTCGTCCTGTCGCAGGCCTGCGACCACGGTGGGTTGGAAGAAGTAGCCGGGGCCGCCGACCCGGGCGCCGCCGTTGCGTACCTCGGCATGGTCGGGCAGCCGGTCCAGGAAGCCGGCCACCTTGGTCAGTTGGTCGGCGTTGTTCAGCGGCCCGAACAGCACGTCCTGGTCGGGCGCTCCGGTCGCCGTGCCGGCGGCCTGTTCGGCCAACGCGGCCACGAAGTCGTCGTAGGCGCCGTCGGCGACCAGCACCCTGGTGGCGGCGGTGCAGTCCTGACCAGCGTTGAAGTAGCCGGCCACGGCGATCGCCTCGGCCGCTGCCGCGATGTCGGCGTCGTCGAACACCACGACCGGCGCCTTGCCGCCCAGTTCCAGGTGGGTGCGCTTGAGATCGGCCGCCGCCGCCGTGGCGACCTCCATGCCGGCCCGGACGCTGCCGGTGATGGACACCATGGCCGGTCCGGGGTGGGCGACGAGTGCCCGGCCGGTGTCCCGGTCACCGCAGATCACGTTCAGCACGCCGGGCGGGAAGCACTCGGCGGCCACCTGGCCAAGCAGGACGGTGCTGGCCGGCGTGGTGTCGGACGGCTTGAGGACGACGGTGTTCCCGGCCGCGAGTGCCGGCGCGATCTTCCAGACGGCCATCATCAGCGGGTAGTTCCACGGCGTCACCTGCGCGCACACGCCGACCGGTTCACGGCGCACGAACGACGTGTGGCCCGCCATGTACTCGCCGGCCGACCTGCCTTCCAGCACCCGGGCGGCGCCAGCGAAGAAGCGGATCTGGTCCACCGACGGCGGCAGTTCCTCGGAGGCGGTCAGTGCCAGCGGTTTGCCGGTGTCGGCCGACTCGACCCGCACGAACTCGTCGGCCCGCGCCTCGATGGCGTCGGCGAACCGCAGCATGGCCAGTTGCCGTTCAGCGGGGGTGCTGTCCCGCCACGACTCGAACGCGGTCGTGGCTGCCGACACGGCGGCGTCCACGTCGGCCGGGCCGGACAGCGGGGACGTCGCGTAGACCTCGCCGGTCACCGGGTCGACGATGTCCAGCACGCGCTGGTCGGCCGCGTCGCTGGATTCACCGTGGATGAGGTTCTGGAACCTGATCTTGTCGGACACAACAAACTCCTCACACGGAAACAGTTGTGTAACATCGTCCACCACGACCAGATCAACGGCAACAAGGGTCGCTGACGACTATTTTCGTTGTCCGGACTGTTGACTTTACGGGTCCCTAGCGCTTTCAATGAGCCAACCACGACCTGTGCGCCACGTCACGGAGGCCGGCCATGACCGACGACGACCAGCACTCCCTCCGCGCCAACGTCCTCGGCGCGGCGGACACGGCCATGATGGCGGTCGCGGGCAGTGCCCCGGCCTACTCCATCGCGGCCACCACGGCAACCCTGGTCGCGGTCGCGGGCCTGGCCAGTCCGGCGTCACTGATCTACTGCGGCATCCCGATGCTGGGCATCGCGTGGGCGTTCAGCCACCTGGGTAAGAAGGACGTCAACGCGGGCGCGGCCTACGCGTGGGTCGGCAAGTCATTACACCCGGCGCTGGGCTTCCTGGCCGGCTGGGCGCTGATCGTGTCGGCGACGATCTTCATGGTGGCCGGTTCGCTGCCGGCGGGCTCGCTCACGCTGGCCCTGTTCGATCCGTCGCTGGCCAACAACACGGCACTGGTCACGATCGTCGGTGCGGCCTGGTTCATCGTGATGGTGACCGTGGTGCTGCTCGGCGCCAACATCACCGCGAGAGCCCAGTGGGTGATGTCCAGCATCGAGGTGGCCATCCTCGTGGTGTTCCTCGTGATCGGCTTCGTCCGCGCGCCACAGATCGCCGTGCACACGTTCTCGTTGTCGTGGCTGGGTTTCGGGCACTTCAGCGGGCTCGGCGGATTCGCGTCGGCAGCGCTGGTGGCCGCGTTCTACTACTGGGGCTGGGACGTCGCGGCCAACCTCAACGAGGAGACCAAGTCGGCCCGCAGATCCGCGGGACTTGGCGGGATCGTCGGCGTGCTGATCGTGTTCGCGCTGTTCCTCGGCTTCACGATCATGGTCAACCTGATCCTGACCTCCGGCCAGATCTCGAACAACAGCGGCAACATGCTGGAGGTGCTCGGGCAGGCGATCTGGCCGGGTGCCGGCGGCAAGGTGCTGTCCCTGGCCGCGATGCTGTCCACGGTGGCCACCCTGGAGACCACGCTGATCCAGGTCACCCGCACGATGTTCTCGATGGGCAGGGACCGCACGCTGGCCGGCGCGTTCGGCCGGACCCACGCCAGGTGGCGCACGCCGTGGCTGGCCACCGTCGTGGTCGCCGTCGTGTCGCTGGCGCTGTTCGTACTGTCCAACTTCCTCGGCTCGGTCGGCACGATCATGACCGACGCGATCAGCGCGATCGGCCTGCAGGTCGCGTTCTACTACGGTCTGGCCGGCATCGCGGTGGTGATCAGCTATCGCAGGGAGGTGCTCAGTTCGGTGCGCAACATCCTGCTGATCGGGGTGTGGCCACTGCTGGGCGCGGTGTTCCTGCTGTGGATGTTCGTCGAGGCGATCCGGGAGAACGACGCGGCGGTCAACTACATCGGGCTGGGCGCGATGGCGATCGGCATCATCCCGCTGACGATCGCGTGGGTGCGCAAGTCGCCGTACTTCAGCCAGTCCCGCGACGACGTGGCGCCCGAGTTGGAAGGCGCGTTGGCCGTCGACGGGTGATCAGTTGCCGCATCCCGTGCGGACCAGCGATGATGCGCGCGTGCCACGGAACAGTTCACCGCAGGAGCAGGCGGGTCAACCGGTGCTCGACGACGTGTCCAAGCGGATCATCGAACAGCTGCAGGAGGACGGCCGCCGGCCCTATGGTGCGATCGGCAAGGCCGTCGGGCTGTCCGAGGCAGCCGTCCGGCAGCGGGTGCAGCGGCTGACCCAGAGCGGTCTGATGCAGATCGTCGCGGTGACCGATCCGATGCAGGTGGGCCTGTTCCGGCAGGCGATGATCGCGATCAAGGCGGACGGTCCACTCGAACCGATCGCGCAGGCGCTCGGCGACATGGACGAGATCGACTACGTCATCATCTGCGCGGGCCGCTACGACCTGCTGTGCGAGGCGGTCTGCGAGGACGACGCACACCTGCTGGACCTGCTGTCCAACCACATCCGGGCCGTCCCCGGTATCAAGGACGTGGAGACGCTGATCTACCTGAAGCTGCACAAGCAGTCCTACCAGTGGGGCACACGTTGACAACTAAATCAGTCGTTCGTGTGACTAATGACTACGGTATCACTTGATTTGATCAGCATTTTCATGCGATAAACGTAGACATGAACAGTGACCGTCTCTGGCTGCACTTCACCCGCATGTCCGACTCCGGTTCCGACGTGCCCGTGGTGGTGCGCGGCGAGGGTCCCTACATCTTCGACGCCGACGGCCGCCGCTACCTCGACGGCCTGGCCGGACTGTTCGCCGTCCAGGTCGGCCACGGCCGCAAGGAACTGGCCGACGCCGCCGCCAAGCAGGCAGGTGAGCTGGCCTACTTCCCGCTCTGGGGCGCCGCCCACCCGACCGCGATCACGCTGGCCGAGCGGCTCACCGACGCCGCACCGGGCGACCTGAACCAGGTGTTCTTCACGGTCAGCGGCGGCGAGGCCGTTGAGACGGCGTGGAAGCTGGCCAAGCAGTACTTCAAGCTGGCCGGCAAGCCGACCAAGCACAAGGTGGTCAGCAGGTCGCTGGCCTACCACGGCACGTCCGCGGGCGCGCTGTCCATCACCGGGCTGCCCGGCGCGAAGCAGGACTTCGAGCCGCTGGTGCCCAGTGGGCTGAAGGTGCCCAACACCAACTTCTACCGTGCCCCGGTCTACGCCGACGACTACGTGGCCTATGGCCGCTGGGCGGCGGACCAGATCGCGCAGGCCATCGAGTTCGAGGGCCCGGACACGGTGGCCGCGGTGTTCCTTGAGCCGATGCAGAACACCGGTGGCTGCTTCCCGCCGCCGCCCGGCTACTTCGAGCGGGTCAGGGAGATCTGCGACGAGAACGACGTGCTGCTCGTGTCCGACGAGGTGATCTGCGCGTTCGGCAGGCTGGGCCACGACTTCGGTGCCAACCGGTACGGCTACCAGCCCGACATCATCACCACGGCCAAGGGCCTCACCTCCGGCTACGCGCCGCTGGGCGCGGTGTTCGTCAGCGACCGGATCGCGGAGCCGTTCCGGCACGGCACCACCACGTTCATGCATGGCTCGACCTACGGCGGCCACCCGGTGTCGTGTGCTGTGGCGCTGGCCAACCTGGACATCCTGGAGCGCGAGGGCATCTACGACCACGTGCTGGCCAACGAGGACGCCTTCCGGGCCACCCTGGACAAGCTGCTGGACCTGCCGATCGTCGGCGACGTGCGCGGTGCGGGCTACTTCTACGGCGTGGAACTGGTGAAGGACAAGGCGACCAAGGAGACCTTCAGCGCCGAGGAGTCCGAGCGCATCCTGCGCGGCTACGTGTCCGGCGCGCTGTGGGACGGCGGCCTGTACTGCCGGGCCGACGACCGGGGTGAGCCGGTCGTGCAGTTGTCGCCACCGCTGATCTGCGACCAGTCGCACTTCGACGAGATGGAGCAGATCCTCCGCGAGGTCCTGACGAAGGCCTGGACGATGCTCTAGTGAGTACGGTGCCAGGAGGAGGCTTCCCATGGCGGAGATAGCGCAGCACAGGCACCTGGTCACCGAGATTCCCGGTCCGAAGTCGAACGAGTTGCAGACCCGCCGCAACGCAGCCGTCGCGACGGGCGTGAGCAGCACCCTGCCGGTCTACGTGGAACGAGCCGGCGGCGGCATCCTCGTGGACGTCGACGGCAACTCGCTGATCGACTTCGGCTCCGGGATCGCGGTGACCACCGTGGGCAACGCGGCACCGCGAGTCGTGGCCCGGGTCCAGGAGCAGGTCGCCGAGTTCACCCACACCTGTTTCATGGTCACGCCGTACGAGGGCTACGTCGAGGTGGCCGAGGCGCTGAACGAGCACACGCCCGGCGATCACGAGAAGCGGTCCGCGCTGTTCAACTCCGGCGCCGAGGCGGTGGAGAACGCGGTGAAGGTGGCCCGCTCGGCCACCGGCCGGCAGGCGATCGTCGCCTTCGACCACGCCTACCACGGCCGGACCAACCTGACCATGTCGCTGACCGCGAAGAACATGCCCTACAAACACCGGTTCGGCCCGTTCGCCGGCGAGGTCTACCGGGTGCCGGCCGCGTATCCGTACCGCTGGCCGACCGGGCCGGAACGGTGCGCCGACGAGGCGTTCGAGACGTTCGTCAGCTACGTGCACACGCAGGTCGGCGAGTCGAACACGGCCGCCGTGCTGATCGAGCCGATCCAGGGTGAGGGCGGCTTCGTCGTGCCGCCGCCCGGCTACCTGGCCAAGGTCGCCGACTGGTGCCGGGAGAACGACATCCTGTTCATCGCCGACGAGATCCAGACCGGCTTCTGCCGGACCGGCGACTGGTTCGCCTGCGATCACGAAGGCGTGGTGCCGGACCTGATCACCACGGCCAAGGGCATCGCTGGCGGGCTGCCGTTGGCCGGCCTGACCGGACGGGCCGACGTGATGGACGCCGTGCACGCGGGCGGCCTCGGTGGCACCTACGGCGGCAACCCGGTCGCCTGCGCCGCCGCGCTGGGCGCCATCGAGACCATGGTCGAGGACGACCTGTGCGGGCGGGCACGGGAGATCGAAGCCCTGTTCCTGCCCCGGCTGCGCGCGCTCGCCGCGAAGTACCCGGAGATCGGTGACGTCCGAGGCAGGGGCGCCATGCTGGCCGTCGAACTGGTCTCCGACCCGGTGGCGAAAATTCCCGATTCCACACTGACAGCCCAGGTCAATAAGGCTTGTCACACCTCAGGGCTTGTCACGCTCACCGCGGGTACGTTCGGCAATGTGCTGAGGTTTCTGCCGCCGCTCGCGATCGGCGACGACCTCGTGCGCGAGGGCCTCGACATCCTGGACGAGGCGTTCGCTGTGTCGGTCTGAAGGGAGACCACCATGCCTCGTCCGTTCCTGCTCTCCGGTAAGCCCGCCACCGGTGACAGCACCCTCTCGGTGACGTCCCCGTGGGACGGATCAGTGGTCGGCGAGGTGTCCGTACCGACGGCAGAGCAGGTCGAGCAGGCGATCACGGACCTGGACGCGGTCCGGCTGGAAGCGCAGGCCCTGCCGGCACACGTGCGTGCGGGCGCGTTGGACCACATCTCCCGGCGACTGGCCGAGCGCGCCGAGGAGGTCGCCGAGCTGATCACGGCGGAGAACGGCAAGCCGCTGGTGTGGTCGCGCGGCGAGGTGAGCAGGGCGGTGTCCACGTTCCGCTGGGCCGCCGAGGAGGCCCGTCGGTTCTCCGGTGAGGTGCAGCGCCTGGACACCGAAGCCGCCGCCACCGGCCGGATGGCGATCGTGCGGCGGTTTCCGCGTGGCCCGGTGCTGGGCATCGCGCCGTTCAACTTCCCGCTGAACCTGGTCGCGCACAAGGTGGCGCCAGCCATCGCGGTCGGCGCGCCGATCCTGATCAAGCCGGCGCCCGCGACACCACTGACCGCACTGCTGCTCGGCGACATCATCGCCGAGACCGACCTGCCGCCCAGGATGGTCAGCGTGCTGCCGGTGGCCAACGACGCGATGGGACCGCTGGTCGCCGACCCGCGCCTGCCGGTGATCTCGTTCACCGGTTCAGGTCCGGTTGGCTGGTCCATCCAGCAGCAGGTGCCGAACAAGCACATCACCCTGGAACTGGGCGGCAACGCGGCGGTCGTCGTGCACAGGGACTGGGCCGACATCCCCGGTGCCGCCGCCAGGATCGCGCTGTTCGGCAACTACCAGGCAGGCCAGTCGTGCATCTCGGTACAGCGCGTCCTGGTGCACCAGGACGTCTACCAGGAGTTCGTCGACGAGTTGCTGGCCGCGGTCGGCAAACTGCCCATCGGTGACCCGACGGCGGACGGTGTGCAGGTGGGACCGGTGATCAACGAGGCGGCGGCCGAGCGGATCACCGACTGGGTGGACGAGGCGCGCGCCGCGGGCGCGACCGTGCTGACCGGTGGCACCCGGGAGGGCACCACCGTCGCGCCGACCGTGCTGGCCGACGTGCCGGGTGACAGCAAGGTGGCCACCGAGGAGGTGTTCGGACCGGTGTTGTCCGTGGCTCCGTTCGCCAGCATCGACGAGGCCTTCGCGATGGTCAACAACTCCAGGTTCGGGCTCCAGGCCGGCGTGTTCACCCGTGATCTGCAAGTGGCGTTCCGCGCGCACCGCGACCTTGAGGTCGGCGGCGTGATCGTCGGTGACGTGCCGTCCTTCCGGGCCGACCAGATGCCCTACGGCGGCTGGAAGGAGTCCGGGGTGGGCCGCGAGGGACTGCGCTCCGCGATGGCCGACCTGACCGAGGAGCGCACCCTGGTGCTCACTGGTCTGGACCTCTAGGCAGGACTACAGTGCCGGCCCATGGCCAGCACCGAAGAAGCCTTACGGGTCGCGTTCCACGGCGACAGGAACGCGACCGATGTGCTCACGTGGGGCCAGCGCGCCATCTGGACGGCGATCGAACGGACCCGGCCGTCGGACGCGTACTTCAACTTCGCGCGCACGATCGACCTGCGCGAGGAGGGCCTGTCCGCCGATCTGGACACGGTGTTGGCAGCCGTGGGGCAGGTCATGTCCCGGCACGAGGCGCTGCGCACCCGACTGTCCGTTGTGGATGGTGGACCGATCCAGATGGTCAGCGCCATGGGCGAACTGAACGTGCGTGTCATCGAAGCCGCGGCGGCCGACGAGGCGGCGACGCGGCTGTCCGACGAGTTCACGACGACCGCGTTCGACTACGAGCGCGAATGGCCACTGCGGGTCGGTGTCATCACCACCGACGGCGTGCCGGTGTTCGTGGTGCTGGGTTTCTGCCATCTCGCGTCCGATTTCGGCGGCAGCGTCTTCGTGCTGCGTGATCTGCGGTCGGCGATCGCGGGTACCGGTGTGGACCAGATGCCGGTGCTGCAACCGATCGACCTGGCCAACTACCAGCGCTCCGCGGCCGGGCTGAAGGCCGCGCGCTCCGCTGCCGACTACTGGGAGCGCGCCTACCAGCGCATTCCCACGTCCATGTACGAACACGAGACCGGAGCACAGGAGAATCCGCGCTACCAGCGGGCGTTCCTGCTCTCCCCGGCACTCGCGCAGGCGGCCGTGGTGCTCGGCAACCGGCTGGGCACCGGCAGTTCTGCGGTGCTGAACGCCGCGTTCGCGGTCGCGATGGGCAGGCAGACCGGGCACGACACCTGCGCCATGCTCGCCATCACGAAGAACCGGTTCCGCGAACAGACCAGGAACATGGTGTCCACGCTGGCGCTGGAGGGCCTGCTCGTCGTGCCGCTGGCCGAGGCGGAGGACTTCGACGACGTGGTCAGGACCGCGTGGCGGGCGGCGGTGCCGGCCTACCGCTACGCCCAGTACGACGAGCGGGACCGGGACCGGATCGTCCGCGAGGCCAGTGAGCGGCGGGGCACGTTCGTGCATCCGTACGCCTGCCTCAACGACCTGCGCGAGGACGACCCCGCCACCGACCAGACCATCCCGTTCGCCGACACACCGGCCACCGACCTGCTGACCCGCTCCGTGCTGGACTGGCTGCCGCCGCTGGAGCAGGTCAGCTGCCGGTTCTGCCTGCACGTGGGCAACGCGCCGGAAGGCCTCGCGATACGGCTCACCGCCGACACCGCCTACCTGCGCAAGTCCGACATGACCGACTTCCTGACTTCGGTGGAGTCCCTGGTGGTGGCCGCTGCCGACGGCTCCGTGGCCATATCGACCGTTCGGTAGAATTCGGACCATGACGGGTCGGTGGGAATCGGCGATCGACAAGCAGATCCGCGAGGCGCAGGAACGCGGCGAGTTCGACAACCTGCCTGGTGCCGGCAAGCCGCTCAAGGGTCTCGACGAGCCCTACGACGAGAACTGGTGGGCCAAGGACCTGCTGCGCAGGGAGAACATGGTCGGCGGCCCTGCCCCGATCGTCGCACTGCGCAAGGAGATCGAGGGGCTACCGGATCGGCTTGCCCGGCTGACCATGGAAACGTCGGTGCGGGAGATCGTGACCGACCTGAACGACAGGATCCGCACCCTCGGCGGTGGCGAGATCGAGCCGGTCGACGTCGACGGCATGGTGGCCGCGTGGCGGGAGCGCAGGGCGAACCTCCGCTGACCGGCGCAGCGGTCGGTCACCACCTGCGCCGATCAGCCAGCCGGTGTGCGCTGTGAGGACGTCGACGCCGTCCGCGCTGCCCACCGGCTGCCAGTCGGTGCCGGCGAGCGCGGGCCGGCACAGCACGGTGTCCTCGGTGTCGACGGCGAACAGCCGCCCTGTCATGGCCGTGATGCCGCGCAACGGCGTGCCGTCGCCGAAACAGGACCACTCGCGGCGCTCGCCCTGCGCCGCCGTCCACAGCACGCCTGCGTCGTCCAGCGCGAACAGTCTGCCGTCACACGCGGCCAGCGACCTGGTACCGACCGGGCAGCAGCCGATGTCCAGCCAGTCGGCGACGACGTCGGTCACCGGCCGGCACAGCAGGCGGCCGGCCGACGTCGCTCCGTAGACCGCGTACGGGCCACCCGGAAACGCCTCCCGCGGCACGGCCAACGCGACCACGTCCGGTGCCGGTTGGATCCGCTGCCACGGCAGGTTCTGCGCGCACTCCTCCCGGGCGGCCAGCGTTCCGTCCGCCAGCACGGCGAACAGCAGCGAGCCACCGGCGGCCAACGCCAGCACGCCGTCTCTCGGGCCGATCGCCGTCCAACCCGGCGCCGGTACCGAGGACAGCCTGTCGATCACGTTCCTGGTGATCCTGGCAATCACCGGATCGGCCAGTTCCGCGCCCCAGTTGACCGTGCCGGCGTTGAACACCGTGCCGGCGCCGGAACCGAACACGCCCATCGTCGCCGCGCCGCCCTGTCCGTGCTCCGCCCAGTGCCGTAGATCGGCGGTGGCCAGGACCGCGAAGGACGCCGGCGTGCCGTCCCGGCCGGTCGCTCTTGGTACGCCGCCGATCTCCACGATGTCGGCGGCGTCGGTCTCGTAGCCGAGCGCGCCCTGGGCGAACTTGTCCCCGTCGGTCAGGCCGGTGCCGTCGAACACCCAGTGATCGGCGAACCGGACCGTGTAGGCGTCCTCGTACATCGTGGCCATGCCCGGCCCCCAGCAGCCGGCACCGAGCCGGAAGCTGAGCCCGGTCATGGCGTTCTCCGGGCGGTGTACCGGAGCGGCACACCATTCCACAGTGGTCAGCTCGGGGCTGGCACACGGATCGGTGGCGGCGTCGCGGTAGCACACCATCGTGCGGCCGCCGTCCTCCAGCCGCATCTGCCACCAGCACGTGTTGCCGCCGAAGATCGCGAGGTTCCCGCCGCGCCGGGTGAAGTCCTCGACCGCGTCGCGCATCTCCCAGGTCCAGTACTCGTCGTGGCCGTTCACCACGAGCAGCCTGTAGTGCCGCAACAGTTCCGGGCGTAGGTGCAGGTCGATGTCCGAGCAGAGGTCGACGTCGATCCGCTCGTCCCGCAGCCACCGCAGCAGCCCGTCCTCCCACCGTTCCGGCGGTGGGCCGCCACCCGGCCGGTCGAAGGACACCCTGGCCGCCCGTCGCGGATCCTCGGTCCAGTACAGCCCCTCCCCCGGCACGCCTGCCCGGTTGTAGGCCTGCCAGGTGGCGAACGGTAGGGACAGCAGGACAGGACCAGTCGGCCGATTGGTCCGGACCACGAACCAGACCTCGGCGTCCTCGCCGTCGCCCGGCGTGAACACCGCGCGGTACAACGAACTCCGCCAGTCGGCCGGCACGTGTAGGGACCAGTGCTCACCGTGGACCGGTGCTGTCAACACGGTTTCGCCGGTCACCGCGTCGGAAACCGTGACACTGCCGCGCGGCCGCATGCCCGCCGAGTCCCCGACCCGGAACGGCAATCGCTCGTCCTGCGCGCAGGACGTCGCTCGCGCGTATGCCCAGAGCACGCCTGTCTTCTTTCCTTCGGCAGCGCCGCGACCCTACCTCCGTGGTGGCGCTGCGTGACCGCCGTCGGGCGCGATTGCAGACTTCTCTGCCTTCGCCGCTGAATCGGTTCCGGTTCCGGAACCGACGTCGACCGGCCACAACAATCAACCGTTCACCGATCATCACGGAATTGTCTGAAACCTGGCAATAATCGATGATCAACACGTCTTGACCAGGCTGTCGTCCGGTAGGAACGTGCTCCTCCGAGGGCAAAGTAAGCGCTTCCCCGCCCCACTTCCCATCGCAGGACAACAGTCAGGAGGTCACGCGCATGGTTCGTGCGACAACGACGTCGGCTGAACACGTGCCTGCCCGGCGCAGGCGACGGTTACTCGTGGCACTGGTCGCCGCCGTTGTGCCGGTGGCCGGCATCCTCGCCGCGGTGACGTTCGCGGCACCGGCCGCCAACGCCGCGGTGCCCGGACCGCCCGCCGGCTGGTCGACCATCTTCAGTGACGACTTCAACGGCACAGCAGGCACGGGAGTGTCGGCGGCCAACTGGATCTACGACACCGGTCCCGGCTCCAGCTTCGGCACCGGCGAGATCGAGACCATGACGAACTCGACCAGCAACGTCCACCTGGACGGCGGCGGCAACCTGGACATCACCGCACTCGGGTCCGGCAGCAACTGGACCTCGGGCCGCATCCAGACACCGACCGCCAACGTCGGCGCGCCGGCTGGCGGCGAACTCGAGGTCACGGCGTCGATCCAGCAGCCCAACCCGGGCAACGGCCTCGGCTACTGGCCCGCGTTCTGGATGCTCGGCCCAGGCCAGTGGCCGGAGAACGGCGAGATCGACATCCTGGAGGACGTCAACTCGCTGTCCGAACGCTCGGGCACCATCCACTGTGGCACCGACCCCGGTGGCGTGTGCAACGAGCCCAACGGCATCGGCAGTGGCCTCGGGGCGTGCGCAGGCTGCCAGACCGGCTTCCACACGTACTCGATCATCCTGAACCGCACCAACACGGCAGCCGAGTCGATCAGCTGGCTGGTGGACGGCACGCAGGTGTTCAACGTGAACGAGAACCAGGTGCCGGTCGCGACCTGGCAGTCCGCGTTCGACCACAACCTGTCGATCATCTTCGACCTGGCCATGGGCGGTGGCTTCCCGAACGGCGTCTGCGGGTGCACGTCGCCCAGCGCGGCGACCACGTCGGGCGGCACGATGGCCGTTCAGTACGTCGCGGCCTACCAGAAGGGCGCCGGTGGCGGCGCGACCAACCCGCCGCCTCCTCCCCCGTCCGGCGGCGGTCAGATCACCGGTCAGGGCGGTCTGTGCCTGGACGACCGTGCTGCCAGCACGGCCAACTTCAACCCCGTCCAGATCTTCACCTGCAACGGCACGACCGCGCAGCAGTGGACGGTGGTTCAGGCGGGCAGCACCCTGCGCGTACTGGGCAAGTGTCTTGACGTGAATGCCGCCGGCACAACCGACGGCACACTCGTGGACCTGTTCGACTGCAACAACACAGGCGCACAGGTGTGGATACCGCAGGCAAACGGATCGCTGTTGAATCCGAATTCCGGCAAGTGTCTCGACGATCCCAACTTCTCCACCACACCGGGCACCCAGTTGCAGATCTGGGACTGCACGGGCGGCACGAACCAGCACTGGAACCTGCCGTAGGGGATAACTAAAAAGTATCGAGGATGCGCGGTGGCGCCGACGTCGCGAGGACGTCGAGCGTCACCGCGTCTTCGTGTGGGCCGGACACGTGACCTGCCTGACGCAGTGAGTCGACCGACGTGAGTCCACAGTAGAGCGACGCGAACCCGGCCACGCTCAGGTGTACCGACGTGTCCTGCTTGCTGCGCCGCAGCTCGCCGACACCGCCGTCGATCACCAGCGACCAGGTGCCGGTGTTCCACGGCGCCAGGGTGTCCTCGATGGTGAACACCGCGCGCCCGTGCGCCCCGGTCGGCCAGCCGCGCCCGCTGACGGCGACGGCGATGTCCACCGGCCGGTGCATCCAGCGGGTCACCTTGTGCACCTTGCCCAGCTCCACCGGCAGGCAGTCGGCCACCGCGTCGTCACCGAGCAGGCGCAGCCGCGTCGACGGAACCACCGTGTGCCAGCTGAACAGCACGGTGATCAGCGCGCGGGCCGCCTCCGGCGTCGCTGCCAGCAGGTCATCCACCTCCAGCGCCGAGGACTCCCTGCCGTAGTTCTGGCCGCGCTTCCACGTGTAGTAGCCGACGACCTCGCCGCCGGCCAGCGCGACGGTCAGCCCTGCGTCGATGCCGTGCGGCCGATCGCCGTCCCTGCGCATCCGTTCCTCGTCCCTGCTGAGCATGCCGTTGCCGGCCGAGGCCACCGAGCGGTACAGCTCGTGCACCCCGGCCAGGTCGTCCACCGTGCCCTCGCGGACCTCGATGTGCTCAGGGACTGGCGACCTTGGCAGTGCCAGCGTGGGCAGCGCCACGGTGGTCACCTGGCCGGTGGTGGCCCAGCCCAGCGCCCGGTACACCGTGGAGATCGACGGGAACAGCGCGCTGACCACGGCACCCCGCTCGCGGCCCCGCTCCAGCAGCCTGCCGATCAGCGTCCTGGCCAGACCGCGTCCCCTGGCCTCGGCAGCGACGGCCACGCCGCCGATGTCGGCCGCGCCCAGCAGGCGGCCGCCCCACCACTGCTCGTCGTGCAGGTCGAACGCCTGGCCGACCAGCCTGCCGTCGAGGAACGCGCCGTGCCGGGTCGCACCGCCGCCGAACCGGTCGGGCGGCGGGGTGTGGGTGACAGGGAAACCGAAGCTGCGCCTGCTCAGCAGGACGCTGTCCGCGACGTCAGAGTCATCGAGTTCCCGCAGCTCCAGACCGTGTACCGCCATGCCACACCCTCTCGCCTGTGATGTACGTCCGGTGCCGCGAGTCTAGGGTGGATCACGGCGGCGGTTCGTTCCGCGCCGAACCGGGAGGAGAGTCGGATGACGGACACGTATGCCCCCGACCTGCTGGCCCGCGCGCACGCGGTGCTCGCCGAACATCCCGTGGTGGACGGCCACAACGACCTGCCGTGGGCGTTGCGTGAGCAGGTCGGCTACCGCATCGACGAGCGGGACATCGCACAGGACCAGTCGGCCCACCTGCACACCGACCTGGACCGGCTGCGGGCCGGTGGCGTCGGCGGGCAGTTCTGGTCGGTGTTCGTGCCGTCCAGCCTGCAGGGCGACACGGCGGTGACCGCGACGCTGGAACAGGTGGACTGCGTCCTGTCCCTGGTGGACCGGTACTCCAACCGGCTGCGCCTGGCCAAGACCTCCGACGACATGCGGGCCGCGCGGGCGGACGGCCGGATCGCGTCGCTGATGGGCGCCGAGGGCGGCCACTCCATCGCGTGCTCGCTGGCCACCCTGCGGGCGCTGCACGCGCTGGGCGTCCGATACATGACGCTGACCCACAACCAGAACGTGCCGTGGGCCGACTCGGCCACCGACGAACCCGTCGCACACGGGCTCACCCGCTTCGGCGAGGAGGTGGTGCGGGAGATGAACAGGACCGGCATGCTGGTCGACCTCTCACACGTCTCGCCGGACACCATGCGAGACGCGCTGCGCGTGACCAGGTCACCGGTGATCTTCTCGCACTCGTCGTCCCGGGCCATGTGCGACCACCCGCGCAACATCCCGGACGACGTGCTGGCGCTGCTGCCGGCCAACGGCGGTGTCGCGATGGCCACGTTCGTGCCGATGTTCGTGCTGCCGGCGGCCGCCGAGTGGATCAAGGGCGCCAACGAGAACCTGGCGTCGCACGGCCTCAACCCGCTGTCCATGACGCCGGAGGCGATGGAGTTGCACGCCGCCTACTCGGCGGCCAATCCCCCGCCTGTCGCGACCGTGTCGACGGTGGCCGACCACGTGGACCACATGCGCGAGGTGGCCGGCATCGACCACATCGGGATCGGCGGCGACTTCGACGGCACCGCGTTCACACCGTCCGGGCTGGACGACGTGTCCTGCTACCCCAACCTGATCGCCGAACTGCTGGACAGGGGCTGGTCGGAGGCCGACGTCGCGAAGCTCACCTGGGGCAACGCGGTCCGGGTGCTCGGCGACGCCGAGGCGATGGCGCGCGAGCTGAGCAAGTTCGAGCCGCCGTCGATCGCGACCATCGAGGAACTGGACGGTGGTCGGGCATGACGACCGTGACCGACAACAAGGAGCAGTCCCGCTACGAGTTGCACGACGGTGACGAGCTCGTCGGATTCACCGAATACCACTTCCACCGCAACGAGATGGCGCTCCTGCACACCGAGGTCCGGCCGGAGTTCGGCGGCCGGGGGCTCGGCGGCGAACTGGTCAGGGGTGGGCTGGACGACGCCCGTGCCCGTGGCCTGAAAGTGCTGCCCTACTGCCCGTTCGTGCGTGGTTGGCTGCGCAAGCACCCGGACTACCAGGACCTTGTGCCGGACACCCACCAGAGCATGTTGGAGACATAGCTAGGGTGGCCGCATGCGCGTGCTGAGGACGCCAGACGACCGATTCGCCGACCTGCCCGACTTCGGCTGCCAGCCGCGCTACGCGGATGTCCCTGACCAGGACGGCGGCACTCTGCGGATGGCCTACGTGGAACAGGGCCCAGAGGACGGTCCGCCGGTGCTGTTACTGCACGGCGAGCCGAGTTGGTCGTTCCTGTACCGCAAGGTGATGCCGGTGCTCGCCGACGCCGGGTTCCGCGCGATCGCGCCGGACCTGGTCGGCTTCGGCCGCTCCGACAAGCCGACCGAGCCGGGTGACCACAGCTACGCCCGGCACGTCGAATGGGTGCGGTCACTGGTGTTCGACGCCCTGGACCTGCATGGGGTGACGCTGGTCGGCCAGGACTGGGGCGGGCTGATCGGGCTGCGGCTGCTGGCCGAGCACGAGGACCGGTTCAGTGCCTTCGTCGCCGCGAACACCGGCCTGCCCACCGGTGACGTGGACATGCCCGCCGTGTGGTGGAAGTTCCGCAAGTCGGTGGAAGGGGCGGAGGTCCTGGACATCGCGAGGTTCGTGCAGAACGGCTGCCGCACCAAGATGTCGGCGCAGGTGAAGGCGGGCTACGACGCGCCGTTCCCGGACGAGTCCTTCAAGGCGGGCCCCAGGGCGATGCCCGGGCTGGTGCCGACCCGGCCGGACGACCCGGCCACCGAGGCCAACCGAGCGGCGTGGCAGGTGCTGCGGCGCTGCGAACTGCCGTTCCTGGTGGCCTTCAGCGACAGCGACCCGATCACCGCCGCCATGGCACCGGTGCTGCGGGCGGCGATTCCCGGTGCCGCTGGCCGGAAACACCCGACGATCACCGGCGCAGGCCACTTCCTGCAGGAGGACAAGGGCGCGGAACTCGGCGCGGTGGTCGCCAACTTCATCCACCGCGCCGTTCCGTCAGATAGCCGCTAGCTCGGTCGTCAGGTCACCGAGGCCCATGGCGCCGAGCGACAGTGCCGTCATGTGCCACGACTTGAGGTCGAAGTCGCTGCCCCGCGCTGCCTGTGCCGCCGTCCGGCCGGCCAACCAGGCGCGTTCGCCGAGCTTGTAGCCGATCGCCTGGGACGGCACGCCGAGGTAGCGGATGATCTCGCTGTCCACGAACGCGTCGTCCCTCGGTGACCCGTTCCGGAACAGTTCCCGGCCGAGTTCCGGCGTCCACGTCTGCCCCGCGCCGACCGGGGAATCCGCCGGAATGGCCAGTTCCAGGTGCATGCCGATGTCGATGATCACCCGGATGACGCGGCGCATCTGCGCGTCGAGATAGCCGAGTTGGGCACCGGGATCGGCGAGGTAGCCCAGTTCGTCCATCAGCCGCTCCGCGTACAGCGCCCAGCCTTCGGTCATCGCGCTGACCGAGCCGATGCCCGTCTGGTACGTGGACAACTGGTTGGCCAGCGTCGCCCAGTGCGCGAACTGCAGGTGGTGACCGGGCACCGACTCGTGGTACCAGGTGCTCATCAGCTTCCACAGCGGGAACGTGGTGCGGCCCAACGTCGGCAGCCAGGTCCGGCCCGGCCGGGAGAAGTCCGGCGACGGCCGCGTGTAGTACGGCGCGGCGGCACTGCCCGGCGGCGCGATCCGCGATTCCACCAGCTTCACCTGCTCGGCCAGGTCGAAGTGGGTGCCGTCCAGGTCGGCCAGCGCGGTGTCGATGACCTCCTGCAGCCGGGCCTGGATCCGGTCGACGCCGTCCACCACCTCGCCGTGTGTGTCCAGGTGCTGTACGGCGTCGTCCAACGTGCCGCCGGGGACCACCAGGTTCGCCTGCTCGCGCTGTTGCGCGGCCAGCTTGCGGTATTCGCCCCAGGCCCACTCGTAGGCCTCGGCGAGGTCCAGGTCGGCGCCGTTGCGCATCCTGGCCAGCAGTGCGTACCGCTCCGCACCGACGGCGTCCGGTGTGCCGTCGGTCTGCGGCAGGTACTCGTCGAGCAGCCAGGTGCGAAGTTGGTCGGTGGCCTGCCTGGCCGTGGCGGCGGCGGTGTCCAGTTCGGCACGCAGCGCGGGTGGTACGTCGGCCGGTGCGGTGAAGTCGGCGAACCAGCCCTTGCCCTGGCCCCAGACCTCCAACTGCTCGGCCTGCGTGACCACCTGCCTCGGCGCCGCGAACAGGCCACGCCGGGCGCCCTCGGCCAGCGACGCGCTGTAGCCGGTGGTCGCGACCGGCAGTTTCGCCATCCGGCTGGCGATCACCGCCCAGTCGTCCTCGGTGCTCGTCGGCATCATCGTGAAGATGTTCCGCACGGCCTGGAGCGGGCCGATGATGTTCGCCACCGTCCGCAGGTGCTCGCCGCTCTCGCTCACCTCGAGTCCGACGGTCAGCCGTTCGCGCAGCAGCCGGGCGCAACGGCGCTCGTCGCCGTCGAGGTCGTCGCGTTCCAGTGCTGCCAGTTCGCTCAGCGTGCGGCGAGCCTGCTCGTCGTGGGCCTGTTGGCCTTCGGGCGACAGGTCGCGCATGCGGTCGTCCCGCAGGCCCAACCAGGTGGCCTGGAACGGATCCAGCTCGGTGATCGCGGACACGTGGGCGTCGGCCAGGTTGCGGACGGCGCGTTCAGGGCTGTTCGGCATGCCCCCATTCTGGCCCGGTTCCGAGGGCAAGATCAGAAGGCGTCGCCGGTGCCCTCCTGGTGCGCGCGCAGCAAACCACCAGGCCAGGACGATGCGGGCGCTTTGTCAGGATTCCGCAACGCCTGCGCGACGACGGCGTCAGCGAGCACGCGCTCGATGTCCAGCCGGGGGTAGGTCTGCTCGAACGCGGCCCGCTCGTCCGGCCCGCCGCCGCTGGTCGCGCCGAAGTCGGCGCGCACACCGAGCCTGGTCAACATCGTGACGGGACCACGCCGCTCGGCGATGTGCGGCGACGTGTGCAGGGCGATGGCCTCCCACACCTGGTCGACCTGGTCGGCGCCCATGCCCTGCCCGGTGAGGAACGTGGCAGCCCCGTCGGCGCCCTCGACCTCGAACCGCTGGGTGCCGTCATAGGCGTCGGTGGCGCCGATGTCGTGCAGGATGCAGGCAAGAAACAGCAGGTCAGCGGGGTATTCCACGTTGAGCATGGCGGCAGCCAGCATGGCGTGCAGGTAGGTCCGCACGCTGTGATTGACCAGCGCGGGCGGCTCGTGCTGCCGAGCCAGTTCCAGCGCCAGCGTGGCAATCGGGTCAGACGGCAGTGTCATGGCTCCCCATCAGCTCAACGGGTTGTGCACAGCTGGCCGTTCGGCCAGTTCGAACGCGGCGTGCACGTCTCTCGCGGTCTGGGCGGCGGCGAGCGTGGCCACCGCGAGCACCACCGCGGTCACGGCCACCCACACCACCGGCCTACGCGGCGGCGCGGACAGCAGCGCGGCGATCCGCATCGGAACCGGACCCTGCTGTCGACCCGCCAGCAACGCAGCCTTCCCGAGGGCACGGGCCGCCAGTTCCCGGTCGCCGACGACCCTGGCCGCATGCTCGTCGGCCCAGCGTTCCACCGCGTACGCCACGGCTTTCGCGGTCGGCCGGAGCAGTGGGTTGGTGGCCGCTGCGAGTTGGGCCACGGTGACGAACGCGTGGTGCAGGTATCGCAGGTGAGCCTGCTCGTGGGCCAGCAGCACCTTGCGTTCCGCCGGGTCCAGCGCGCGCAGCAGACCTGTGGACACGACGATCCGGCCGGGCCGACCGGGCAATGTGTAGGCGTGTGGCGCAGGGTCGGCCAGCACGGTCAGCGAGCCGCCGGGTAGTCGGCGCGCCGTGCGGGCGGTGTCCAGCAGCGCGACGGCCCGTCGGACCACGACCGTCAGCAGCGCCGCGAGAGCGATCACCAGCAGCAGCCCGGCAACTGCCGCCGGATAGGGGCCGGTCGGGTCGTGCCGGCGCAGGATGCGGATCGACCAGTCCCCGGCCCGCGCCACGATCCGGATCTGGCCGAGGGCGGTCGCGGCCAACGCCGCCAGGACCAGTCCGCTCGCGGCGGCCAGCAGCACCGAGGACACGGTCAGCACCCACGTGGCCAACCTGGGGTCGAGCCGGTCGGCCACCCGGCGTGCCGACGCGGCCGCGACCACGGGCAGCAGCAGCGGCAGGTACACCACCGGATGCACAGCCGACCCCCTAGAGCATCTACAACCCTGTAAAACTCTACTCCGCCCGCTGGTTGAGCCAGCTACGCAACTGGTCCTCGTCCTCACCGGACAGTGTGCCGAGAAAGGACCGCAGCACGGCCGTCCGGCTCGGCCCTCGATCAAGCAACGCGCCCATGTGCGCGGCGATCACCTCGGCAGCTCCCCGGGACGACTGGTAGACGTGCCCGCGACCGGCCGGCTCCCGGTCCACGAGTCCCTTGTCCACCAAGCGATTGAGGATCGTGTGCACGGCGTTGTAGCTCAGCTCGGTGTCGACGGACCGCTGGACCTCCTGCACGGTCGCGGGCTCGGTGGCGGCGGCCAGCGCGGCGATCACCTCGGCCTCCAACTCGCCGTGCGCGCGCCGGCCGGCCCGTTGTCCGGACATCCTCACCACCTCCTGTCGACTCAGCACCCGAACGTATGCGCACCGGCCAGCAGTTGCGAGGACACGGCAGGCGCCTGCGCGGACTGCGACTCGAGACCACCGCCGGTGGCGGGATGGCTCCGCGCGAACGTGGCCAGTCGGGCGAGCACGGTGAGCGCGTCCTGGCTCGGGGCCAGGTCGGTGAAGTACGTACCGAGCGCCAGGTCCACCGACGCGTCCTGCCGGTCGTCCCTGACCAGTTGGGCGCACGGCACGATCAGGCTGAGCGTGCGCGCCGCGGCGGCGCCGTTCGGGCCGAAGCGGATCTGCCCGAAGCATCGCATGTCGCCGTGCGGGTAGCGAGGGTCGTCACCCGGCGCGCCTGCCTGCGGGAAGCCGTACTGCTGGAGTTCGAGCGAGATCCGGCCGGCGAGACCGACCTGGGAGCTGGAGTTCAAAGTGCGCACGCGGACCTGCGTCGCCGGGATAGGGTGCACGGCGTTCAGCGCGGAATAGGGCAACGGGGTGATCACGGGCAAACCAGCCGGGGTACCGGCCGACGCGGGGCAACTGGACTGTACGGTGCTGTTCCCGGCCTGGTGCAGTACGTGCACCCACACCGTCACACCCGCCGTGGCCAGCAGCACGAGCATGATGATCGCCGGCAGGGGTCGGCGACGGCGATACGGACGGCGAGATGGGTGCCGGCCGGGAAGCCGCGGAATGATTGGGTCCACGCTGCCGAGGTACCTCCGACGTGTCACGACACCGCTCGCGGACGCGTCCCCCTGGCGCGACCGGCACCGACAACGCTACTCCACAAATTGTAGAATCGCTGGACGGCCCGGCAGCAGGCGGAGGGATGAGGGATGATGTGGTGTGACCACGGAGACGGCGATGGCTGATCGAGGGGACGTGACCAGGGTCCGTGTGACCCCTGTGTGCGCGGACGGCTGCCCTGACCTGTCCATGTTCCGCGAGGAAACCGGGCCCACCGCCCTCGGCGGCCGCCGTGGCTGAGTGGGACGGGCGCGGTCGGCGCACCTCCGTCCTCGGCCGGGTGGACTGGTCGTGCTGGCTGGCAGTGGCGGGTCTGCTCTTCGTGACCGTGATCTCATTCCTGGTGAAGTTCGCCGTGCTCGGGATCATCGCTGTGATCATCGCCATCCTGCTGGTGGTCTTCGACTCCTGGGTCAACCGGCCGCACGGTGGCCGGGCGAGGCGCAGCGAGGCAAGGGACACCGGCTGGAGTGAGGTCCGGCCGAGTACCAGTGCCGTGTCCCAGCCACAGGCGCGACAGCGCCAGTCGCCGCCCGCGCGGCAGCAGAATCGGCCTGCTCCCAACAACTACCGGGCGCCCGGTGGGCGAGGCGCCCAGGCTCAGCCGGGTAGGCCGGCCCAGGCCCAGCCACCACGGCCGAACGTCGGCCAACCGGGTCGGGCGGGCCAGGGTCAGCCGCCACGCACCCCGCAGGGCCGGCCGCCGCGCCCGAACCAGGCCCAGCCCGCGCAGCCGACGAGGGTCAACCCGCAGCAGCCACAGCCCTACCGGGCCGCACCGCAGCAGCCGGCCCGAGGCAGGGAACCCGACTACCGGGCACGTACCTGATCACTCGCGGTCGAGCAGGTCCCGCAGTATCTGTTCGTCGGACTCGTCCAGCGTGCCGACGAACCGGCTGAGCACCGAACGCCGGTCGTCAGGTCCCGCGGTGAGCAGCAGATGCATCCGTTCCGCCGTCAACTCGGCCGGCTGCTTGGTCGGCGAGTACCTGTGTGCCCTGCCGTCCGGGTGCCGCTGCACGAGACCCTTCTCGTGCAGGCGAACCAGGATGGTCTGGACGGTGTTGTAGGCCAGGTTCGCGCCGATCGCGTGCCGGACCTCGCGTGACGTGACCGGTCGGCCCGCTGACCACAGCGCGGCCAGTACCTCGTTCTCCAGTTCACCGCCCGCCCTGCGACGGTTCCCCCTGGCCGCGTCCACCGGCGTCCACCACCTGTCCTGGTAAGCAACGACCTTACCTCTGCCGCACGGCCCGAACGCCCAGGCCGGGACCGAAAAGACAAGTCCACTCCGGACGGTCTGTCAGGCGGCCCGGCGGCGATCCTCGACCGCGACCGGCCGGCCGCAGGCGATCACCTCGCGGTAGCAGGAG
This sequence comes from Pseudonocardiaceae bacterium, assembly GCA_036502345.1. Classification (GTDB taxonomy): domain Bacteria; phylum Actinomycetota; class Actinomycetes; order Mycobacteriales; family Pseudonocardiaceae; genus DATEPR01. The sequence goes on along the minus strand of DASXYT010000002.1, from coordinate 24,033 downwards.
ACCAGCGCCTCGGTGGCAGCGGGCCAGCCCCACTTCTCGGCCTCGCGCCTGGCCAGTGACGTCAGGCGACCGGTGGCGTTGTCCTGCCGCACCTGGTGCACGAGTTCGGGCAACTGGTCGGCCAGTTCGGCGGTGAACAGCCTGCCGGCCGGGCAACCGGCCAGAATCTCCCTGCTGGCCGGACTGTCCACCGCGAGCACCGGCAGGCCGCTGGCCAACGCCTCCACCATCACCAGACCCAGCGTCTCGGTGGTGGACGGGAACACGAACACGTCGGCCGACCGGTAGGCGTCGGCCAGCGCGGATCCGTGCAGCAGCCCGGTGAACGTCACCGTCGGCACCGGGAACCGCCCAGCCAGTTCGGACCGGGCAGGCCCGTCGCCGACCAGCATCAGCCGCACGCCCTGGTCCGGCGCTGCCAGTGCGGACAGCAGGTCCAGCCCCTTCTCCGCGGCCAGCCTGCCGACGTACAGCGCGACCGACGGCCGGTCGGCATCCGGTGGGTCGGCGGGTCGAGGCGCGAACAGGTCCAGGTCGACACCGCGGGGCCACAGCTGGACCCGGTCGATGCCCTGGGCCCGCAGCTCGTCGCAGGTGGACGACGACGTTGCCAGGTTGACGGCGGCGCTGCCGTGCAGCCGGCGCAACAGCCACCAGATGACCGGCGCCAGGAAGCCGAGCCGGTAGTAGGCGGCGTACCTGGCCACATTGGTGTGGTACGACGCGACCAGCGGGAACCCGGCCCGCCGCGCCGCGACCACCGCCGCGATGCCCAGCAGCACCGGGTTGACGACGTGCACGACGTCCGGCTCGAACTCCCGCAGGTGCCTGCCGACCCTGGGCAGCGGGAGACCCCAGCGCTTCCCGCCGTAGATCCACCGGAAGCCGACGGTCGGCACGGTGCGCACGTCGGCGCCGGCAAAGCCCGCCTCGGCCGGACCGGGAGCGACCACCAGAACGTCGTGCCCGGCGGCGCGTAACTCCCGCACCGTCGACGTGATCCGGGTGACGACGCCGTCGGTGGACGGCAGCCAGGTCTCGGTGACGAACGCGATCCGCATAGCTCGACGCTCCTGTTCGTCGGCCACCCATTCGGACGTACTCCTACCTGGTGCCCATGAACGGATACGAACCATTCGGTAGCGAGGACGTTGCGCCGCGCATTGTTCATACCCCGGCCAGCGGACAGCCATCAGTGTCAGTTTTACAGTGTTGTAGATTGGACCCGTGCGAGGACGGTCGCCGAACGGCAGCCCCGGACCGCGACACGGGCGCCGAGGACCAGGCGAACTGGAAGCGGAGGTGCTGGCCACCCTGTGGTCGGCACACGCCGCGCTGACCGCTGGCGAGGTGCAGGAGCGGCTGGCCAGCGCGCTGGCCTACTCGACCGTGGTCACGATCCTGTCCCGGCTGCACGCCAAGGGCACGCTGGAGCGCGAGCAGCACGGCAGGGCGTACGCCTACCGGCCGGTGGCCGACGAACCCGGCCTGGCCGCGCGGCGGATGCGGCAGGTGCTGGATGCCGAGGCCAACCGGCAGCAGGTGCTGGCCAGGTTCGTGTCCGATCTGTCCGGTGAGGACGAACTGGTGCTCAGACGGCTGCTCGGCGACGTGCCCGCTGCCCGGCCGGACAACGACCCGGGCTAGGCGACCTCATGATCATCGCCGTCTACCTGCCGCTGATCCTGCCCGCGCTCGCGGTGCCGGTGGTGCGCTGGGTGGCCGCGCGACTGCACCCCGCGCTGGCCACCTGGCTGGTGCTGATCGCGGCTCTGGTGCTGGCCACGTGCGCCACCATCGCGCTCGGCCTGCTGATGCTGGCGGCCATGTCGGTGATGAGTGTGTTCGCCCGGCTCGGTCACTGGTCGCCGAGGGAGGTCCGGCACCTGGACGCCGTGCACCTGCCGATCGACCTGTCCGCGAGCGTGCTGCTGATGGTGTTCGCGATCATGGCGGTGTCGGCGGCCGTGAGCCGGATCCGCGCTCTGGTCGAGGCACACCGGATGGCCCGCGAGTGCCCGCACGGCAGCGAGTTGATGGTGCTGGAGGACGACCGCCCACTGGCCCACGCGCTGCCCGGCAGGCCCGGCCGGATCGTCGTGTCCACCACCATGCTGGCCACGCTGGCACCGGCCGAACGCCGGGCGCTGCTGGCCCATGAGCGGGCTCACCTGGCAGGCGCCCATCACCTGTTCGTCGCCGTCGTCGACGTGCTGGCCGCGGCCAATCCGCTGCTGCGGCCGCTGACCAAGGTGATCCGCTACACCACGGAACGCTGGGCCGACGAGGTCGCGGCCGGCCATGTCGGCGACCGGTCGGTGGTGGCACGGGCCGTTGGCAAGGCCGCGCTGGCCGCCCGTGGCCACCACGCCAAGCCCCGCATCGCGCTCGCAGCGACGGCCGGTCCGGTACCGCGCAGGGTGGCCGCGCTGCTCACCGCGCCGCCGGTCTCCCGGGTGTGGGCCGTCCTGATGTCACCGACGGGTGTGTTCGCGATCCTGGCGTTCGGCCTGGTGACGGGCTCGGTGTGGTTCTCCCTGGACGCGGCCACCGACCTGCACCGAGTGCTCGAACTGGCCCAGCACTGAGAAGAAGGTAGCTCTGATCTACATAGATTCGAGCTACGGCCGCAGGGCCGCCAGTACGTAGTCGGCGATCTCGTTTCCCAGTTCCTCGGCCGTCTTCGACCCGTCCTGGCGGTACCAGACCGGCAACTGGTTGACCACGCCCATCGCGATCTGCACCACCGTGTCCGGCGGCACGGTGATCGCGAACTCGCCCGCCGCCTGGCCGGTCGCGATCACCTTGCGGAAACCCTCGTGGTAGCGGCGCCGGTCGGCCCGGAACGCGGCGTGCCGGTCGGCGTCCAGTTTGTGCGCCTCGCGGAAGAACACCTTCGCCTCGGGCAGCCGCTCGACGGTCGTGCGCACCACGTTCACCAGGATCGCGCGCACCGTGTCGGCCGCGCCGAGATCCTGGGCCGCGATCTCCTCCAGCGCCGCCGTCTGGGTGCCGATCAGCGCGTGGTAGATCTCGTAGAGCAGGTCGTCCTTGGCGTCGAAGTAGTGGTACAGCGCGCCTTTCGTCACTTCGGCGCTGTCCACCACCTGCTGCACGGTGGTCGCGTCGAAGCCCTGCTCGGCGAACAGCGTCACGGCGGACGCGATGATCCGGTCCTCCATCGGGCTGCGCTCGCCGTCCGGCCGACCGGCCCGTGGACCGCGCACGGCGCGATTGGTCGTGGAGCGTGCCATCACCCCACTCCCTTCCAGCCCGTGAACGAGCCGCCCATTGTGCCGGTCACCCCGTTGGCGCCAGCGCCCGCACCATCTCCACCGGATCAGCCCCGGTCGGCAGGATCGCGATCGCCGGGGTGTCCAGGCCGTTCGCCACGTACTCGGCCACCCGTTCACGGCACGCCGCCGGGCTGCCGTGCACGATCAGGTCGTCGACCACCTCGTCCGGGATGGCCGCGTTCGCACCGGCCCGGTCCCGAGCGGCCCACGCCTCGTGCATCGGCTTGAGCAGTTCGCCCCTGCCCAGCCAGTCGTGGAACGCCGCGTACACCGGCACCGTCAGGTAGCTGCTGATCAACAACCGGCCCAACGCCCGGGCGGCGTCCACGTCCTCGGTCGGGCAGACGAAGATCCGGGCCGCCAGTTCGACGTCCGGGCCGATCTCCGCCCGCACGGTCCGCACGTCGGAGGGGGCCAGCCAGTTGGTGATCGCGCCGTCTGCCTCCTGTGCCGCCAGCCGCAGCATGCCGGGCCGCAGCGCCGCCAGCATGATCCTCGGCGGCTGCGCGGGCGGCCGTTCCAGCTTGAACCTGTTGACGCTGAACGTCGGGTACTGCTCGCTGACCTTCTCACCGGCCAGAGCGGCCTTCAGGAACCGCAGCGTGTCCCTGGTCCGCGCGTAGGGCTCGGTGAACTCGGCGGCGTTCCAGTCGTGCACGATCACCGGCGACGAACTGCCGATGCCCAGCACGAACCGGCCGGGCGCGAGTTCGGCGATCGTGGCGGCCGTCATCGCGAGCAGGCCGGGGCCCCTCGTGTACACGGGGGCGATCGCGGTGCCCAGCCGGAGTTGCGGGGCCCACTCGGCGACCAGCGCCAGCGGTGTGAACGCGTCGGTGCCCGCTGTCTCGGCGGACCACACGTCGGTGTAGCCGAGATCGGGCAGTGACCGCACGACATCCCGGTGTGCTGCCAGTGGCACACCGGTCAGTGGCAGCGTGATCCCCCAGCGACTCGAAGCCATCCGCACAGTCCTCCCGAGTTTCAGCTGATCGAGGGGCGGATGATCGATCCGCCGTCCACCACGAGGGTCTGTCCCGTAACCCAGGACGAGTTGTCGCCTGCCAGGAACACGGCGGCGTTGGCGATGTCCTCCGGCTCGCCGATCCGACGCAGCGGCAGCGCGGTCTTCAGCCGCTCCTCGTGCTCCTCCCACAGCGCCCTGGCCAGTTCGGTGCGCACCAGCCCCGGCGCGATGCCGTTGACCCGCACGCCTGGCGCGAGTTCGGCGGCGAACTGCCTGGTCAGGTGGATGACGGCGGCCTTGGTGGCGTTGTAGTACCCGATGCCCTGCTCGGTCACCAGGCCACCGACGGACGCCATGTTGACCACCGTGCCGCCGCGCTCCGCCATCGATGCCTTCCAGGCCAGCTGCGTCATCAGCACGATGGACATCTGGTTGACCTGCACGGTCTTCTCGGCCCGCGCCACGTCGATGTCCACCAGCGGGCCGAAGTACGGGTTGGTGCCGGCATTGTTGATCAGCACGTCCAGCGAGCCGAACTCGGCGACACACGCGTCCACGGCCGCGCCGGCCTGTGCCGGGTCGCCGACATGTGCCGCTCGGGCCAGTACACCGACCGACGGGGAGGCGGCCTTGATCTGTTCGGCCACCTTGTCCAGACCGTCCTGCTTACGCGAGGTCAGCACCACGTTCGCACCCTCGGCGGCCAACGCAAGCGCGATCGCCCTGCCGATGCCCCGCGACGCGCCGGTGACCAGCGCCGTCTTGCCTGCCAGGCCGGTACTCACCCGATCTGCCTCCCTCGCCAGCGGTACTGCTCGGCCGTACGGTACTACATACCGACTAGTCGGTATACCAGACAGTGACCAGACAACGGCCTGGCCTCCCGGTATCCGGCACGTCTTCGGCGCACGAAATGAGACACCCGGTACCGTCACGCGGTGGACAGTGTCGGCACGGTCGAGGCCTTGTGGCGTTATCCGGTTAAGTCGATGGCTGGTGAACAGCTGACCCAGGCGCCGGTGGATGCCAGGGGGATCCTCGGTGACCGGCTCTACGCGGTCCGGGACACCGACGGGAAACTGGGCAGCGGCAAGAACACCCGCAGGTTCCGCCGGATGGACGGCCTGCTCGACTTCCACGCCGCCTACCTGCCCGATCTCACCCCGATCATCACGCTGCCCGACGGCCGATCGGTACGCGGCGACGACGAGCACGTGCACTGGGCGGTGTCCGACGGGCTGGACCACCCAGGCGTGACTCTGGTCAAGGAAGGCGTCATCTCGCACTTCGACCAGGAGCCGTTGCACTTGGTGACCACGGCGAGCATGACGTGGCTGTCCGATCTCGCGCCCGAAGCCGACGTGGACGCGCGCCGGGTCCGGCCGAACCTGGTGCTGCGCGTCAACGAGACGTCCGGCCGGCCGGAGGACAGCTGGGTCGGGCACGAACTGCACATCGGCAGCCACCTGGTGATCTACATCGTGGACACCGTCGAGCGCTGCGCGATGGTCAACGCAGGCCAGGGCGACCTGGCCGACACCGCCGAGGTACTGCGCGCGATCGCCGACGCGAACAACCTGCTGTTCGGCGTGTACGCGCGGGTCGCGATGCCCGGTCGGATCAAAGTCGGGGACGAAGCTTTCCTTACCTGATCCGGCCGGGCACGCATCGACTCAACGAGGCAGCACCAATGCCTGCTTAAGCCAATCCGCTTGCAGCAGCATGAAGTTCTCCGACTCGCCCTCGTCGGTCGGCCCCATGTGCGTGGCCCCGGACAGCGGCAGCACGGTGTGCTGCTTGCCGGCGGCCAACAACGCGGAGGACAGCCGCAGGGTGTGCGCGACGAACACGTTGTCGTCGACCAACCCGTGGATCAACAGCAGCGGCCTGCTCAGCTTGTCGGCGTCCGCGATCAGCGAATTCCGTTCGTACACATCGGGATTCTCGTCCGGGTGGCCGAGATAGCGCTCGGTGTAGTGGGTGTCGTACAGCCGCCAGTCGGTCACCGGCGCGCCGGACAGTGCGGCATGGATCGCGTCCGGCCTGCGCAGTACGGCCAGCGCCGCGAGGTAACCGCCGTACGACCAGCCCCGGATGGCCACTCGCTCCAGGTCCAGGTCGGGATAGCGGGCAGCGACGGCGTGCAGCGCGTCCACCTGGTCGGCCAGCGTCACGTCGGCGAAGGCGCCCGCGACCGAGCGGTCCCAGTCCGGACCACGGCCCGGCGTCCCCCGACCGTCAGCGACCAACACCGCGAAACCCTGGTCCGCCAACCACTGTGGCGTCAGGTAGGAGTTGCTGGCATGCAGCACGCGCTGGGCGTGCGGGCCGCCGTACGGGTCGAGCAGCACGGGCAGCTTGGCGCTGCCCTGCTGGTAACCGGTCGGGAACAGCAGCGCGCAGCGCAGGTCCCGCTCCCCCGCGGTCAGCAGCGTCACCTCGGGCATGAACGGCGGCGCGACGGCCCGTGAAGCGATCTCGCCTGCCGGCTTGCCGTCCCGGTACACGGTGACCGAGGAACCTGCGAACTCCATGCCCCACGACACCAGCACGGTCACGTCGGCCGACCGCACGGCGGAGTGAATTCCATCCACAGTGGACATCCGGACCGGCTCGCCGGAACCTGTCGTGTACACGTGGATCTGGGTCGGATCGTCGGCCGACGCGGTGAACAGCACGTCCTCGGCACCGGAGTCCAGCACGGCACGCACCTGCAGGCCGGGCCCGCTGATCGGCTCACCGTCGGCCAGCAACTGGTACGCGCCGTCCCGCGCGGTTACCGTGAGCAGCCTGCCGGCCGGGGTCCACGCCGGCACACCGGGCACCACGTCCACCCAGTGCGGGTCGGTCAACTCCTGGCCGACGGCGGTGGCGCCGGTCGCCGGATCCACGGTCAGCACGACGATCCTGCGCTGGTGCCTGGCCTGCACGGCCAGCAGCGGCAGGCCACCGTCCGACCAGTGCACCGCCGTCAGGTAGGGCAGGTCGGTGCTGTCCCAGTCGACGGCCACCCTGCTGCCGTCCAACCCGAGCACGAACAGGCTGACCACCACGTTGTCCGTGCCGGCTGCCGGGTAGGCGACCGAACGGGCGGGCCGGTCCGGGTTCGTCGGGTCGGCGATGTGCCACCTGCGCACCGGCGACCGGTCGGTCCTGGCGGCCAGGATGTGGTCACCGGTCGGCGACCACCAGAAGCCGCGCGTCCTGTCCATCTCCTCGGCGGCCAGGAACTCCGCGAGGCCCCAGGCGATGTCCTCGGTGTCGCCGTCCTCCGGTTGCGCCAACACCCGGTCGCCGGAGCCGTCCACCTCGGCCACCCGCAGTGCGCCGCCGGACACGTAGGCGACCCGTTGTCCCGTCGGGTCCAGCCTCGGGTCCATGATCGACCCGGTGACCGGCAACTCGCGTACGCCGCCGGCCAGCAGGTCGACCAGGAACAGCTTGCCGGACAACGAGAACGCGCCCAGCCGGTACTCGTCGTCCGTGCTGTAGGCGACCACGCCGCCCGCCTGCGTCCTGGTGCGCTCGCGCGCTGCCCGCTCCTCGACGGACAACTCCTCGGTCTCACCAAGCAGGTTGGCGGGGTCGACGAGTTGGGTCTCCTGGCCGGTGGCGACATCCAGGCTCCACAGCCCGTGCCTCGGGTCGGTGCCGGACATCGCACGCAGGAAGAGCACCCGGTTGCCGTCCGGAGTGATCCGGATCTCCCTCGGTGTCCCCAGGGTGAACCGCTGGGTGCGGGCCTGGAGGCGGAGGAACGAAGTCGTGTCTTCACTCGTGTCGTTACTGCTCACGGGCATGACACTGTCAGATGGCCCTCGGCTCACACCAGCGGCTCCCAGGCGGGGTTGGCGATCGGCGCACCGCCGGCCGCCGTCCGGCGCAGGGCCACCGCACCTCGATTAATCAGGCCGCAGCGATTGCGGCCACGTACTTGCCGAGGCAGTAGTCGTAACCGTTCGGTGAGGACACACCGTCCCGTACGGAATCCGCGCCTGCGCCGTGTCGCTCGAAGTGCCGGTGCTCCAACTCGACCCGCGTCGTGTTCGGGCCCTCGGCGACGAACCGGATCTCCACCTCGCTGGCCTTGGCCGGATCCGGGTGCCACTGCCAGTCACCCTGCAACTGCCACGTGTGCACGATCCGGTTCGGCGGGTCCCACACCAGCACCACGCCCCAGTCGCACTCGCTGCCGTCCACACCGGTCTCGTACCAGCGCCCGCCCACCTTCGGCTCGAACGTGCACGTCGCCATCTCGGCGTCACCGATGTGGTGCTCCTTCGGCCACCACGAGCCGAATCCGGCCGTGTACACCTCGAACGCCCGCTGCTGGCTCGCCGCCACGGTGACGGTCCTGACCACACTCACGTCGGTGTCCTGACTCATTGGTCCTCCTCGGTCCGCACAGCCTCGGTCTGCACCGCCGCCGCGAAGGCGGTCAGCGCGTTGTCCCACATCCGGTTCAGGTAGTCGCGCATCGCGGCCACCCCGGCCGGATTCACCCGGTACAGCCGTCGTGTGCCGACGGCGTCGTCGACCACGAGACCGGCCGCCTTGAGCACCTTCAGGTGCTGCGAGACGGCCGGGCGGCTGACCGGCAGCCGTTCGGCGAGTTCACCGACCGCGATCGGCCGGGTGGTCAGCAACTCGAAGATGGCCCGCCGGGTCGGGTCGCCGAGGGCGCCCAGCGCGTCCACTCCGTAAGTCCCCACGAACGGTAAGTATCAACTTACCGAGGATGCCCGTCAATCGACGGGGTCCGTTGTGCAACGGATCGCCGGGTCTTCGGCACACGGCACAATGAAACGCCCGAACGTGCAATGGATCGTGGCTGAAATCGCCGCTGGGGACCACGTAGCCTTGGGCCATGACTACCACCGACTGGGCCGTCGACAGCGCCGTGCCGCAGAGCAACCCGCACGAGACCGCCGACTTCGTCGCACTCGACGAGCGGTGGGGCACACACAACTACCATCCGTTGCCGGTGGTGATCGCCCACGCCGACGGCGCCTGGGTGACCGACGTCGAAGGCCGCCGCTACCTGGACTTCCTGGCCGGCTACTCGGCGCTCAACTTCGGCCACCGCCACCCCGACCTGGTCGCGGCCGCGGTCGGGCAACTGGGCAGGGTCACGCTGACCAGCAGGGCGTTCCACCACGACCAACTCGGCCTGTTCTGCCGTGAACTGGCCGAACTGACCGGCACCGAGATGGTGCTGCCGATGAACTCCGGCGCCGAGGCCGTCGAGTCGGCGATCAAGGTGGCCCGCAAGTGGGCCTACCAGGTCAAGGGCGTGCCGGCCGACACCGCGGAGATCGTGGTGGCCGGGTCCAACTTCCACGGCCGCACGACGACCATCGTGTCGTTCTCCACCGATCCGGTCGCCAGGACCGACTTCGGGCCGTTCACGCCCGGGTTCACCGTGGTCGAGTACGGCGACGCCGAGGCCCTGGCCGCCGCCGTGACCGAGCGGACGGCCGCCGTGCTGGTGGAGCCGATCCAGGGCGAGGCAGGCGTGCTGGTGCCGCCGCCCGGCTACCTGCGCGAGGTGCGCCGGATCTGTGACGAGGCAGGCGCGCTGTTCATCGCCGACGAGATCCAGTCCGGTCTCGGCCGCACCGGCGACCTGCTGGCACTGGACCACGACGGCGTCCGCGCCGACCTCTACACCCTGGGCAAGGCGCTGGGCGGCGGCATTCTGCCGGTGTCCGCGGTGGTCGGTTCTCGCTCGGTGCTCGGTGTGTTGCGGCCCGGTGAGCACGGCTCGACGTTCGGTGGCAACCCGCTGGCCTGCGCCGTGGGCCGTGCCGTGATCAAGCTGCTGAACACCGGCGAATACCAGGCCAGGTCCGCCGAACTCGGCGCACATCTGCACGGCAGGCTGAACGAATTGGTCGGCAGGGGTGTCGCCGAGGTGCGCGGCAGGGGCCTGTGGGCCGGTGTCGACATCGCGCCGGGCGGTCCGACCGGCCGGCAGGCGTCCGAGGCACTGGCCGGGCTTGGCGTGCTGTGCAAGGAAACCCACGACAACACGCTGCGCATCGCGCCGCCGCTGGTGATCAGCAAATCCGATCTGGACGCCGGCATCGACGCTTTCGCGAACGTGGTCAGCGCCTGACGACAATTATTTGTCATCAATTTGTCCTTCAGCCCGGAGAATTGACATCCAGGCCAGGCCGGTAATCTTGGATTATCGGCCTGACCTTCGCCGGCGACAGCGGCCGACGTGGTCGCGCCGCCGCACGGAGGTGTGTCGGCTCGACCGGGACCCGAGTGTCATGAGGTTCCGTCAGGTCTGCGTGCTCAGCGCGACAGCTCTGCGACGGGAGGCCACAGTGTTCGGGACGGCGGTGGGCCGAGGATGACCGTGCAACTGCAGGTGCCGCTGGGCGGTCCCATCGCGCTGGTACCGGCGCAACGGTTGCCGGAGCGGCTGCAGGATCTCCGGCTGCGCTTTCCCTACGTGCCTGATCTGCCCGACATGCACGCCGAGTTGCGGACCTTGGCGGCGAACGGTGGCGTGCCGGCCAGGGTCGAGGACGGCCGCCTGGTCGTGTACGGCGAGAACTACTTCCTCTCCCTGGAACCGTCCACAACGGATGACTGTTACACGGTGCACCACGTGGACCGGCTGCGCTGCCAGGACCACGACCGGCTGGCGAAGGGCGTACTGAGGCTGTGTTCGCCGGACTGGCAGTTGGTCGATGACCGGCCGGGCGGTGGCTACACCACCCACTGGCAACCGATCCAGCAGGCATGGCAGGACCTCGGCGCGGCCACGCGGCCCGACCAGGCGATGCCGGCCTATCTCGACCAGGTGGACCAGCAGGTCGAGACCGCCGCCGAGCGGCACGCCGTGTCGATCCTGCGGAGCGGCAACAGTGTCAATCCGGCGCTGCTGCCGGTACTGGTGGACGGCGAGTTCACCGCGTTCGGGCCGGACACGTCTCCCCGACCCGGCAGTTCGCTCGATTCCGGCCAGGCCGCCGCGGTCGCCAAGGCGCGCACGGTGCCGGACGTGCTGCTGGTGCACGGTCCGCCGGGCACCGGGGTGTCACGGACGATCGCCGAGATCGCCCGTGAGTCGGCCGCCCGGGGCGAGCAGGTGCTGGTCACGTCGGACACCGATCGGGCCGTGGACGACGTGCTGGCGAAGCTGCCCGACGAACTGCTCGCGGTGCGGATCGGCAACGAGGACTCACCGGCCGCCGACCTCCAGCGGCAGGTTCTGGCCGACTGTGCCGACATCGCGTCCCGGCTGGACACGCTGGTGGCGAACGACCGGATCGAGCGGTGGCTCGCGCTGGTCGGCACCGAGGTGTACCGGGCACACCGAGGCCAGGCGGACGTCGTCAAACGGACCGGGCTGCTCACCGAGGCCGACAAGCGGGTCGTGGGTCCGGCGGCCGAGCGCGTCGCCGCGCTGGGCGACCTCGTGCGCGACCGCTCGTCGACCGTCCGCAGGTGCACCGACGTGGTCAACCGGCGGCAGGAGCGGGCCGAGACGAAGAACATCCCCGGGGTGCACCGCTGGCAGGCCGGCAGGCTGACGGACGCGCGGCAGCGGCTGGCCGACGCGGTGGCGGATCAGGCCGAGGCAACGACCGAACTGGCCGCCGCGACCGCCGAACTCGACGGGCTGCGCGCGAGCTACCCGGAACTGATGGCGCTACGGGTATCGATCACCGAGGCGGCAGGCGAACGGGATGCCGCACTGCACGCCGTCACCGCGGCACATGCCGAGATCGAGCATCTGACCTCCGGCCTCGTCGAGTCACCCGCCGTCGCGGAGGACGACCTGGCGGGCTGGACCGAGTACCTGAACTGGTGCCGGATCGCGCTGCCGCTGCTGCTGGCCCGCGCCGACCTGCTGCGGGAGTGGCGGGCCGCGCTGCACGGGCCACGCGAACCCCTGTACCCGGAACTGGCCCGGTACGCCGACATCGTCGCGGCCACGTCGGATCTGGTCCCCGAGTTGGAGTTCGACATGGCGATCGTGGCCGAAGCGGCCCGGCTCTCCTTGCCGAACGTGCTGATTCCGCTGGTCCGTGCGAAGCGGGCGGTGCTGGTCGGCGACCACATGCGGCGGCCGGCCGGCAGTGCGTTCGAGTCGCTGATCGGTGTGGCACCTGAGTCGCACGCGGTCCGGCTGGAGACGCAACGCAGGATGCCGAAGGTGGTAGCCGACTTCGTGTCCGCCCGGTTCTACGACAACCGGCTGCACACGCCGGTGGACCACGGCCAGCACGACCCCCGGTTCACCAGCGCCCTGGCCATGGTGGACACGTCGGACCTGCCGGTGCGGGTGCGGGCCGAGCGTGGCGAGTACGAGAACCAGACCGAGGCGAAACTGATCACCGCACTGGTCGCGGGCGCGCACCGGGCCGGGAGGTCGTGGGCGGCGATCGTGCCCTACCCGGCGCAGGTCGCGCTGCTGCGCAATGAGACGGACCTGGTCGAGGACAACGTCGGCACGGTGGACGAGCTCCGGGGCGGTCCGCGCGACCTGATCGTCTACGGCTGCACGCGGAGCAACGCCGAGGGCGAAGTCGGCGTCCTGAGCGACCTGCGCGGGTTCAACGCGGCCATCACGATGGCACGGCAACAACTCGTGGTGGTCGGTGATCTCGCGACGCTGACGAACGCGGCCGACGACGGCGTGCGCGACCTGATGACCGCCCTGGTCGCCCACACCAGGGAGCACGGCCAACTGCTGCGGTCCTCAGCTGTGCTCGACGGCAGGATCGGGCCATGACCGCGCCGATCTACCCGGCCCGGCGGGTGGCGGAACATTGCGTCGAACAGCAAGGGGTGTCGCCGATCCGGCTGTTCCCGACGCTGTTCCCGTTGTGGCAGGTGGAGATCAAGGCGCAGCTGCACGAGGCCCAGCGGTACGACGTGGTGGACAGGTTCGTCGAGCAGGCGATCGTGAACTGCGAGATCGACACGGTCGACGGGCTGGCGGCGTTCCTCGGGCTGGAGCCGTCGTTCGTGCGCAGGGTACTGCGTTCCCTACAGCGGATCGGCCACATCGGCCAGCACGGCGATCGCGTGCGGCTGACCGAGCTCGGGCAGCGGTCGGTCCGCGAGGGCGCCCGCTACGTCCCCAAGGAGGATCGACAGGGGCTGCTGTTCGACGGCTTCACCATGGCGCCGCTGCCCAGGGACTACTACGCGGACGATGTCGTCGTGCTGGAGCAACCGGACTACCGGTCGTTCCAGGCACTGAGCGCCGGTGTGGTCGGCGGTGATTTCCAGGTGGGCGCGGTGCAACGGTTGGCGGAGCGGCAGGACCGGGAACTGTTCAACCTGCCGGACGAGCTGTTGGCCACCGAGGTCGTCGCGGTCGGCCAGGTGTACCTGCCGGTCTATCTGGTGGACGCGCTGCTGCCGGACGGGCAGCGGCAGTTCCTCGCGTTCAGTCGGGTGGCAGGCGACCGGGACCGGCTGATCGAGCAGTTGGTCGTCGACACCCCGGCCATCCGCCGAGTGCTGGAGGCCGAGGATCCTGCAGACCCGGCGCAGGTGTGCGGCGCCTGGCTGGAGGAGCGTGGCCTGTCCGCGGCAGCGTTGACCAGGTTGCCGAACGGCACGTGGCGAGCCGTGCTGCCGGCAGCCGAGTTCGGCTCCAATGGCGGGCTTGAGCAGTTCGACCCCGGATCGTTCGTGGTGGCCGAGCGGTACTTCTTCCAGTTGTGGTCCGACGGGCGCTAGGCGTAGGACCGAGCCGCGCTGCGCAGCGTCAGTACGAGAGCGACCATGGCCGTCAGCCACACCGCCACTCCGACCATGACGTCCGCCAGGGCGTAGTGCGTGGCGCCGCTGGTCAACCCTTCCAACAAGCTCACGGTGATGACCACGAACAGCGCGAGCTGACAGGCCGGCGCCCAGCGGCGACGGTGACCGTTCGCCCACGCCAGCACCAGCCATCCGGCGGCCACGATCGGCGCGCCGATCAGCTCGGGCAGCAGGTGGGCGACGAGGGCTGTCCGCGCCGTCTGCTCGGTGAGGCCTGGCTCCGTGACCACGAGCCGCGTCGCGACACCGCCGATCGTCCCGATCATGACGCCGAAGATGACGATCTCCAGGACAGCGGACAGGCACAACAGCCCGATCGCAGCCCTCAGTGCGCGGGCCGACCGGGGTAGGTCCGGGCGCAGCCGCATCCCGATCGCCGACCGCACCAACGCGAAGACCTCGCCGATCGCCGGATACCGCTGTCCATCACCGGAAATGGCGACCAGCACGGCCAGCAGTTCGGTCTCGTGCTCACGGCGGAAGCTGCTCGGATACCACGCCAGCCACCGCCGGTAGCGGCGTTCCAGCGTCCGTACATCTGTCTGTACGTCGGTCATGGCGTTCACGCTCCGCCCAGCTCAGGACTGCCCAGCCCGAGACGGCGCAGGGCCACGGTCGCGTTCGAGCGCAGTCGGGCCGCCTCGTCCGCCAGGGTCTGGCTGCCCTGTGGGGTCAGCCGGTAGTACCGCCGCAGCCGCCCGTCGACGACCTGCTCCTTGGCCACCTCGATCAGGCCATCGCCACGCAGGCGGTCCAGCGCCGTGTACAAGGTCCCGGCCCGAAGGCGCACCCGGTCACCGGACATCTCGGCGATGTCGGCCAGGATCGCGTACCCGTGTTGTGGACCACCTGCGAGCGAGGTCAGGACCAGGAAGGTCGCCTCGTGCATCGCCCGCATACTCATAGCAGGAGCATATACAGTCCAACTGACTATTGTCGAGAGCCGTTTTTACGAGGCCGGCCGGACCACCCTGCCCTCGTCCCACACCGCGGAGTCCTCTTCGGACACCACGCCGTCGGCACGGAACACCAGGAACCGGTCGAACGAGCGCGCGAACCACCTGTCGTGCGTCACGGCGAGCACGGTCCCGGTGAACTCGACCAGCGCGTCCTGCAACGCCTGTGCCGAGGTCAGGTCCAGGTTGTCGGTCGGCTCGTCGAGCAGCAGCAGCGTCGCGCCGGACAGTTCCAGCAACAGCACCTGGAACCTGGCCTGCTGCCCACCGGACAGCGTCTCGAACCGCTGGTCCCCCGCCGCCGCGAGACCGTAGCGGCTCAACGCAGCCATCGCCTTGCCTCTGTCCACTCCGGACCGGTCGCCGTCGCCTTTCCACAGCACGTCGACCAGGGTGCGGCCGATCCACTCCGGATGCGCGTGGGTCTGCGCGAACAGGCCGGGCACCACCCTGGAACCGAGCCGCCAGGAACCCGTGTGGTTGACGGTGTCTCCGGCCAGCAGCCGCAGGAAGTGGCTCTTGCCCGAACCGTTGGCGCCCAGCACCGCGACCCGGTCGCCGAAGAAGATCTCCACGTCGAACGGCTTCATCAGCCCGGTCAGTTCGAGGCCGGCACAGGTGATCGCGCGCATGGCCGTCCTCGACCCGATCAGCCTCGGCTTCACCGTGTACTCGCGCGGCAGTTCCGGCGGCGGGCCAGCCTCCTCGAACTTGCGCAGCCTGGTCTGCGCGGCCGCGTACCGGGACGCCATGGCCGGACTCATCGTGGCGGCCCGTTGCAGTGACCTGACCAGCTCCTTCAGCTTCTCGTGCTCCTCGTCCCACCTGCGGTGCAGTTCGGCCAGCCGCTCGACGCGTGCGTCCCTGGCGTCCTGCCACGTGCCGAAGCCGCCGCCGTGCACCCACGTGGTGTGGCCCTCCAGGGTGACCACGTGGGTGGCCGCGTTGGCCAGCAGTTCCCGGTCGTGGCTGACCAGCAACACGGCCTTGGGCGTCTCGGCCAGCCGCTGCTCCAGCCAGCGCTTGCCCGGCACGTCCAGATAGTTGTCCGGTTCGTCCAGCAGCAGCACCTGCTCGTGGCCGCGCAGCAGCGCCTCCAGCACCAACCGCTTCTGCTCACCGCCGGACAGCGTGCGCACCTGCCGGTGCTTGGCGATGTCGTAGGGCACGCCGAACGCGGCCACGGTCACCGTGTCCCACAGCACTTCCAGGTCGTAGCCGCCCGCCTCGCCCCAGGTCGTCAGCGCGGTGGCGTAGCGCAGTTGGGTCGATTCGTCGTCCGTGTCCATCAGCAGCAGTTCGACGGCGTCCAACTCGGCGGCCGCCGCCCGGGCCCTCGGCGGTGCCACCGCGAGCAGCAGGTCCCGCACGGTCTTGTCGTCCCGGACGGATCCGACGAACTGCGGCATCACGCCGAGGCCGCCATCGACCCTGACCCCGCCGTCGCCGGTGGGCAGTTCGCCCGACAGCATCCTCAGCAATGTCGTCTTGCCGGCGCCGTTGGCACCGATCACGGCCACCACGCTGCCGGCGCCGACCCGGAACGACACGTCGTGGAACAGCAACCTGCCGTCCGCCAACGTATGTGCCAGGCCACTGGCCTCAAGGGTGCCCATGACCGGCAATGGTCCTCCGTGCACCGTCGGTGAGGCGAGCGGATTTCCCTTCGGGCATAGTCGATGACATGCCCGCTCCGCCCCTCATCCCGCCCCCGCTGCGTAGGCCTGCCATGTTCGTGGCGTTGGCCTGTTGGGTGCTGGCGGCGCTGGTGGGCGCCTGGTACGCGGGTGATCACCAGCCGGGCAGGCTGGACAACACCATCGCCGACGTGGTGCACAGGGTGGTCGGCGAGCAGGGGATGTTCGCCCGTTTTCTCACCGGGCCGACTCATCCGATCGTGGTCTATCCGGTGATCGCGCTGGTGATCGGGATCGCCGTGTTCCAGCGGTGGTGGGAACGGGCGGTGCTGGCCGTCGCCGCGCCGGGTGCGTGTGTGGTGCTCACCGAACTGCTGTTCAAGCCGCTGGTCGGCCGGACCGACCAGGGCGTGCTGAGCTACCCGAGCGGGCACACGGTGAGCGCCGTCGCGGCCCTCACGGTCGCCGCGCTGGTGGTCAGCGTGGACTGGCCTGCGGTCTACCGGGTGGCCATCATGATCCTGCTGCTGGTGGTCAGCTTCGTGCTGGCGGTCGGCCTGGTGGGGATGGACTACCACTACGCGACCGACACCGTCGGGGGCTTCCTGGTCGCGCTGGGAGTGACGCTGCCGCTCACGGTGGCCACCGACCGGTTCAGCGAACGGCGTCAGGCGGCTCCGGAACCGGCCGACGTGCACAGCACGGCTTGGTAGCCGGTGCCCGTCGGGCCTGCTTGGATGACCCGGTGGATCGACTCCTGCCCGCTGAGCACCCGCTGTCCTCCGTTGCCGACGACGCCGAACTCGCCCGGCTGTACGACTTCCCGCCGGGCCTGGACCGGGCCTTCGTGAAGGTCAACTTCATCTGCAGCGTCGACGGGGCCGTGTCGCTCGGTGGGCGGTCCGGTGGCCTGTCCGACGAGAACGACAAGAAGATCTTCCTGCTCGGCAGGGCGTTGGCGGACGTGATCATGGTGGGCGCGCACACCGCGCTGATCGAGCGGTACAAGGGCGTCCGACCGAACGAGGTGCCCACCGACCTGCGGGCCGAACTCGGGCTCGCGCCGGTGCCGCCGATCGCTGTGGTCACCCGCCGTGCGTCGCTGGAGCCCAACTCGGACCTGATCACCAAAGCGACGGCGCAGACGATCGTCTACACCACGTCGTCGGCGCCGCAGGAGCGCAGGGACGCGCTGGTCGAGGCGGGTGCCGATGTGGTGGTGGCCGGTGCCGACGACGTCGACCTCGCTGCCGTGCTGGCCGACCTGAACCGGCGGGCGCTGCGGCGGGTGTGCTGCGAGGGTGGGCCACAGCTGTTCGGCTCGCTGATCGCGGGCGACCTGGTGGACGAACTGGACCTGAGCATCGCGCCGATGCTGGTCGGCGGCGACGCCGGCCGGATCGCGACCGGCCACCTGCCGCCCGGGCCGACCAGACTCACGCTGGCCTCCGTGCTGCACGGCGACGGCCAGTTGATGATCCGATATGTGAAGAAGGAGACGTGACATGGCGCTCCCCGTGACCGCGCCGGTCAAGCCGATGCTGGCGTCCCCGGCACCCGCCATCCCGGACGGCGACGGGCTGGTCTTCGAGCCGAAATGGGACGGCTTCCGGTGCCTGGTGTTCCGGGACGGCGATGAGCTGACCCTTCAGTCCCGGTACGGCAAGCCGTTGAACAGGTACTTCCCCGAGGTGATCGAGAACCTGCTGGCCGCGCTGCCCGACCGGGTGGTGCTGGACGGCGAACTGGTCGTGGACCGGGACGGCCACCTCGACTTCGACTCACTCACCGAACGCATCCACCCGGCGGCCAGCAGGGTGCGACTGCTGGCCGAGCAGACCCCGGCCAGGTTCGTGGCGTTCGACCTGCTGGCGCTGGGCGACGAGTCGCTGCTGGACCGTCCTGGCAGGGAGCGCAGGACAGCACTGACCGACGCCATCACCCCGGCTGCCGGCCTGCACATCACCCCGGCCACCACCGATCCCGCAGTCGCCAGGGAGTGGTTCACCCTGTTCGAGGGCGCCGGTCTGGACGGCATCATCGGCAAGCCGGCGGACGGCCCGTACACGCCGAACAAGCGCACCATGATCAAGTTCAAGCACGCCAGGACGGCCGACTGCGTGGTAGCCGGCATGCGCTGGCACGCCAACACGGAGCCGGGCACCGCGGTCGGCTCGCTGCTGCTGGGCCTGCACGACGATGCGGACGTGCTGCACCATGTCGGCGTGGTCGGGGCGTTCCCGGTGACGCGGCGGCAGGAACTGGCCACCGAACTGGCACCGCTGGCCGAGGGTGGTGAGCAGGACCACCCGTGGCTCAGCGGTGACGCGGAGGGCCGACGGCTGCCCGGCTCGGTGAACCGGTGGCGCTCCGGTGAGCAGCCGTGGGTACCGCTGCGGCTGGAGCGTGTGGTCGAGGTCAGCTACGACCACACCGAGGGCAGGCATCCGGTCCGGTTCCGGCACACGACCCAGTTCGTCAGGTGGCGCCCTGACCGCGAGCCCGCGTCGTGCCGCTACGACCAGTTGGACGAGCCGGCCGGCTACGACCTGGACGCCGTGCTGCGCGGCGAGGTGGCCGCCAAGTAGGTCAGGCAAGGGTCGACACACCCGCCCGCGCGGTCGACACGCGCACGCAGGCGGACGACTCGCCCACCCGCGCGGTCGACTCGCGCACTGGTGGCGCCAACCCGCTCAGCCGTCGACTCGCCCACGCGCACAGCCGACTCGCACACCGCCGCAGCCGACTCGTTCCCCTGCGCGGACGACTCGCCCACCCGCACGGTCGGCTTGGCCGCCGCCGACTCGCCCTCCTGCGCAGCCGACTCGCCCACCAGCGCGGACGACTCGCCCATCGGCGCAGCCGACCCGCCTCCCCGTGCGGTCGACTCGCCCGCTGCCAAAGCCGACTCGCCCAGCGTCGACTCGCCCGCCCGCGCGGACGACTCGCCCTCCTCAGCGGTCGATTCGCCCACCGGCGGGGTCGACTCGCCCGGTCGTCAGGCCTCGGGGATGGGTCCCGGCCGGTCGGTCCGGGTGGCGCCGACCGACGCTCCGACCACCAGGCACACCGCGATCCACTGGACCGGGTGCAGCGACTGGCTGAGCACCACCAAACCGCACAGTGCCGCCACTGCGGGTTCCAGGCTCATCAGCACGCCGAACACCCTCGGCGGGATCCGGCGCAGCGCCTCCAACTCCACCGAGTAGGGCACCACCGAGGACAGCAGCGCCACACCGAACCCGGCGGCCAGCACCTCCGGACGCAGCAGTTCGGTTCCCGCGCTGACCACGCCGAACGGCGCGACCAGCAGCCCGCCGATGGCCATCGCGACGGCCAACCCGCCGCCCCCACTCGTCTGCGCGCCCAGCTTGGCGCTGAGCAGGATGTAGCAAGCCCAGCAGGCCGCGGCGCCGAGCGCGAACAGCACGCCCGTCCACGCCACCGGGCCGCCGCCGTCGGTCAGCAGGACGACACCGCCTGCGGCCAACAGCGCCCACAGCCCGTCCAGCCACCGCCTGGACCCGGCCAGCGCAAGGGCCAGCGGACCGAGGAACTCGACGGTCACCGCGACACCCAGCGGGATCCGGTTGATCGCCTCGTAGAACGCCACGTTCATCACGCCGAGCACGGTGCCGAACATGGCGACGACCAACCACGCCTGCCTGGTCATTCGTAACGACGGCCGCCAGACGGCCAACAAGATCACGGCGGCGAACACCAACCGCAGGGTCACCACACCGACGGCACCCGCGATCGGGAACAGCTGTTTGGCCAACGACGCGCCGACCTGCACACTCACGATCCCGGCAAGTACCAGTGCCGGCGGTGGCACGCTGCCAAGCCCTCGGCCGGCCAACGCGGCCAGCACACCGCGCGGCCAGATCCGCCGAGGCGTCCGTTCGACGTACGCGGTAACCACGAGTCACTCCTCACCCGATCGACAATGCCTCGGCGTCTACTGTTGGCCATTAACCGTCAGGCAATCACTACCCGCCACGCAGCAGTGTCGCAGCCGAGTTTCCATCCCTCGGACAGCGGAATCCCGCTCACCAGGGTCATACCACGGGAGTGCGACGCTCCGGCATGTCGGCGTCAACCCCCGCCACCCGGCGGACACAGAGAGCGAGGATGCCACGTGCCGCGCCGAGTGGTCGCACATGTCTGGCCGCCAGTCCTGGCCGTGACCATCGCGCTCGCACTGCTCGCCGGCTGTACCGTCGGCCCCTCGCAGCGGCCCGGCCTCGTGGTGGCCGGCAACGCGCCCGCGGCGACGTCCCAGCGAGGCTCGGCGACCATGCCGCTGCCGCCGCTGGAGAAGCCGGCAGGCGGCGCGATCGGCTGGAGCGACTGCTCAGCCGTCACCCGGCAGCGGCTCGGCTCCGTCACCGTGCCCTCCGACCTGGCGTTCCAGTGCTCGAAGATCGTCAGCCCACTCGACTCGCCCAGCGCCCCCGGTGAGGGCCTGGTCCGGCTGCAACTGCTCAAGGTGGGCCGAGGGCCGACGCCGCTACTCGTGGTCAACGACCTGGACGGCCTGCCCGGCACGCTCTACGCGGCCGAACTGGCAGGCCAGTTGCCGGCCCAGTTCCTCCGCACGTTCTCCCTCATCGGCCTGGACCGACGCGGCACCGGCGGCTCGGACCCCGTGCACTGCGTGCCGGAGGCGGACCGGGAGCAGATCGTCAGCTACGACCCGACCGACACCGACCTCGCCGGGCTGCTCAACGCCAGCCTGGACGCCAGCCAGCAGTGCATCCTGGCGCTGGACACCCGCTCTGCCGCCCTGGACATCCGGCGCAACTCCGAGGACCTGGAGATGATCCGCCAGCAGTTGGGCGTCAACCGGCTCGACGCGATCGGGCACGGCGAGGGCTCCCGGGTGCTGACCGCCTACGCGAACCGCTACCCCAAACATGTGGGCAGGCTGGTGCTGGACGGTTCACCTGACCCGACGCTGAACGCGACCGACACCGCGAAGGCGCAGGCGGTGTCGGCTGAGGCCACGTTCGCCGCGTTCGCCACCAACTGCGAGAGCAAGGGCTGTCCACTGGGCGCCGACCCGAAGTCGACCCTGCAGCAACTGCTCGCCCAGTTGCGGAACAAGCCGATCCAGCTGGGCGACGGCACCGAGTTGACCAACGGCACGGCGCTCAACGCGGTACTGGAGGCGCTCGGCGACCGAACCGAGTGGGCGGCCCTGGCCACCGCGATCGCCAGGGCACGCGGCGGCAACGGCACCGCGCTGGCCGCCTTCGTCGACCCCGTGGTGTCCGGCTCGTCGACCGACCCCGCCCGGCTGGACGCGGACCTGGTGTCCGGGTGCAACGACCAGGAGGACCGGCTGGCCCCGGACCAGGTGAGCAACACCATGAAGTCGTGGACCGGCACGTATCCGCTGTTCGGTGGCCTGATCGCGCAGGACCTGCTGTTGTGCGGGCCGTGGCCGGTGCCCAGCCAGGAACTGCCGAAGCCGACAGCCAAGGGCGTGCCGCCGATCCTGGTGCTGAGCACGGAGAACGACCCGGTCACGCCGGGCACGGGCAGCACCCGGACCGCCCAGCAGTTGGCCAGTGGTGTGCTGGTCAGCTGGCTCGGCTCCGGGCACGGCGCGCTGGGTCAGTCGGCGTGCGCGACCCAGGCCGCACAGAATTTCCTGGTCAACGGGCGGGTGCCGGCGAACCCGACGACCTGCCCGCCCTGATCGGTTACTTGCAGTTGGCGCAGCAGCCGCAACCGGGCCCTGTGCAGCTGCCGCAGCAGCTGCAACCGCCCGAGGGTGCGGTGGCGCTCTCCGTTGGCGTCGGGTGCTCCATGACGACCTCCCAAGGGTGTTCCGCACACTCAACGTAAGCCGGGCCGGACGTTGCGTGCACCGCCGTGTGAGTGTCGCTCAGCTGTTCAGCTCGTCGAGCGCGTGGCGGGCGGCGGCCAGTTCGGCCTCCAGCAGCGCCACCCTGGCCAGCTGCTGTTCCCGGGCCGCCGACAGCGCACCCTCGATGGCCGTCTCGATGTCGCCGCCGAGTGCCCGCGCCGCCTGTGCCACGGCACCGGCGCCGACCGGCTGTGCCCGCACGGTGCGCCTGCTGCCTGCCTGCACCTCGACCGTCCACTCCCCCTCGGCCGTCGAGCTGAGCGTGACGGTGATCGGGGCAGGCTGGCGCGTCCTGCCCCTGGCCGGGCGGGCCGGCTTGGCGGGCTCGGCGACCGGCGGCGGTACCTCCCGCACGGGTGCCGGCTTCTTGCGGGTGGGGCGTTCGCGGACCACGAGCAGTTCGTCGGCGGGCGGTGGGGCGGGTGTCGGCACGGGTGCCAGCGCGAGCTTCACCGGCTCGTCGCCCTTGCGCCTGCGAGGCGGCTTTTCCATGGTCAACTCGTTGGGTGAGAAGGACAGGTCGTCATGCGAACCGGTCGGCCGGACCTGGATGAAGTCACCCTCGTAGGGCTCGCTCAGCGCGACCACCTTGGCGGAGCGACCCGCGTCCACCCCCACCGCTGCCGGTGTGAACCACACCATCGGGCGGCGACCGTCGGCCAGTTCGGCGCGCAACTGGTCGATCTGTTCGGTGGACAGCGGGGACGGACTCCCGGTCGGCATGGACGGACTCCTCGATGACGCAGTGCTGGACACCGTGCATCGTGCCGGTCCACGCCGACAAAGCCGATACCACGCGGGGAAACTGGCACGGGGCCGTTATGTGGCGGCCACCCCGGATCAACGGCGACACAGCATCAGCGGCGGCGGCCCTTGCTCAGCCGGGACACCGGCCCGGGACCGGCGATCTGGCAGTCGCACTCGCGCTCGGTGACAGCCTCGGCGGTGACCGTGATCTGCCCGTTGACGCCGGTGGACACCGACTCACCCCGGGACGCGAGCGACTTCCAGACACGCATCGAGTCGGCGAAGTCGCGCAGGTCCTCCAGCGTGGTGCCCTTGAGCGAGGTGCCCTTCAGCGGCGCGGGTGAGGTCGCGGCCTTGATCGTGCCTTCCAGCCAGGCGGCCACCTCGTCCGGATTGACCATCACCTCATCGGGCTCGGTGCCCAGCCTGTCCTCACGGCTCGCCGCGTGGGCCAGCGCCACCCGTTCCACGTACCCGTGCCAGTGCAGACCCAGCCCGGTCCATGCCTCGGCCACGGCCCAGTCGTCCTTCGTCACTGTGCCAGCCTGCCAGCACTGCGCAGTGAGCCCGCACGGGCACGCCCCGCAACCGGCCATCTTCCGCCAGACGGACTACTGCTACTCACCGAATTGGCCCAGTGGGGCCCGCTGATCGGTTCTCGGACAGTAGCTGGACATCGGCTAACCAGCGACCGCAGCGCAGCGATCACCAGGCACGCGACATCGCACGCCGAAGGTGAGACCCATGTCGACCAACC
>DASXYT010000001.1:0-23192 GCA_036502345.1 Pseudonocardiaceae bacterium | reverse complement strand
TAGGCAGTGTTGCGCGCCCCCTAGGGATCGACTCAGACCCCTATCGGGTGCCAGACGGTCTTGGCCTCCAGGAACGCCCGCAGTCGGCTGATGTCCGGCGTCCGCGTCCAGTCCGGCTCGGTCCTCGGCGTCCTCGGCACCCGCTTGACCGTGCCGGCCGCCGCCCGTTCCAGTTCGACCCGCTGGCTGTCCGGCGCACCGCACAGGTCCAGCGCGTTCACGTCGCCGTGCGCGGCCAGCCACGGCGCGAGTTCCGCCGTCCTGCCGGTCAGCATGTTCACCACACCACCGGGCACGTCCGACGTGGCCAGCACTTCGGACAGTGTGATGGCGGGCAGCGGCCGGTCCTGGCTGGCCACCACGACACACGTGTTGCCACCGGCCAGCACCGGCGCGAGCACGCTGACCAGGCCGAGCAGCGACGATTCCTGCGGCGCGAACACGGCGACCACACCGGTCGGCTCGGGCGTGGTGAACGAGAAGTACGGTCCGGCCACCGGGTTGGACGAGCCGAGCACCGCGGCCAGCTTGTCCGTCCAGCCCGCGTACCAGACCCACCTGTCGATCGCCGCGTCCACAACGGACTGTGCACGGCGGGCCTGGGCACCCTCGGAGGCCTGGACGTCCGCGATGAACTGCTCGCGCCTGCCCTCCATCATCTCGGCCACCCGGTACAGCACCTGGCCCCGGTTGTAGGCCGTCGCGCCGGACCAGCCGCCGAACGACTTGCGGGCAGCCGCCACCGAGTCCCGCGCGTCCTTGCGGGACGCCTGTGCCGCGTTGGCCAGGAACCCGCCCCGCGAGTCGGTCACCTGGTAGGACCGGCCGGACTCGGAGCGCGGGAACGCGCCGCCGATGTAGAGCTTGTACGTCTTCGCGACGGTGACCCGCGTGTCAGACATCGAGGTACGCCTCCAGACCCGCGCGGCCGCCCTCGCGACCGAAGCCCGATTCCTGGTATCCGCCGAACGGTGCCGCCGGATCGAACCTGTTGAACGTGTTGGCCCACACCACGCCGGCCCGCAGCCGGTTGGCCATGGCCAGGATCCGCGATCCCTTCTCCGTCCACACGCCGGCGGACAGGCCGTAGGGCGTGTTGTTCGCCTTGGCGATCGCCTCGTCCGGGGTGCGGAACGTCAACACCGACAGCACCGGGCCGAAGATCTCCTCCCTGGCGATCCGCATGGCCTGGCTGACGTTGCTGAACACCGTCGGCGCGAAGAAGAAACCCTTGTCCGGCAACGGACACGGGCTGGTCCAGCGCTCGGCGCCCTCGTCGTCGCCGACCTCGACCAGCGACTTGATCTTCGCCAGTTGCTCCGCCGAGTTGATCGCGCCGACATCGGTGTTCTTGTCCAGCGGGTCGCCGACGCGCAGCGTGCTCACCCTGTCCCGCAGCTTCGACAGCACCTCGTCGGCCACCGACTCGGCGACCAGCAGCCGCGAACCGGCACAGCACACGTGGCCCTGGTTGAAGAAGATGCCGTTCACGATGCCCTCGACGGCCTGGTCGATGGGCGCGTCCTCGAACACGATGTTGGCCGCCTTGCCGCCCAGTTCCAGGGTCAGCTTGCGGCCGGTGCCGGCCAGCGACGACTGGATCTGCTTGCCCACCTCGGTGGAGCCGGTGAACGCGACCTTGTCGATGTCCGGGTGGTTCACCAGCGTGGCACCGACACCGCCGGCGCCGGCCAGGATGTTCACCACGCCGGGCGGCAACTCGGCCTGCTGGCAGATCTCCGCCAGCACCAGGGCGGTCAGCGGGGTGGTCTCGGCGGGCTTGAGCACAACGGTGTTGCCGCAGGCCAAAGCCGGCGCGATCTTCCACGCGGCCATCAGCAGCGGGAAGTTCCACGGGATCACCTGCCCGGCAACGCCCAACGGCCTCGGGTCGGGGCCGTAGCCCGCGTAGCCGAGCTTGTCCGCCCAACCGGCGTGGTAGAAGAAGTGCGCCGACGCCGTGGGCACGTCGACGTCCCGCGACTCGCGGATCGGCTTGCCGTTGTCCAGGCTCTCCAACACGGCCAGTTCCCTGGCCCGCTCCGCGATGAACCTGGCGATCCGGAACAGGTACTTGGCCCGCTCGGCGCCGGGCATCCGGCCCCACACCTTCTCGTAGGCGCGGCGGGCGGCCTTCACTGCCCGGTCCACGTCCGCGGGGCTGGCGGTGCCGACCTCGGCCAGCACCTCCCCGGTGGCCGGGTTGATCGTCTTCAGCGCATCACCGGTGCCGTCGACGAACTGGCCGTCCACGAACATCTGGTAGCTGGGCTTGAGGTTCGCGATGTCCCGGGATTCCGGGGCCGGTGCGTACTCCCAGAGCCTTTCGTCTGCCATCAGTCCACCGTCACGTAGTCGGGGCCGCTGTAGTGGCCGTCGAGTTGGGTCCGCCGCTGCATCACCAGGTCGTTGAGCAGGCTGGAGGCGCCGAAGCGGAACAGCGTCGGCGAGAGCCACGCCTCGCCCGCCACCTCGTGCACGGCGACCAGGTAGCGGATCGCGTCCTTGCTGGTGCGGATGCCACCGGCCGGCTTCACACCTCGGTAGTGGCCGGTCCGGTCGTGCCAGTCGCGCACCGCCTGCAGCATCACGTGCGTCACCGGCAGCGTTGCGGCAGGCGAGACCTTGCCGGTGGACGTCTTGATGAAGTCGCCACCGGCCAGCAGCGCCAGCCAGGACGCCCGCCGCACGTTGTCGTAGGTGGCCAGTTCGCCCGTCTCCAGGATCACCTTGAGGTGCGCGTCACCGCAGGCGGCCTTGACCTCGACGATCTCGTCGTACACCAGGCCGTACCTGCCGGACAGGAACGCGCCCCTGTCGATCACCATGTCCACCTCGTCGGCCCCGGACGCGACGGCGTCGGCAACGTCGGCCAGCTTCACCGATCTCGCTGATCGGCCGGACGGGAACGCCGTGGCCACGCTCGCCACACCCACCCCGCTGCCGGCCAGCGCCTCGACGGCGATACCGGCCAGGTCCGGGTAGACGCACACCGCGGCCACGTGCGGGGTGTCCGCGTGGTCGGGGTCGGGCCGCTGGGCCTTCGCGGCCAGCGAGCGCACCTTGCCTGGGGTGTCGGCGCCCTCCAGCGTGGTCAGGTCGACCATGCTGATCGCGGTGTCGATCGCCCAGAGCTTGGCGGCCTTCTTGATGCTGCGGGTGGCCAGCGTGGCGGCCCGCTGCTCGACGCCGACCTGGTCCACACCAGGCAGGCCGTGCAGGAAGCGACGGAGTGTCGACTCGTCGCGGGTCACCTCGGCCAGGTCGGCCGGGAGCGGCGCCGATGGTGACGGCGCGGTGGACGGAGCAGCCATGACGGCCAGTCTAGGAGCCTGCCGTACGGCAGGCTCAGTTCTCCAGTCGGCGTTCTTGCTCGCGCTCGATCTTCCTGAGTTCCTTGCGCTTGGGCGGCCGCACGTCGACCCCACCCATCATCGCGAAGCCGTTGATGGTGAGCACGGGGCTGCCGGGCGGCCCGTCGTGGGCTCCCTTGTGCTCGAAGCCACCCATCAGGCCGAAGCCGCTCACCCGGACCGTGATGTCCTCCGGGACGATGATCTCGATCCCGCCCATGAACGCGAACACCTGGATCGTGGTCTCACGGTCGGCGAACCGGGCCTGGGTCAGGTCCAGTTGGCCGCCGCCCATGAACGCGACCGCCGTGAAGTACTTCGGTACCACCCAGACACCGGTCCTGCTGAACCCCGACAGCACCGCGATCGCCGCGCTGCTGCCCGGGGTGCCGCCGATCCGGTTGCTGGGCACGGCCTGTGGGATCGGCGCCGGCATGGTGGTCGTGCCGGACATCGGCAGGTCGGCGGTGAACGGGACGAGGTCGCCGAGGGTCTTCGCCGCGTAGACGCCCTGCAGCCGCTCGTCGAGTTCGTCGATGGTCAGCCGGCCCTCGCCAACGGCCTGGTGCAGCACGTTGGCGATCCGTTCTCGGTCGGCGTCCGATGCCCGCAGGTCCAGGTGCTTCGGTCGCTGCGCCGGCTCCTCGCTCACGACCGGCAGTCTAGTAGCCCGGTACGGTCCTATGGGGCACAACGGCGGGAGGACCAGGTGCGGGTAGCGGTGCCGCACGAGTGGCCGGACACGCCGGAACGCGCGGCCGCCATCCAGCGGGAACTGCGGCCACTGGTCAGCACGACCACGCCGGACGGCCTCGTGGTGCGCACCGCCGCCGGGCTGGACGTGTCCTACGCGGAGGGCAGCGATCGGCTGGTCGCGGCCGTCGTCGTGCTCGACGTGGCCGATCTTCGGGTGGTCGACTCGGCAGTGGTGGCGGGCGAGGCCCGGTTCCCCTACGTGCCCGGCCTGTTCGCGTTCCGTGAGCTGCCCGCCCTCGTCGACGCGCTCGACCGGCTGACCGTCACCCCGGACCTGCTGGTGTGCGACGGGCAGGGCATCGCGCACCCGAGGCGGTTCGGTCTCGCCTGCCACGTCGGCGTGCTCACCGGCCTGCCGACCGTCGGCGTGGCCAAGACCCCGCTCGGCCGTTACGACCCGCCAGGTGACCATCGGGGCGACGGATCGCCGCTGGTCATGGGTGAGGATGTGGTGGGCAGGGCGCTGCGCACGCAGAATGGCGTTCGGCCCGTCTTCGTGTCCACAGGGCACCGGATCGACGTCGACCGCGCGTGCACCGAGGTGCTGCGGCTGACACCCCGGTACCGGCTGCCCGAGACCACCCGGCAGGCAGACCACCTCAGCCGGCAGGCACTGGCCGGCGCCAACAAGAGGAGCAACCCTTGACAACTCGCGCGCTGGTGCTCGGTGGCGGCGGTGTGGCCGGAATCGCCTGGGAGACCGGTGTTCTGGCCGGCCTCGCCGAGTCCGGAGTGGATGTGCTGAACGCGGACCTGGTGATCGGCACGTCGGCGGGCTCGATGGTGGCCGCCCAGGTGACCAGCGGGACGCCGCTGGAGCAGTTGCTCGCCCGGCAGATCGAGCCGGCCGCACAGACCACCGAGCTGACGCCGACGCAGGACATCCCGGCCGTGATGGCCCGGTTCGTCGAGGTCCTGTCCGGCGGCGGTGACCCCGCTGACCTGCGGCGCAGGATGGGTGAGCTGGCGCTGTCCACCGACACGGTGCCCGAGGAGGCCCGGCGTGCCGTGATGGTGGCCAGGCTGCCCGTGCACGAGTGGCCGCAGCGGGCGGTGCAGATCACCGCAGTGGACACGGCGACCGGTGATCCCGTTGTGTTCGACCGGGAGTCAGGCGTGTCCCTGGTGGACGCCGTCGGCGCGAGCTGCTCCGTGCCGGGGGTCTGGCCGCCGGTGACGATCAACGGCAAGCGCTACATGGACGGCGGCATGCGGTCCGCCGAGAACGCCGACCTGGCCGGCGGCTACGACAAGGTGCTCGTGCTCCAGGTCATCCGGATGCCCGAGGAGTCGCCGTGGGGCGGTGCGCTGGCCGGCCAGGTGGCCGAGTTGCGCGAGGCAGGCAGTGCGGTGCACGTCCTCGCCGCCGACGACGCGTCGGTCGCCGCGTTCGGCACCAACCTGCTCGACCCGGCCGTGCGCACGCCGTCCGGCCTGGCCGGGTTGGCCCAGGGCAAGGCCGAAGCGGACGCGGTCAAGGCCTTCTGGAGCTAGTTCCTGCCGTAGAGCTGTTCGGCCCACGTGGTGCCCGCCGGTAGCGAGCCAAGGCCCGGCGGGCACACGAACAGCGCTCCGCCGATGTGGGAGATGTACTCGTTCAGCGCGTCGTGGCTGCCCAGTTTCCGTTGCAGCGTCACGAACTGCTGCGGGTCACGCATGAAAGCGACAAAGAACAGGCCGGCGAGCAGATTGCCTGTCGGGTCGAAGCCGTCGGTGAACGAGTAGCCCCGACGCAGGATGCGTAGACCGTTGTTGTTCTCGTGCGCCGCCAGCCGGATGTGCGCGTCGGCCGGGATGACCTCGGTGCCGGTGGACGTCTTCGTGGCGAAGTTCGGGGTGTCGAACTCGGTGGTGCCGGTCAGCGGTGCGCCGGTGGCCTTGAACCGGCCGAACACGTTCTCCTGGTCGTCCTGGAAGTCCCGGTCCCACTGGTTGATGAACATCCGGATCCGCCGGGCGACCAGATAGCTGCCGCCCCGCAGCCACGCCTGGTCGGAGTCGGCACCGATCCACACGTACTGGTCGAGCAGGCTGGTCTCGTCGGCGTGGATGTTGCGGGTGCCGTCCTTGAACCCCATCAGGTTCCTCGGCGTCGCCTGGCTGCCGCTGGTGGACGCCGTCCTGCCGAACCCGGTCTCCAGCCACAGCGGCACCACCGTGCCGATGCCGATCCTGGCCAGGTTCCTGATCGCGTGGAAGGCGACCTGCGGGTCGTCCGCGCACGCCTGCACCGCGATGTCACCGCCGGTGTACGCGGGGTCGAAGTTCTCCAGCGGCAACGGCGGCAGCGCGGCCAGACTCGCGGGCCGCCTGCTGGCCAGCCCGAACCGGTCGTCGAACAGCGTCGGGCCGTAGCCGATGGTGATGGTCAGGTTGCCCGGGCGCAGGCCCTCCGCCTCACCGGTGTCCGGCGGCGGTGCCTGCGGGTCGATCTGGCCGGGCACCATCTGACCCCTGGTCATCGCATCGGCCGCCGCCGTCCAGTCGCGCAGCATCTCGCGTAGCTCGGCAGCGTCGGTGGCCACCACGTTGAACGTGGCGAACAGCAGCCGGTCCTGTTGGGCCGTGGTGATACCGGCCTGGTGGGCACCCCGGAACGGCACGATCTGGTCGCCGCCCGGGATGCCCGACGAGGTGGCGGGTCCGCTGTCCGCGACCGCGTAGCCGCCGGCGAAACCGCCTGCCGCCACGCCTGCCGCACCGAGTACGCCGAGCCCGGCCAACAGCTTGCGCCGGGTTACGCCCTCGTCCGCCATGTCACTTCCCGTCGTCGTGGATCCGTCACGCCACCTTGGCCGCGACCTTGGACATCTCCTCGCCGAACGCGTTGACCACCTGGGACAGCGACTTGCGGGCCGCCGAGCCGACGGTCGCGTAGTTCACGTAGCCGGTGTTCAGGTAACCGGGCTTCTGCTGGTAGGGCTTCAGCGCGGTCACCACGGCCTGGTAGCGGTCCCGCACGGTCGTGACCAGGTCCGGGTCGGTCTTTTGCAGTGCCGGCACGAGTACGTTGAACGCCTCGATGGAACCGTCCAGGTTGGCCTGAAAGTCGACGAGGTCGATGTGCGAGTAGCGGTCCTCCTCGCCGGTCACCTTGGAGCTCTGGATCTCGTCCACCAGGGACGTCGCGCCGTCGGCGATCTCGGCGGGCTGGTAGGTGGCCTGGCCGACCAGCGTCTGGAGTTCCTTGACGTTCTTCAGCAAGCCGTTGGCGTAGGTCGACGCGCCGGTCAGTGTCTTCTGCTGCCAGATCAGCTGCTCGATCTTGTGGAAGCCCTGGAAGTCGGCGGGCTTGTCGAAGTCGTCGATCCGGCCGTCGATGTTCAGGTCCAGGCTGCCCCAGATCTCGGCGACCGGCTCGACCTTCTCGTAGTAGACCCTGGCCGGCCCGTACAGCGTCTCGGCCTTGGCCATGTCGCCCGCGTCGATTGCGTCCACAAAGGACTGAGTGCTGCTGACCAGCAGGCCGACCTGCTGGGTGATCCACGTGGCGTAGTCGGTGGTCGACTTGACCAGCACCGGGTTGTCCCGCCAGGACGACGTCGCCTTGCCGGTCACGGTGAAGTCGAACTTCTCCTGCGACGCGCCGGGACAGTAGATCTGGTAGGTGCCGTTGTCCAGCCGCAGCGAGAAGCCACCGGACAGGCCGGGGGACAGGTTCTCCTGCTCACCGAGCATCCGGCCGCCGGACAGCAGTTCCGCCTCGGACACGGCGTCGGCGTTGCTGTTGCTGACGGTGAAGTTGACCACCCCGGCCGGCACCGTCTTCGGGCTCGGCTCACAGCCGGACGACGTCAGCGGGACCGTCACGTCGCCCTTGTTGGCCTTGGCATCGCCAGCGTTGCTCGGCCCGCTCGCCGACGACTGGCTCACGCATGCGCTGGCCAGCAGCGCGGTCGCCGCCAGCAGAAGTGGTACGGCGACGACGCCACGGCGGGATCGCGATGAGGGCACGACAAAGCTCCGTTTCTTGCGGGTGGGGGACCTCGGGGTGGGAGTCAGTGGGCGGCGACGGCCTCGGTGGCGCGCTGCTGCCTGGCGCGCCGTTTCCTCGGCCACAGCACGACGAGCAGCATCGGCACGGCGTAGACCAACCAGCCGATCACTTCCAGGACGGTCGGCCGGGGCTGGATGCCGAGTACGCCGGTGAACAGCGACTCCAACGGGGTGCCGTTGCGGACCAGCCAGGTCAGGTCCAGCGCGGGCTGCTGGCCGAAGTTGATCCACTGGCCTTCCCACGCCGTGTGCAGGGTGGACATCACCAGTCCGGCCGCGACCACCACGAGGACCGCACCGGTGATCTTGAAGAACTTGGCCATGTTCAGCCGCACGCCACCCCGGTAGATGCCGTAGCCGATACCGGCCGCGATCACGATGCCGAGCAGCGCGCCGGTCAGCGCCAGGCCCGAACTCTGGGTGCTCTGGGCGACGGCGAGCAGGAAGACGACGGTCTCGAAGCCCTCCCGCAGCACGGCGAGGAACGCCATCATGACCAGCGCGCGGGTAGAGCCTTTGGCCAGCGCCACCGACGCCGCACCTTCGAGTTCGCCCCTCATGCCCTTGGCGTGCTTGGACATCCACAGCACCATGTAGGTGACCATCACGACGGCGAACGCGCCGACGACCGTCTCCAGCCGTTCCTGCTGCGTGAAGTCCAGCGAGTCGGACAGGATGTGCAGCCCGATGCCGAAGCCGAGGCAGATCAACACTGCGATGCCGACACCGAGCCAGACCTTCGGCAGGGCGTCGCGGCGGCCGTTCTGGCCGAGGAACGCGGCGATGATCCCGACGATCAGCGCCGCCTCCAGACCCTCGCGCAGTCCGATCACGAATGTCGGCAGCATCGGCAACTCCGGGTCGTGGCGTCATACCGGGCATCTGGTCAGAGGTAACCTCAGTTAGGTAAGGCTATCTAAATTCGTTGACGCGCCATATGTCAACCTTTGGGTGTTCCCGGTCACCGACCAGTACGGTCTCGTCCATGGACGTGTTGGTCATCGACCACCCGCTGGCCAAGGCCCGTTTGACGACGATGCGCGACGCAGGCACCGACAATGCCGAGTTTCGTGCCGCGCTGCAGGAACTCACCGTGATGCTCGTGTACGAGGCCACCAGGAACGCGCCCGTGCGCGAGGAGCCGATCACCACCCCGGTCGGCCCCACCGTCGGTCATCGCCTGGCCAACCCGCCGCTGCTGGTGCCCGTGCTGCGGGCCGGGCTCGGCATGGCCGACCAGGCCCACAAGCTGATCCCGGACGCGCGGATGGGGTTCGTCGGCGTGGCGCGGGACGAGGAGACGCTGAAGCCGACGCCGTACATGGAGTCGCTGCCGGACAGCCTCGCCGGCCGACCGGTGATGGTGCTGGACCCGATGCTGGCCACCGGCGGTTCGATGGAGTACACCATCCGGCTGCTCACCGGCCGGGGCGCCACCGACGTGATCGCGGTGTGCGTGCTCGCGGCGCCGGAGGGCATCGCGCGGCTGGAGTCCTCCGGGCTGCCGGTCCGGCTGGTCACGGCGAGCATCGACGAACGGCTGAACGAGAACGGCTACATCGTGCCCGGCCTCGGCGATGCGGGCGATCGGCAGTACGGGGCTGTCTAGGGCTTCCGCAACCAACCGCGGAGGGCTGCGGCGAGCATGCCCTGGTAGTGCGCCTCGACGTCGAAGTCGTCCGGCATGGCGGCCGCCAGTTCCAGTGACACCAGGCCGTGCGCGTGTGCCCAGAGGGCGATCGCGATCGTCTCGGCGGGCGCGTCGGTCAGCAGTTCGGCCTCCTGGGCCGCCCGGACCGCTTCGAGCAGCGGGTTCATCGTGGCCTGGGAGGCTTCGGTGTCCTCCGGCTCGGGTTCGAAATCGGGGACTGCAGGCCCGAACATCACCGAGTACAGGTGTGGATCGGCCAGCGCGCTCTCCCGGTAGGCGATGCCCAGCCGGAGCAGGTCGATGACCGGGTCGCCGCTGCGCGGTACCGCGTCCAGGCGGGCGCCGAACCGGGCGAAACCCTCCAGGAACAACGACCTGACCAGCGCGGACTTGCTGCCGAACAGGGAGTACACGGCCGTTGTGGACGTGCCGACGTCCTTGGCCAGGCGACGCAGGCTGAGCACCGCGGGGCCCTCTTCGGAGAGCAGTCGCCCTGCCTCGTCGAGCAGCCGGACGCGGAGCGCTTCGTCGTGCACCTTGGGCCTGGCCATCGTGGGAGCCTAGCGAAACGCTGTTTCGCAACGGTGTCACAAATCGCTGGCCCGGCCGATTTCGGTACCAGACTGGTACCTTTGGTGGCATGGCGATGACACTGCGGCTCACCGACGAGGAGAACCGCCAGCTGACCGAACTTGCCACCGCGGAGGGTCGGTCGAAGCAGGAGATCGTGCGGTTGGCGCTGGCTGAGCGGTGGGCGCGGCTGCGCAAGGAGGAGCAACTCGGCGAGGTGCTGGCCAGGGTGTTGCCCCGCTACGAAGGTCTGCTGGACCGGCTGGGTTCGGCCTGAAGACCCTTCGGTGACCGACTATCTGGATGCCAGCGACCTGCTGGTGCTGGCCACCGCTGTGACCGGTGGCGATCTCGTGGTCCGCGACCTCGGCCTGCTGGACGCGGCGGCCCATCGGCCTCGTGCGACGGTGCTCGGCGTCGAGGCGTACGACTCGCTGTGGACCAAGGCCGTGTCGCTGCTCGACTCGATCGTGCGCACCCGGCCGCTGGCACAGGGCAACTGGCGACTGGGCTGGGTGGCGGCTGTCACCCTCTGCGATATCAACGGGTGGTGGATCGACGCCGAGGAGGACGAGGCGTTGGACCTGGTCCGACGCGTTGGCCGAGGTCAGCTGGATATTCGAGACGCCGCGACGCAACTCGCCGAGTGGGCAAGTCCGAAAGGCTGATTCCGGCTCCGACTTGACCTGGAGTGCACTCCAGCTCCTACGGTCGTAGATGTGACTTACTCGATAGCTCAGGCGGCCGCGCGCAGCGGGTTGTCGATCGACACGCTTCGCTACTACGAACGGATCGGCCTGGTCGAACCGCCGGCCAGGGACTCGGGTGGCAGGCGCGACTACTCCGACGAGGATCTCGGCTGGCTGGCGTTCCTGACCCGGCTGCGCACCACCGGGATGCCGATCCGAATGATGCGTGAGTACGCGCAACTGCGGCACCGCGGCGTCGGCTCGACAGCGCGCCGACGGCAGATCCTGGTCGAGCACCGGGCCGGCGTGCGGGAGCGCATCGCCGAACTCCAGTCCTGTCTTGAGGTACTGGACTACAAGATCACCAACTACGAGCTGGTGGAACGCAACCTGCCGCTCGCCGCTGAGCTGTCGGTGGAAGCATCGTGACGGCGCTTCCCGCGCGTCGGTTGGGCGAACTGGAGGTCAGCGCGCAGGGGCTCGGCTGCATGGGGATGAGCCAGAGCTACGGGCCGCCCGGTGATCCAGACGAGTCCATCGCCACGATCCACCGTGCGCTGGACCTGGGCGTGACGCTGCTGGACACCGCCGACTACTACGGGCTGGGCGCCAACGAGGAACTGGTCGGGCGGGCCATCGCCGCCCGGCGGGATGCTGTTGTGCTGGCCACCAAGTTCGGCATGGTCGGGGTAGGTGCGCAGCAGCACGTGCGGGGCGACGCGGCGTACGTCCGGTCAGCGTGTGAGGGGTCGTTGCAGCGGCTGGGCGTGGACCACATCGACCTCTACTACCTGCACCGCGTCGACCCATCGGTGCCGATCGAGGAGACGGTCGGGGCGATGGCGTCGCTGGTCGCCGAGGGCAAGGTGCGGTATCTCGGGCTGTCCGAGGCCAGCGCGGCGACGATTCGGCGGGCGTGTGCCGTGCACCCGATCTCGGCGTTGCAGAGCGAATGGTCGCTGTGGACGCGGGACATCGAGGACACCATCGTGCCGACGTGCCGGGAGCTGGGTGTCGGGCTGGTGCCGTTCTCGCCGTTGGGCCGCGGGTTCCTGACCGGTCGGGTCAACCCCGGTCAGCTGCACGACACCGACATGCGGCATGTCTTCCCCCGGTTCGGTGGGGACAACGCGGAGCACAACGCGGCGATCGTGTCGCGGCTGGGCACGCTGGCCAGGACTCGCGGCGTGACGGCGGGGCAGTTGGCGCTGGCGTGGGTGCAGTCGCGCGGTGCGGACGTGGTGCCGATCCCGGGCACGCGGCGGATCCCGTATCTTGAGGAGAACGTCGCATCTGTCCAGATCGGACTGTCCGCATCGGACATCGCGTCGATCGAGGAGGTGGCGCCACGGAACGGCTTCGCTGGTGCGCGCTACCCCGACTCGCTGTTCACGACGATTGACAAGTAGGAGTTGCGACGTGTTTCCTACCCGCCGGCTCGGTGAGTTGGAGGTCAGTGCCCAGGGCCTCGGCTGCATGGGCATGAGTGAATTCTACGGCGCCGGTGACGACGCGGAGTCGATCGCGACCATTCATCGGGCGCTGGAACTCGGCGTGACGCTGCTGGACACGGCGGACGCGTACGGGCGCGGCGTGAACGAGGAGTTGGTCGGGCGGGCCATCGCCGACCGGCGGGAAAAGGTTGTACTGGCCACCAAGTTCGGCCTGGTCCGGTCCGACGACCCGACGTTCCGGGGGATCAGCGGTAGCCCGGACTATGTGCGCTCGGCGTGCGACGCGTCGCTGCTGCGGCTGGGTGTGGACCACATCGACCTGTACTACCAGCACCGGGTGGACCCCACGGTGCCGATCGAGGAGACGGTCGGGGCGATGGCCTCGCTGGTCGCCGAGGGCAAGGTCCGGTATCTGGGGCTGTCCGAGGCGGGCGCGGCGACGATCCGGCGGGCGTGTGCCGTGCATCCGATCTCGGCGTTGCAGACCGAATGGTCACTGTGGAGTCGTGAGCTGGAGGCGGAGATCGTGTCGACGGCTCGGGAGTTGGGTGTCGGTGTGGTGGCGTACTCGCCGCTGGGCCGGGGCTTCCTGACCGGTCGGATCACGTCCGGTGACGACTTCGCGGCGGACGATTTCCGGCGGGTGGCGCAGCCGAGGTTCGCCGACGGGAACCTGGAGCGGAACCTGGCGATCGTTGCGCGGTTGCGTGCGTTGGCTGCCGCGCGGGGTGTGACGGCGGGCCAGTTGGCGCTGGCGTGGGTGCAGTCGCGTGGTGATGACGTGGTGCCGATCCCGGGGACGAAGCGGCGGACGTACCTGGAGGAGAACGTGGCCGCCGTCGGGCTGGAGTTGTCGGCGGAGGAGTTGGCGTCGATCGAGGAGACCGTGCCGGCGGGCGAGGTGGCGGGGACGAGGTACAGCGAGGCGTCGATGACCCAACTGGGTCGCTGATCTTGGTTCTGGTCCCGGCGTTACGGCATCAGGCCTGCGGCGATGGTGGCGCCGAGTTCCCAGCAGGCGGCCAGGTCGGCCTTGGTGGGTTCGCCGAGCATGACGACCGGTCTGGCCGCCGGGCGCCAACCGAGCCCGGTGGTGATGCTCTCGACGGCGCGGACGGCTCCGGTGGTGTCGTTGTTGCCGTGCACGTAGAGGCCGTAGGAGCGGTCGCGGGTGGCGTCGAGGCACGGGTAGTAGACGGTGTCGAAGAAGTGCTTCAGGGCGCCGGACATGTAGCCGAGATTGGCCGGGGTGCCGAGCAGGTAGCCGTCAGCTTCGAGTACGTCGACCGCAGTGGTGGTGAGCGCGGGCCGCCGAACGACGTCCACGCCCTCGATCTCGGGGGTGGTGGCGCCGGCCACGACCGCGTCGAACAGGGCGGCCAGATGCGGCGACGTGGTGTGGTGAACAACCAACAACCGAGGCACGACACGTCAGCCTGCCGCCCAAAGCCACCGCCCGCAACCGCGCCCCACACCGCGCCAAGAGGCAACTTGCCCGCCCCGCAGGTCGACTCGCCCGCCGGGATCGCCGACTCGCCCGCCCAGGCACTCGACTCGCCCGCCCAGCCACTCGACTCCGCCGCCCGGACGGTCGGCTCGCCCGCCGGGATGGTCGGCTCGCCCGCCCGGGCGGGCGACTCGCTGGCCGAGGGCGACTTGCGTCCGTGAGCGGTCGACTCGCCCGTCCAGGTAGCCGACTTGCCAACCCGTGCGGCCGACTCGTGCACGTGGGCGGACGAGTCGCCTGCCCAGGTGGCCGACTCGCCCGCCCGGGTGGTCGATTCGCCGACCCGCGCGGCCGACTCACCCCTGGGCACCCGACTCGCCCACCCTGGCGGTCGACTCGCCCACCCAGGTGGTCGACTCGCCCGACCCCGGGCGGCCTCGCGCCGGCACCGTCCCTGAACCCGCAGCCGTCGACTTCAGCTCAGCAGAGCCGTTACCTCATCCCGCAACGTGGCCAAGCGCTCCCCGGCCCGTTGCTTCGCCGTCGCCAACTCGGCCGCATCACCCACCGGCTCCACGATCTCCAGATAAGCCTTCAACTTCGGCTCCGTCCCGGACGGCCGCACCACCACTCGCAACCCAGCCCCACGCAACCGGTACACGTCCGCGTCCGGCAACAAGTCCTCGGTCGTCACCGGCACCCCGCCCAACTCCGCAGGCGGCGACTGCCGCAACCGGGTCATCAGCTGCCCGATCCGCGCCAACTCCGGCATCCGCAGCGCTATCTGCTCCGTCAGGTGCACCCCATGTGCCACGGCCAGCCCGTCCAGCAACTCGGGCACCGTCCGCCCTCCCGCCTTCGCGCTCGCCGCCAGATCAGCCGCCGCTACCGCCGCCGATATGCCGTCCTTGTCTCGCACCGCATCCGGGTCGACACACAACCCGAGCGCCTCCTCGTACGCGAATACCAACCCTTCACCCGACCGCACCAGCCACTTGAACCCGGTCAACGTCTCCGCATACCGCGCCCCGTTCGCCCGCGCGATGGCACCCAACAATTCCGACGACACGATCGTGGTGGCCACCAGCGGGTCAACCGAACCATCCAAAGTGGACAATACATATGAGCCGAGCAGCGGACCCGTCTCATCCCCGCGCAGCATTCGCCAGTCACCATCGACCCGCACACCGATCGCACACCGGTCCGCATCGGGGTCCAACGCGATGGCCAGGTCCGCATCAAAAGAAGCGGCCAACTCCAACAACAAATCCGTCGCGCCCGGCTCCTCGGGATTCGGGAACGCCACGGTCGGGAAGTCCGGGTCCGGCACAGCCTGCGCGCGCACCACCCGCACGTCGACGAAACCCGCCCGCCGCAACGCTTCCACAGCTGTCGCGCCGCCGACACCGTGCATCGGGGTCAACGCGATCCGGATGTCCCGCGCGGTCCCACGAGGCAACGCGGCCGCCCGGTCGAGGTACGCCTCCAGCAGCGAGGACCCGATCGTGGACCACGTCCGCGCCCGCTGCACCGACACCGCTGCCGGCATCCCGGCGATGGCCGCCTCGACCTCCTGATCGGTCGGCGGCACGATCTGCCCACCCGTGCTGTCGTACAGCTTGTACCCGTTGTCCGCGGGCGGGTTGTGCGACGCCGTGATCTGCACGCCCGCCACCGCCCCGAGATGCCGCACCGCGAACGCCAACACGGGCGTCGGCAACGGTTCCGGCAACACCTGCACGTCGAACCCCGCCGCCGCCAGCACATCAGCGGCATCCGTGTGGAAGTCCTCCGAGCCGTGCCTGGCGTCCCGACCGACCACCACGGTCCCGCCGACATGCCCGTGTGCGGTCAACCACGTCGCGACCCCGGCGGTGGTCCGTGTGACGACGGCCCTGTTCATGCCGTTGCGCCCGGCCCGCACCGGCCCACGCAACCCCGCCGTGCCGAACGCCAGCGGTCCGGCCATCCGGTCGGCCAGGTCGGCGACGGCCTCCGCGTTGCCCGCCATCGCCGAAGCAAGCACAGTCTGCAACTCGGCCTTGCCCGCCTCGTCGAAGTCGTCGGCCAGCCAGTGGAACGTCTCGTCCCGCAGCGTCGTGGACAGCGCGCTCATCCCTTGGCCACCAGTTCGGCCAGCAGCATGCCCATCCGCTGCGCCGCGGCCTGCCCGGCGGCCAGCACTTCCTCATGGTTGAGCGGTTCACCCGTGATCCCCGCCGCCAGGTTGGTCACCAGCGACAGCCCGAACACCTCGACCTTGGCCGCCCGCGCCGCGATCGCTTCCAACACCGTCGACATGCCGACGAGGTCGGCGCCCATCGTGCGGAGCATCCGGATCTCGGCCGGTGTCTCGAAATGCGGCCCCGGCAGTCCCGCGTACACACCCTCGGTCAGCGACGGGTCGATCTCCCGCGCCACCGCCCGCAGCCGCGCCGAGTAGAGGTCGGTCAGATCCACGAAATTCGCACCGACCAGCGGCGACAGCGCCGTCAGGTTCAGGTGGTCACTGATCAGCACCGGCTGCCCGACCGACATCCCGTCGCGCAACCCACCGGCCGCGTTGGTCAGCAGCACCGCCCGGCACCCGGCCGCCGCAATCGTGCGAACGCCGTGCACTACCTGGGCCGTGCCGAGACCCTCGTAGTGGTGCGTCCTGCCCAGCAGCACCAGCACCCGCCGGCCGCCGATGGACACCGACCTGACCGTACCGCCGTGACCGAGCACGGACGGCGCCACGAAGCCGGGCAGTTCCGCCATCGGGATCTCGACGGCCGGTGTGCCGATCACGTCGGCGGCAGGCCGCCAACCGGAACCGAGAACGACAGCCACATCGTGCCGAGCCACTCCGGTGCGCTCGGCGATGACCTCGGCCGCTTCGCGCGCAAGGTCTTCGTTCGTGCTAGTCACGGGGGCAGCCTACGGAAACCGGGCCACCCGCACCCAGCGCCGCGTCAGCCGATCACGTGGAAACTTGGGCTGATCTTGTTGAACAGGTCGAACCCGCCTGCGTGTTCCTGGTCGGTCGGCACCGTCACCGACAGCACCCACAGATCGGTGCCACCGGCCGGCGCGGTGAACGTGATGTACATGCTGCGCAGGGTGTCGCCGCCGGTCCGGAACAGACGCAACAACGGGCCGGCCTGGAACAGCGCGCCGGCCTTGTCGTTGTCGCTCAGCGCGTTGGTGTACGACAGCGGCACGGGTGGCGAGTTCTCGTCGTGGAACCGTTCGACGCTCACCTCGGCGGTGCCGTCCGGCTTCACCCACCGCACGACCGTGCTGTCCGGCAGCGACGAGTTCTGCGTCGCCTGTGCGTCGCGCTGCTCGACGAACTTGGTCCACCCCGCCGGCACCGACAACGTGAAGCCGTCGGCCTGGGTGCTGTTCAACACGGGTGCCTGCGCGGTCACCGTGACGAAACTCGTCACCGGCTGGGCTGGTGGCGCACTCGTGGTCGTCGGAGCGACCGGCGGCGGCAGGACCGGCCGGCCGGACAACATCCGCGTCGCCGCGAATCCGCCACCGGCCGCGGCGGCGAACAGCACGACGGCGACCACCGTCAGGACCGCGAGGACAACGGGACCCCGCCCACGCCGCACCGGCCGGGCGACCGGCTGCCGGGTGAACGGCAACGGACCAGGCGCGGGCGCCAACGGCGCAACCGATGGCGGACCAGATGGCGGACCCGCTGGCACAGACCACGGCAGCGGACCCGGATCGGCGGCCAGCCGCTGCGGCGGCGCGGCGACAGGCGCGGCGGGCTTCGGCGTGGCCAGGTGGGTGGTCGGCTTGTTGTCCACCGGCCCGCCGTCCACTTCGGAGTCGTCCGGCGGGAACACCACCTTGCCGAACTCGGGCAGCAGCGGCCGGATCCGCCTGCGCACCTCGATGACGCTCATCCGCCGCGTCGGGTCCTTGTCCATCAACCCGGTGATCACGTCGGCCAGCGGCGCCGTGTCTGGCACCCGGGGGATCTCGCCGTGCACCACCTCGTTCACGGTGGCCAGCGGGTCACCGGCGTCGTAGGGCGGCCTGCCCTCGACGGCGGCGAACAGCGTGGCACCGAAGCTCCACAGGTCGGCTGCCGTGGTGACCTCGCCGCCGGCAGCGACCTCCGGCGCCATGTACGCGGGCGTGCCGAGGATCAGTCCGCTGCTGGTCATGGTGACTTCGGACACGTTCCTGGAGATGCCGAAGTCGGTCAGTTTGACCTGCCCGTCCTCGCCGACCAGCACGTTGCCCGGCTTCACGTCCCGGTGCGTGATGCCCCTGCGGTGCGCCATGTCGAGCCCGGCCGCGATCGCGTCCGCGACGACCGCCAGCTGTTCCGCGTTCAGCGTGCCGAGCTGGGTCAGCAGCTGGGCGAGGCTGCGGCCACGGAGCAGCTCCATCACCACGAACGGCTCGACACCCTGTTTGGCCACGTCGTACACAGCGACCACGTTCGGGTGAGTCAGTGCGGCGATGGCCCTGGCCTCGCGCAGCGTGCGCTCCCTGGCATCACCCGCCTCGGCCTCGGGCATACCGGCCGGCAGCTGCACCTCCTTGACGGCGACCTGCCGGTGCAGCACCTCGTCGTAGCCGAGCCACACCACGCCCATCGAGCCGCGCCCGATCACCCGACGCAACCGATACCGGCCCGCGATCAGCCGTTGGCTGGTCAGGGTCGGCTGCTCCGGGTTGGAGTCGGCGGACGGTGGCTCGGTCACCTGCCCATTGTGGCGGAGCGCACGCGCACCCCCCTAGATCGGTGCCCCAGCGACGCGGCTCACATGCCGATGGCACCGCCCGTCACTAACATTGCAGAGCATGACAACGCCGCCAGAACAGCTCGCGCTCGCCGTGGACTTTCCCGTCCCGACGAGGCAGGAGTGGCGGGAGCTCGTCAGAACAGTGCTGGTCAAGTCGGGTCGCGCGGATGCGGAGGAAGCGCCGGCGCCGGAAGAACTGCTGGCCGCGACCACCTACGACGGCATCGAGATCGCTCCGCTGTACACGCGGGACGACGACGTGCCGGTGACCGGACCACCCGGCTTGGCGCCGTTCACCAGGGGCAGCAGGCCGGAAGGCGCCACCGTCGCCGGTTGGGACGTCCGGGCCCGCTACGACGACCCTGATCCAGCCGTGGTGAACAGCAGCGTGCTCGCCGACCTGGACCACGGCGTGAGCTCGTTGTGGCTGGTCGTCGGCCAGGGCGGCGTGCCGGTCAGCGGCCTGGCCACCGCGTTGTCCGGCGTACTGCTGGACCTGGCCCCCGTCACGCTGGACGCGGGCGCCGACTACGCCGCTGCCGCCGAGGCGCTGGTCACGCTGCACGAGGACCTGCCCGTCGGCGGGAATCTGGGCGTCGACCCGATCGGTTTCGCGGCGCGCAACGGCTCCGAAGCGGATCTGGCGACCGCCGCCGCGCTGGTGGCGACCTACGCCGACCGCTGCCGGGGCATGGTGGTGGACGCCCTGCCCTATCACG
The DNA here is from genome assembly GCA_036502345.1 of Pseudonocardiaceae bacterium. Taxonomy (GTDB): domain Bacteria; phylum Actinomycetota; class Actinomycetes; order Mycobacteriales; family Pseudonocardiaceae; genus DATEPR01. The sequence continues at coordinate 3,803 of DASXYT010000001.1, read as the reverse complement.
AGGCAGGCGGCGCGGATGCCGACGAACTGGGCTGCGCGCTCGCCACCGGCGTCGCCTACCTGCGGGCACTGACCGACGCCGGCTTGGACGTCGACACGGCGGCCGGCCAGTTGGAGTTCCGCTACGCCGTGTCCGCCGACCAGTTCCTCGGCATGGCCAAGCTGCGCGCGGCCAGGCGGCTGTGGGCGCGGGTGACCGAGGTGTGCGGGGTGGCGCCGGCAGCGCGTGCGCAACGGCAGCACGCCGTCACCGCGCCTGCCATGATGACCCGCCGCGATCCGTGGGTGAACCTGTTGCGCACCACCGTGGCCTGCTTCTCCGCCGGCGTCGGCGGCGCGGACGCCGTCACCGTCGCACCGTTCGACTCGGCCATCGGCAGGCCCAACGACTTCGCCCGCCGGATCGCCCGCAACACCCAGTCGATCCTGCTCGAGGAGTCCCGGCTGGCCGGCGTGATCGACCCGGCTGGCGGCTCCTGGTACGTCGAGTCGCTCACCGAGGAACTGGCGCGCCGGGCGTGGACGGTGTTCACCGATCTGGAGCGGGCGGGCGGCATCGTGCCCGCGCTGGCCTCCGGTGACCTGGCCGACCGACTGGCCCTGACCAGGGCCGCGAGGGCGGCCAACGTGGCCACCAGGACGGACGCCATCACCGGCGTCAGCGAGTTCCCCAACCTGGCAGAACGCCCGGTGGACAGGCCCTCGGTGGCGGTGGCCACGGGCGGCCTGCCCAGGGTGCGGTACGCCGAGGACTTCGAGCGGTTCCGGGACCGGTCGGACGCCGTACTGGCCGACAAGGGCCACCGGCCGACGGTCTTCCTGGCCACCCTCGGCCCAGTCGCGGCACACACCGGGCGGGCCGGTTTCGCGGCAAACCTGTTGCAGGCAGGCGGAATCGAGACACCGACCGCAGGCCCGACCGACGGCGACGACGCCGTGGTCGAGGCGTTCAAGGCCAGCGGGGCGACGATCGCGTGCCTGTGTGGCACGGACAAGGCGTACGCGGCGCAGGTCCCGACACTGGCCGGTGCGCTGAAGGCCGCGGGCGCGGTCACCGTGTTGCTGGCGGGGCCGCCGAACGACGAGTACTCGGCCGTGGACACGTTCCTCTACCGTGGCTGTGACGCGCTGGACGTGTTGCGGACCACCTGGGCGAAGCTGGAGGAGGGCGCATGAGTTTCCTAAGTCAACCTCCGAGCCGTGTTGATCTTGTTGTTGGTGGCGTGGAGGGCGGGGTCGTAGCAGGACTTGTCCCGCCAGCAGGCCCACATCACGCGCAGCCAGGCGCGGGCGAGGATGCGCACGGCATGAGGATGGCGCTTGCCGCGGGCGCGGGCGTCGTTGTAGATCGCCGCGGCCCAGTCGCTGCCGTGCCGGCTGTTGTCGGCGAAGGTCATCAGGGCTTGCCGAGCACGTCGGTTGACCGCGTGCCGGAAGTTGACCGCACGGTGTTTGCCCGATTCCTTGGTGACCGGTGCGGCCCCGGTCTCGGCGGCCAACTGCGCGCAACTGGTGGCGCGTTCGAGCATCGGGCCGATCTCACCGACGATCTGGCCCAGGTTGACGGTGCCGATCCGGGGCAGTCCGGCGATCAGCTCGGCCCAGGGGTGGGCCTTGATCGCCTCGGCGATGCCACCATCCAGCTCGCGGATGGTGGCGCGCAGGGACCGCACCAGCCGCACCTGGACGCCGACCAGCCGGGCGATCACCTGCTGGCCCAGCCGGGAGGCCGCCGTCGGGGCGGCCCGCAGCCGCTCGATGAGCACACTGCCGGGCCGTTTACCGGAGTAGCCCTGCCTGCGGCAGAACGCCTCCAGTCGAGCGGCGGTCAGCCCGGCCGCGTCCTGCGGCGTGGGGTAGCGGTCCAGGAAGGCCAGAGTGATGTCGGAATCCAGGCTGGCGAACACCGCTTTGCCGCCGGGCCAGTGCTCATCCAGCAGCGCGGCGAGTTGGTTGACCGCCGCGACGCGGGCTTCGACGTGGTCGGCGCGTTGGCGGGTCAGCGCTTGCAGCTCCAGCGTCTCGGGCAGGGTGGGCCTCAACGTCCGCAACTGGTGGCCGTCAGTGCGCAGGTAGTCGGCCAGCTTGAACGAGTCGCCGGGGTCACTTTTGGCTCGGGCCGCGCCCCAGCGGGGGCGGACGGCGTTGAATGCGTTGGGGTGTATGGGAATCACGGGGTGACCGGCGGCCAGCAGCCGGTCCACGACCAAGCCCCGAGTGGTCTCGATGGCTACCGGCAACTCGGCTGGATCGCCGTGGCGGCGCAGCCGGGCCAGGGTGCTGGCGATCCCGGTCTCGGCGTGGGCCAGCGCCCATCGGTCGGTCCTCGCCCCGGCCTGGTCGATCACGGTCACATCGTGCGAGCCGGTGGCCCAGTCCCATCCCGCGAACACGCGCGCGGTACTCCTTCGCTGACGGTGAAGGACCCGCTCGGTCATGAGGACGCTCGCCGGAAGCTCATTAATCGGCCCTCGACCAGGTCGGGGCGTGTTCCTAAGGCCGGTGAAGCGGCCTCGGCCCGGTGGGGCTGGCAGTACTCATGCTGGCCGTCGAGCGGCACGCACCCATGGCCATGCACCCACCGGGACCGAGTGGTCACAACCCTATCCGTTCGGGCTGCAACAGGGATGGTGGCCTAATGAGCATCCCGAATTTCGCCGACATCGAACTGGGTGAGCCCGCAGCGGGCGGCACCGAGGCGGCCTGGCAGGACGCGGTTCACGAGCGCACCGGCAAGGGTGTCGACGCGTGGTCGTTCCCGACGCCCGAGGACATCGAGATCAAGCCGCTGTACACCGCGCGGGACACCGATGAGCTGGATTTCCTCGGCACCTATCCGGGACTGCCGCCGTATCTGCGTGGCCCGTATCCGACGATGTACGTGAACCAGCCGTGGACCATCCGGCAGTACGCCGGATTCTCCACCGCTGGTGAATCCAATGCGTTCTACCGGCGCAATCTGGCCGCCGGGCAGAAAGGCCTTTCGGTCGCGTTCGACCTGGCCACCCACCGCGGCTACGACTCCGACCACCCCAGGGTGGCAGGCGATGTCGGAATGGCCGGCGTGGCGATCGACTCGATCTACGACATGCGTCAGTTGTTCGACGGCATCCCGCTGGACAAGATGAGCGTGTCCATGACGATGAACGGTGCCGTGCTGCCGGTACTCGCGTTGTTCGTGGTGGCCGCCGAGGAGCAGGGCGTGGCCCCCGAGCAACTGGCCGGGACCATCCAGAACGACATCCTCAAAGAATTCATGGTCCGCAACACCTACATCTACCCGCCGCAGCCGTCGATGCGGATCATCTCGGACATCTTCGCGTACACGTCGGCGAAGATGCCGAAGTTCAACTCGATCTCCATTTCCGGCTATCACATGCAGGAAGCCGGAGCGACCGCCGACCTGGAACTGGCGTACACGCTGGCCGACGGCGTCGAGTACATCAAGGCCGGTGTGGCCGCGGGGCTGTCGGTGGACGCTTTCGCGCCCCGGTTGTCGTTCTTCTGGGCCATCGGCATGAACTTCTTCATGGAGGTCGCCAAACTGCGGGCGGCCCGGCTGCTGTGGGCGAAACTGGTGAAACAGTTCGAGCCCAGGAACGACAAGTCACTCTCGCTGCGCACGCACTGTCAGACCTCGGGCTGGTCGCTGACCGCCCAGGATGTGTACAACAACGTGGTCCGGACGTGCGTCGAGGCGATGGCGGCCACCCAGGGGCACACCCAGTCGCTGCACACGAATGCCCTCGACGAGGCGCTTGCGCTTCCGACCGACTTCTCGGCCCGCATAGCCCGCAATACGCA